>JANNGR010000402.1:0-23970 GCA_031403955.1 Betaproteobacteria bacterium
CGGGATCACTTGCCGGCTGCAGGCCAGGATCGACCGTACGTTCAGATTGAACACATGTTCGATCAAGTCGTCGCTCGCCAGGGCCAGCAGTTCGCGGCGCACGAAGCCGCCGGCGTTGTTTACCAGCACGTCGATCCGTCCGAAATGCCGGTGAACCTCATCGATTAGTCTGGCGCACTGCGCGCTGTCCGATATATCGGCCTTGAATGCCGCGCTCTCGCCGCCGGCGGCACGTAACTTCGCGAGAACCTCGTCCGCGCCTTCCTTGTTCGAGTTATAGTGCACGCCCACCTTCGCACCCTGCCCGGCAAATGCCAGTGCCACCGCCGCCCCGATGCCCGAACTGGCGCCGGTGACCAGGACCACCTTAGCTTTCAGATCGTACATTTCCCCTCCATGTCTGGCAGGCGATCAGTCGGTCGCACTTGCACGAAATATCGAACACCCGCCAGTGTTGAACGAGCAGTGAGTCAAGGGCTGCGCGGCCGGATTGTTCCCCACTCAGCGGGTTTTAACCGATTTATTGCCCCTGAAACTTCCTTGCGCGCGGGATTGGGAAGCATCTTGGTGCGTGGGCACGCCTTGCAGGACGAGGCCCGGCACGCGGAGCACCGCTTTGGGCCGCTTGCGGAGCGTTATCCGAGCCCGATGTTGGCGCGTAGCGTGCCGGCCTTTTCATGCCGCACGACGACCTGCACTGTTCCACCACCCGGCGAGCGCACCACCCACTGCAGTTTCGCGCGGTCGGACATCGGTGTGTGATCGGTCCAGAAACTGACCTGAGAGTGTTTGTAGGCCCGGCCTTCAAGCTCACCGGCGTCAGTTCGCAATGCGCCCGATACCAGCTCGGCACCCGGCGGCAGCGCGATCTCACCAATCAATCCGCGCGACTGCTTGCGCTGCAATGCACGCTTGGACACGTAGGACGGCAAATGTCCTGTGTTCTGCACTCCTACGTCGATCCGGTAGGTGTCGGCACCCAACTTCTCGCAGCGCGCATGGACCAGTTCCAGCTTGGGCGATGTCAGCGCATTCCAAAGCAACCAGGCCGGGAAACGCGCGACTTCCTTCTCCAGCAGATGCGGCGGCGGGTTGCGGAAGGCGTAAATCTTGTCCCAGCCGCCGATCTCGACCGCGCCGAGCTGCGGGTGGTCGAAGGCATACCAGTCCACATAACCCTTGCCTTTTAGCGCCGTGTCGGACCATGCGAGCATCTTCAGGTCATCCTGCACCGGATGGTCGCGAAACCAGTCGATGTACTTATAGTCCTGAATGCCCGCCTCGCGCATCGGACACCAGATTTCGACGGTCCACTTGTAGAGCCCGAGATGCTCGTAGATCCAATCGAAGCCGCCGCTGGTCACCTCCTTGGGGTGGTAGCGAAACTCATGGTAGGTGCTGATGGCCGGGTACCCGGTGATCTCCGTGCCCTTGTCACCCTGGGCTTTGTAGACCCACAGATCTTCGGCCGGCATGTCCTCGTCGGGGCGGCCGGAGAACGGGCGTAGCAACACCCCACTCCAGGTGTGGAACGTCACGCCGCCGGTGATGTTGGTGTGGTGGGTGATGAAATGTACGAGGGAGCGCACCTCCGGTTCAGAAGTCGGGTAGGGGCCGGCACCCATTTGCTCGAACTCCTGACGCCATCCGCCCGGGAAGTTCCGGTTCAGGTCGAGTCCCTCGCGATCCCGGTTAACCTTGAGCATAAAGCCGTCGTAACCGCGCACCAGCCCCTCGGGCAGGATGCGGTAATAACTTCCTCCGGCCTCGGTCGGCGCGCGTGCCACCATCAGGCGGGGCTGGTCGGGATGGCATTTCCAGTTGCCGTTCGGATCCTTGAAACGCATCGACAGGATGCGGCCGTCACCGTCCACATCCTCGATGTCCAGGCCCTCGACATCGTCCTCGTCGTACGGGTACGGACGAGTCGAGGAACGGATTATCTTGGGCGTATCGCGCATGGCCCACTCGGCGCCATCCGGGTTGACACGCGGGCAAATGTAAAAAGCGCGGGTGTCCAGACACCGGGTGACCGCCTCTTGTTGGCCGTAGTCGCGGGTCAGGGTATCGATCAGGTACATGGCCGCGACACCGCCGGCAAGTTCGCTGGCATGGATGTTGGCGTCGACCCAATACGCCGGCTTGTCCGCGGCTGCGCCGGTTTCCTGGTTGGTCAGCGTCAGCACCCAGATGTCCTTGCCCTCGTGGCTCTTGCCGACACTTTCCATGGACAACAGCCGTGGGTGCTCCCGCACCAGCTGCGCAAGGATCGCGGTGAACTCTTCGTAGCGGTAGTACCGGTCGTAGGATATTTTCATGTTCAGCCCGCCAACGACTACCGCATATCGCTTCAACGCCCGCGAATGCGTGGGTCCAGCGCGTCGCGCAGGCCGTCGCCAATGTAATTGACCGACAGCACCGTGAGCGAGATCGCGATGCCGGGCAGCAACGCTCGGTTTGGATAGAGTTGCAACTGATCAACCGCATCGAACAGAAGGCGACCCCAGGTCGGAAAATCAGGAGGAAAACCCAGCCCCAGAAAAGACAGCGCGCTCTCGACAATGATCGCGCTCGCAATGCCCAGCGCGGCCGCGACCATGATCGGGCTGAGCGTGTTGGGCAGAATGTGGCGCAGGATCATGCGCACCGGCGGGGCGCCGATGGAGCGAGCGGCAAGCACGAATTCGCGTTCTTTCAGCGCCAGCACCTCGCCACGCACGATGCGCGCCGTCTGCATCCAGGAGGTCGCGCCAATCGAGATCACCATCAGGATGAAGATGCCTGTCTCCGGCCCCAGCCGGGCCGAAAGCGGCTCACGAAACAGCATCACCATCACCAGCAACAAGGGCAGCAGCGGCAGCGCCAGGAACAGGTCGGTCAAGCGCATCAGGATGCCGTCCAGGCGCCGGAAAAAACCGGCCGAGACACCTATCAGCGTGCCCAGCAGCAGTGAAATCGACATCGCGGTCATGCCGACCGCGATCGAAACCTTGCCACCGGCCATCAAGCGCGCCATCAGGTCACGTCCAAGTTCATCGGTACCGAAAGGAAACTGAAGGCTGGCTGCCTTGTTGCGCATCAACAGGTTGGCATACCCGGGATCGGTCTTCCACAGCAACGGCCCGATGAACACGAACAGCAGGATGGACGCAAACACCGCGGCGCCCAACAAGGCGCCTTTATGGGTCTTGAACTGGTCCCAGACGTCCAGCCACTGGCTACGCGGCGCTCGCTCGGCCTGCTCCACTTCAGCGGCTTTGAAGGCGATCTCAGTCATAACGGATCCGGGGGTCGAGCAAACCATAAAGCACGTCGGCAATCAGATTGAAAGTCACGATCAGCACGGCGAAGATGAAAGTCAGTGTCTGCACCAGCGGCAGATCGTTGGACTGGATGGCATTAATCAGCAACTGTCCTAGTCCGTTGACCTTGAACACCTGCTCGGTGATGATGGCGCCGGCGAAAATGGAGGGCACGCCCAGCGCAATCACGGTCACCACCGGAATCATCGAGTTGCGCAGCACATGCAGCAGGACAACGATCTTCTCGCTCATGCCCTTGGCGCGCGCCGTGCGCACGTAGTCCTGGCCCAGGTTGTCGAGCATGGACGCACGCAGGAAGCGGCTGATCTGTGCCGCATTGAACAGGGCCAGCACCGCTACCGGCATGGCCATCTGCTTGACCTGCAACAGAAACGTGGCGCCGGAGTTGACCACCAGCGTGGTATCGTAAATCGAGGGCAGCCAGTTGAAATACACGGAAAACACCACGATCAGCAACACGCCGGTAAAAAAGGTCGGTACTGAAAAACCGACCATCGAAACGAAAGTACCGATCTGGTCAAACCAGCTGTACTGCCTGTACGCCGACAGGACGCCGATCGGAACGGCCAGCGACACACCGACCAGATAACCCATGCCCACCACCCACAGGGTCTGCGGCATGCGCTGCAGAATCAGCTCAGACACCGGGCTGCGCGTCTGCCACGAAACAACACGTTGCATGTCGGCGGCGTACGCCGTGCCGAACCAGTGGTCGAACAGGTACATCGGCTCGACCCAGAAAAACTGCTTGAGCCACAGCAGGTAGCGCACCCAGGACGGTTGGTCCAGGCCCAGGGCTTCGCGCATCTTGGCCTTGACCTCGGGCGGCACGGTCAGCGGAACATCGGCCATCGGATCACCCGGCGCCAACTCCAGCAGCATGAAGATGACCAGGCTGATCATCAACACCGTCGGTACGGCGATCAGCAATCGGCGAAGGATATAAGTGAACATGCGCGGCGCAATCGAATGGGCCGGAGCCTGGCAGGCACCGGTCTGAATAAGAGCTCTTGGCTCCCTGGGCGGCCGGCGGGTGGCGTGCCACCGGCCACCCGGGTCAAATAGGTGTTACCTCCTGCGGAACCAGTCAGACGCGTTCCACAATTCGCTGTCCCAGGTGTTCAGGACGACGCCGCCAAGCGAGTTGGCGTGCGCCGAGACACGGCCACGATCGACCAGCGGCACCACCACATAACTGTCCTTGGTCAGCATCTCATTTAGGCGCTTGGCGATGGCCGCGCGCGCTTCAATTCCAGCCGCGGCGGACAATTCCTTCACCAGCCGGTCGTACGTCGGATCGCAGTAGCGATTCATGTTGGTACCTTGCCATTGCGTTTCGGGGCGCGGAATCTTGTCGCACACATGTTCGGCCAGGTAGGCTTCCGGATCCGTGCCGTCATAGTTGTTGGCGTACATCTCCACGTCGGCATAGAACTTCTGAAACGTGTCGGGCGAGTTCGCGTCACCGCCAAAGAACACCGACGCCGAGATGTTGCGCAGTTCGACTTTCACGCCCAGTTCAGTCCACCATTGCTTGATGAGTGCCTGGAAGTTCTGGCGCACGGCGTTGGTGGAGGACTGGTACAGCATCTCCATCTTCACGCCGTCCTTGGCGCGCACGCCATCCGGACCCATTCGCCAGCCGGCCTGGTCGAGCAACGCCTTGGCGCCTGCCATGTCCTGCTTGATGCAGTCGGTGTTGCTGGTGGCGAATTCGATCGGCGCCGGTACCAGGTTGCAGGTCGGGCGGCCGGCCGGTCCGTAACCGATCTCGACCAGCGTGTTGCGGTCGATGGCCATGGAAAGCGCCTTGCGAACACGCATATCGGACAGGTACGGGTGCGGATGTTTGGTCGTGGAGCGGGTATCGCCGTGTTTGGCCGACGGGTCGGTCAGGTTCATCTCGATGCGCTCAACCAGCGTGCCAAAGGCCGCGACCGTCTTGCCTTTCCCACCCGACGCCATCTTGGCCAGAACGTCGGGGGCCAACTGCAGGTTCCAGGCGTAGTCGAATTCACCCGTTTCCATCACCGCCCGGCCGGCCGCCGCCGCGTCGCCGCCACCTTTGAAGGTAAGCGTGGCAAACGCCGGTTTGGCCGGGTCGCGGTAGTTGGGGTTGGCGACCATCTGGATAACGTCGTTCGGGCGGAAATCCCTGACCATGAACGGACCGGTGCCGACCGGGCCGAAGTTCTGCTTGGTGCAACTTGGCGCCTTGTCACCCAGGCAGTCCTTGAACTGGGCCTTTTGCAAGATGGGCGTGCCGGCGCCGCCAAATACATCGTAGGGATAGGGTTTTGCGGCCTTGAACGTGATGCGTACCGTGAAGTCATCCACTGCCTCCACCTTGTCGACAGGGGCGAAGATGTTGGATTTGGCGCAGCCTTTGATGCCGGTGCAGTACTCGTAGCTGAAAAGTACATCCTGCGCGTTGAATGGCGTTCCATCCGACCATTTGATGTTCTTCTTGAGCTTGTAGGTGATGGTCTTGAAGTCTCTTGCAAAGCCGCCGTTGGCGACCGTCGGTACCTCTTCAGCCAGGTAAGGCACCATGCCGCCCTTTTCGTTGAAACGGATCAACGGCTCCAGCACCAGCGACGCACTTTCGACGTCCTTGGTACCGCCCGAAAGGTAGGGGTTCAGGATCGAAGGCGCCTGCCAGTAGATCACGTTGACGTGGCCGCTGGAGCCGCGTTGGGCCATGGCGGTCTGCGACAGCGCCATCAGCGCGCCCAGTGCGATGAGGGAATAACGTGTTTTCAAGATTGACTCCTTTTCGTTGAACAGGGGATGGGGGATTCGCGGACTCAATATGCCACTGTGGACTCAGCGGTCGAATAGGTATTCGTGTAAAGGTGGCAGGCCACTTGGCGGCCTGGCTCGACCTCGCTCAGCACCGGTGCGCTGACGCGGCAATGGGCCATGACCTGTGGGCAGCGCGTGCTGAACGCGCAACCCTTGGGCGGGTTGGAGGGTGACGGCACGTCGCCGCTGAGCACGATGCGCTGGCGCTTCGATTCGATTTGCGGATCGGGCTCGGGCACGGCTGACAGCAGTGCCTGGGAATACGGGTGTTTGGGGTTTTCGTAGAGCGCGTCGCGATCGGCCAGTTCCACGATGCGTCCCAGGTACATCACGGCCACGCGATTGGCGATGTGGCGCACCATCGACAAGTCGTGGCTGATGAACAGGTAAGTTAGACCGAGGCGCCGCTGCAGGGACTCCAGCAAATTGACCACCTGCGCCTGGATCGATACGTCGAGCGCGGCGATCGGCTCGTCGCAGACGATGAATTTCGGATCGAGCGCGAGTGCCCGCGCAATTCCGATGCGCTGGCGCTGGCCGCCGGAAAACTCGTGTGGGTAGCGGTTGGCGAAATTTCGGTTGAGCCCGACCTGATCGAGCAGTTCGTAGATGCGATCACGCCGCTGGGCCTTTGTCAATTTCGTGTGCTCGACCAGAGGCTCACCGATTATGGAGGTCACCGTCATACGCGGGTTCAGGCTGGCTTGCGGGTCCTGGAACACCATTTGCATGGTGGGACGCAGTTGCCGCAGCACCTCCGGGCCCACCGCGGTCACGTCCTGGCCGTCGATGATCACCTGGCCCGCCGTCGGCTCGTACAGGCGCAACATGGCACGTCCGCAGGTGGTCTTGCCGCAGCCCGATTCACCCACCAGACCCAGCGTCTCGCCGGCTGGTATCTCAAAACTCACGCCGTCGACGGCCTTGACCTCACCCAACCGGCGGCGCAACAGGCCGGCATAGATGGGAAAGTACATCTTCAAGCCGCGCACCTGCACCAATGCGGGGAGCGTGGTGGCGTTGTATGAAGCCGCGTTCGCCGCCGGCGCGCCAGTGTTATCGACAGCTTCAAACATGGCGTTCTTTCCCGGTGTCCACATCCCAGAAACAGGCCACATCGTGCCCTGGCCCGATGCTCAGCCGCTGCGGATTTTCGCGCGCACAGCGCTCCAGCGCCACCGCGCAGCGGGCGCGAAAAGCGCAGGACGCAGGTTCTGCCCTGATGATGGGCGGCTGACCCTCGATCACTTCCAGTTTTGTCGCCCGGGCACCCCTGAGATGAGGCAGCGTCTTGAGCAGCGCGCGGGTGTAGGGGTGCGCGGGACGTTCAAACAGCTCCTGAACCGGCGCCATTTCCACGATTTGCCCACCGTACATGACCATGGCGCGATCCGCGATCCCGGCCACCACACCCAGGTCGTGCGTGATCCAGATGATGGCCATGCCGAGTTTGTGGCGCAGTTCGCGAACCAGTTCCAGCATCTGCGCCTGGATCGTCACGTCCAGTGCCGTGGTCGGCTCGTCGGCGATCAGAACCTTGGGATCACAGGACAAGGCGATGGCGATCATCACGCGCTGGCGCATGCCGCCCGAAAACTGGTGTGGAAAGTCGCTCAGCCGGCGCCCGGCGTCTGGTATGCCGACCAGCTCGAGCAACTCCTGTGCCCGTTTGCGCGCCGCCGCTTTGCTAAGACCCATGTGTTTGCGCAGCGGCTCCATGATCTGGAAACCGACGCTGAACACCGGGTTGAGCGAAGTCATGGGATCCTGAAAAATAAACCCGATGCGCGCCCCGCGAATCCCGCGCAATTGCTCTTGCGAGCAGTGCAGCAAGTCCAGGCCATCGAACATCACCGACTCACCGGTTACGACCGCTGGCGGGCTGGGCAGCAAACCAAGCAGCGACATCATCGTGACCGACTTGCCCGACCCACTTTCGCCCACCACGCCCAGCAGTTCGCCGGGTTTGAGGTCGAAACTCACGTTACTGACGGCATACACGTCGCCGGTTCGCGTCTTGAAGCGCGTATTGAGTTTGTTAACCTGTATTACAGGCGCGATGGTTTCTGGCATGGTTGACAAATTGGATGCAGTCTGCCACAAGGCTCCAGGTGGCCCTAACGCCCGGTCGCTACGACACACGGCGCCCTGACAACCCCTCGGGCCGATTGATTTGCACCGTCATACGCCTTGGGTGGGCGATTATGAGCAGGTTGTCAGGCCGCTCGCCCTAGGGAATACGATGATGTCCGCGCGCTCGGGGCCGGTTCATCGCCGCCTGCCGCGCTGTGGCGCGGGTTATGGCGCGTCAAAAGCGGCATGTCAAAGCAGCGTACGCCGGGCTTGCGCATCGAAACAACAAAAAACCCGCAATGCCAATAAGCATGCGGGTGCTGAGGGAATCTTGGGATTTTCTGAGACCGTGAAATGGTGCCGATTGTCGGAATCGAACTGACGACCTACCGCTTACAAGGCGGTTGCTCTACCAACTGAGCTAAATCGGCAAAGCGCGATTTTACAAGACCGCTAGCGTCCTTACAGCCTTAGGGCCCGTTCGGGAATAGGTTGTGCATTTTGGCCGTCGGATTCGGGATGCGATGCTAGGCGCGGAGCGCGCCGTGTGGCTCGGCCACACAAGCGATTCGCAACAACGCAGCGCGCCCGAAGCTGACGAGACAAATGTGCAAGTTATTCCTGAACGGGCCCTTAGCCTTGCCTCCACCGCGCCAGGTCCCGCTACTTCACCCGCGTCAGTGTGGGCCTGGTCTTCTTGCCTGGCCGGGGCGGATCAGGCAAAAGGTCGCCGGACTCTGTCTGCGGACTAGTCAACGTCACCAATTTCACGTCAGCATCGCTGGATCTGGATTGCTCTTGGCCAATTTGAACGTTGGCCTGTTTTTCCACATTAGCTTTCGCGTTTGATGAAGGCAACGGGAACGCCATGCCCTGTCCGTTTTCTCGTGCATAAATCGCAATCACGCGAGCCACCGGCACCATGATCTGACGTGCTGTACCCGCAAAACGTGCATTGAACTCAATGAACTCGTTGCCCAGCTTGAGCGAGCTGGTGGCGTCAAAGCTGATATTGAGAACAATCTCGCCATCCTTTACATACTCCCTGGGGACCTGAACGCTGTCGTCGACCTGCACGGCGACATAGGGCGTGAATCCGTTGTCCGTGCACCATTCGTAAAGCGCCCTGATCAAATAGGGTCGCGTCGAAGAGGAATCTTGCGCATCAATCAATTGCAGACCCAACCCAGCTTACTTACGCATCACCTTCTCGGAGGGCGTCAATGCCTCAATATACGCTGGTCGCGAGAAGATCCGCTCAGCATACTTGAGCAAAGGCGCGGCGTTCTTGCTCAAGTCGATTCCGTAGTAATCAAGCCGCCACAAAAGGGGGGCGATCGCCACGTCCAGCATGGAGAAACCCTCGCCGAGCATGTACTTGTTCTTCAGAAAGATCGGGGCCAACTGTGTCAATCGGTCGCGAATGTGCGCGCGCGACTTTTCCATCAATTTTTCGTTGCTCTTCGCGGCACGTGACTCCAGCGTCGAGACATGCACAAACAATTCCTTCTCAAAATTTAGCAGAAAAAGGCGCACGCGAGCACGGTCCACGGGGTCACCTGGCATCAACTGCGGATGCGGAAAGCGTTCGTCAATGTACTCGTTGATGATGTTTGATTCGTACAAGATCAGGTCGCGCTCGACCAGGATGGGCACCTGTCCATACGGATTCATGACATTGATGTCTTCTGGCTTGTTGTACAGATCGACATCACGGATCTCGAAATCCATACCCTTTTCAAACAAGACAAAACGGCAACGATGCGAGAACGGGCAGGTTGTTCCTGAATACAACACCATCATGGCGGGGGGACTCCTAAAAATCAAAAAGAGTGGGATGCATCATCGCAAACCCACTCCGAAAACTCAAGCCTCACCGCGCCGGTGGTGGCTGAACTGTTGACCAATCTACTTGACGTCTTTCCAATAGGCAGCGTTCAGGCGCCACGTGAATACCGTCAGCAGAGCCAGGAATAACAGCACGCCGACTCCAACTCTGGTACGGGCATTCTGGGTCGGCTCGCCCATCCATTGCAGGAAACTAACCAAGTCACCCACCGCGTGGTCATACTCGAGCGGCGTCATGGTTCCAGGTGTCAGTTGTTCCCACCCCTTGAAACTCTTGACTTCGTGGCCTTGCTCGGATTTGGTTTCATATGTCGGCTGGCGATTGCCCTGCAACTGCCACAATACATGTGGCATACCAACATTCGGGAATGCCAGATTATTCCAGGCAGTGACTTTGCTTTCATCCGGGTAAAAAGTCCGCAAGTAGGTGTATAGGTAGTCGGCGCCACTGCCCTGCCCACTAGCCGCGCGTGAGCGGGCAATAACGGTCAAATCCGGCGGGTTCGCGCCGAACCACTGCTTGGCCTGGTTCGGATCGATTGCCGCCTGCATGGTCTCACCCACCTTGGAATTGGTAACAAGCAGGTTGTCCTTGATCTGCTGCTCGGTCAAACCGATGTCCGTGAGCCGGTTGTAACGCATAAATGCCGCTGAGTGGCAGCTAAGGCAATAGTTGACAAACAGCTTGGCGCCGTTTTGCAACGACACCAGATCGTTGGTTTTGTTCGGCGCCTTATCCCAGACAATGCCACCGCTCGCAGCATGGGCGCCAACCGTCAGTCCCAACGCCGCGAGCAAACACCACACTGTTCTTCCGGCAAAACCTGCGATTTTCATTGTTATCGTCTCCTGCTCAATGAGGCGCAAAATTCACACGCTGGGGTACTGGTTTTGGATCACCCAAAGCGCTCCACCAAGGCATGAGCAGAAAGAACCCAAAATAGAAAAGGGTACCAACCTGCGACACGCGCTCACCAATCGGCGATGGCGGCTGCACTCCCAGATATGCAAGCACGACGAAATCGACCACGAAAATGCCGTAGAGGTATTTGTGCCAGCTTGGGCGGTAGCGAATAGACTTGACCGGGCTGTGATCAAGCCAAGGCAGAAAAAACAGGATGATCACGGCGCCGCCCATCACCAATACGCCCCAGAATTTGGCGTCGATCGACAGCATCATTGCCGTCAGGCCAAGCGCCGCGACAATTATGACGGGCTTGAACAGGCCCGGCAGCCTGAGCTTGAACACAGCCAACAAAGCACCACCCAATACGCAGGCAATCAGCGCGTACATCATCTCGCTCGTGATGGCCCGCAACATCGAGTAATACGGTGTGAAGTACCAGACCGGGGCGATATGCAACGGCGTCTTAAGCGGGTCGGCAGGAATAAAGTTGTTGTACTCAAGAAAGTAGCCACCGAACTCCGGCGCGAAAAATATGATCGCGCTGAACACCATCAAGAACATGCTGACTGCAAAAATGTCATGTACGGTGTAGTACGGATGGAACGGAATACCGTCCAGTGGATGGCCATCTTTGCCTAGGTTCGCCTTGATCTCGATGCCGTCCGGGTTGTTGGATCCCACCTCGTGCAGCGCAATGATGTGCGCGGCGACCAACCCCAGCAGCACCAGCGGGACGGCAATCACATGAAAGCTAAAAAAGCGATTCAACGTGGCGTCTCCCACCACAAAGTCGCCGCGGATCAGCAACGCAAGGTCAGGGCCAATGAATGGAATGGCAGCGAACAAGTTGACAATGACCTGGGCGCCCCAATAACTCATCTGGCCCCACGGCAGCAAGTAACCCATGAATGCTTCGGCCATCAGGCACAGGAATATCGCGCAGCCAAATATCCATACCAATTCGCGCGGCTTGCGGTAGCTACCGTACATCAGGCCGCGAAACATGTGCAGGTAAACCACAACAAAAAACGCAGACGCGCCAGTGGAATGCATGTAACGCACGAGCCAACCCCAAGGCACATCGCGCATGATGTACTCGACCGAACCAAAGGCCAAAGCCGCGTCGGGCTTGTAATGCATCACCAGGAATATTCCGGTGACGATCTGGATAACCAAGACCAGCATGGCGAGTGAGCCGAAGATGTACCAGAAATTGAAGTTCTTCGGCGCGTAGTACTCTCCCATATGCTCGTTGTAGAGTTTGGTGAGCGGAAAGCGGTTGTCGACCCAATTGAGCAACTTTTCCGCGGCTGGCGCGTTAGGGGAAACTTCTTTCATTTCAGCCACGATATGCTCCGGTACTGCGTGTCTTCATGGATTCAGGCCTTCTTGTCTTCACCGATCAGCAGCCGACTAGCCGACAAATACATGTGCGGCGGCACTTCAAGGTTGTCCGGGGCTGGCTTATTCTTGAAAACCCGCCCTGCCAGGTCGAAGGTCGAGCCATGGCAGGGACAAAAGAATCCACCCTGCCAATCGTCTGGTAACGAGGTTTGAGGACCGGTCTCAAATTTCTCTGACGGGGAGCAGCCCAGATGGGTGCAGATGCCAACCACCACCAATAACTCGGGCTTGATTGATCGCGTTTCGTTGCGGGCATATTCGGGCGTAAACTCGTCCGGCTTGCGCTGGGATTTGGGGTCTGCCAGTTGTGCGTCCAGCGACTTGAGCGAGGCAAGCTGTTCCGGTGTGCGACGAACAATCCAGACCGGCTTGCCGCGCCACTCCACGGTCATTTTCTCGCCCGGCTTGAGAGAGGACACATCCGCTTCGACAGCCGCACCAGCGGCCTTGGCGCGTTCTGACGGTTCAAAGCTGCTGATAAACGGCACGGCCGTGAAAGCACCGCCCACTGCGCCAGCACAACCCGACGCAATCAGCCACGTCCGTTTACTGGCGTCGACCTGGGTGTCACTCATGGAAATCCTCAATGAAAACGTCGGTGTCAAAGTCCGCCGGGCATTGTAGCCGACGGCCTTTGGCGGCTTTGACGCCACACCGTACTTGACCCGCTCCCACGCCTGCCAGCGTGTGCGGTTTCTTTACATTTGGCGCCGCAAAGTTGTTGACAATCTCGGGCGGCCGGCAATACTTGCGGCTTCATTACAACTCCGTAGACAAAACCATGAGCATGATGTCCGAATTCAAGGAGTTTGCCCTCAAAGGCAATGTGATGGACTTGGCGGTGGGAGTCATCATCGGCGCGGCGTTTGGGAAAATCGTGGACTCGATGGTCGCCGACCTGATCATGCCCATAGTGGGTGCCGTAATAGGCAACATCGACTTTTCCAACATGTTTGTGCTGTTGGGCAAAGTGCCCGCCGGAGTCGCCATGACGCTGGCCGATCTGAAAAAGGCCGGTGTTCCGGTGTTCGCCTACGGCAACTTCATCACGACCGCAGTCAACTTTGTGATCTTGGCGTTCATCATCTTCTTGATAGTCAAGCAAATGAACCGGATGAAGAAAGAGGCCACGCCACCAGCTCCAGCCGCAACACCGGAGGATGTGCTGTTGTTGCGTCAAATCCGCGACAGCCTCAGAAAATAATCAACGCGGCGCCAAAACCAAAAGTGCAGCAGGCCGGTTTTGTAGCGGCCTCAAAAGAATTGACAGTCCTCCCGCCGTCAATTCTCGTCTTCGGTCGTTGCACGCCGTAGTGCCAGGCTTTTCGCCATCAGGATGGCCGCGATCAAGCTCGACGCATCGGCGCGGCCGGTGCCAGCGATATCGAATGCGGTGCCGTGGTCCGGACTGGTGCGCACCAGCGGCAAACCAAGTGTGACATTGACCCCTTTTTCCAGACCGAGGTACTTGACCGGGATCAGGCCCTGGTCATGGTACATCGCTACCACGACATCAAAGTCGCCAGAGTGTCCAGGCCGGGCCCTGGCCCGCATGAAAACGGTGTCGGGAGCCAGCGGACCCAACACGTCCATGCCATTAGCCTGGGCCATCGCCACGGCCGGTGCGATTACGTCGATCTCTTCCCGGCCAAAAAGTCCGCCTTCACCGGCATGCGGATTGAGGCCGGCCACCGCCATTCGCGGCGCGCGACCAAGCGCGATACTCAAAGCGCGATGGGTGATTCGCAAAGTCTGCAACACATTGTCCATCGTGACTGCGTCGATGGCGGCGCGCAGCGAGACGTGGATACTGACCAACACTATGCGCAATTCGTCATTGACAAGCATCATGCGTACCGGCAATTCACGCACCGGCTTACCCAGGTAGGCGGCCACCAGGGCCTGCAGCATTTCAGTGTGGCCAGGGTAATTGGAGTGCGGCACGCCGGCAGACGCCAACGACTCCTTGTTCAATGGCGCTGTCACCAGCGCCGCGATGTCACCACGCATGGCGGCGTTGGCTGCCCACACTACGCACTCGGCGGCCAAAACTCCGGCTGCGGCACTGACACGGCCAATCACAATCGGAGCGACCGGCCGCTGCACTTGAAGAACCGGTATACAGCGCGCGGGCAGGCTCAATGCCTCCAATGGGGCGTCAAGAACGGCAATCGGAATGTCGACTTGTCCGGCGCCTGCCAGGCAATGCGCGGCGCGGCGCATGGTGCCCGCATCTCCAGCCACAAAACAGCCCTTGGTGACCGCCGGAGCATCGCGAAAGGCCTTCGCAATTATCTCCGGGCCAATACCTGCGGGGTCGCCCAGAGTGATGGCTATCGGTTTATCCATATACTTACTACGCCGGATTGTCGATATCGATGAACTCGTGCAACAGCGAGAACTGCCGCGCCACATGGGACGCCACGGTTGGAGCGCCGTAGCGCTCAGTAGCGTGGTGGCCACAAGCCAGATAGGCAACGCCGCACTCACGCGCAATGTGGGCCTGCGGTTCGGATATCTCACCGGTCAGGAAAGCATCAGCGCCAGCGGCAATAGCGGGCTCGAAATAACCTTGGGCTGCGCCGGTGCACCAGGCCAGCCTGGTGATGGTCTTGTTCGGCGTCGCAATGACTGTTACCGGTCTTTTCAACACCGTTTCGACATGGCTCGCAAGCACCCCGGCATCCTTGAATGAGCCACCATCGATGCGTTCACCCAGGAAGCCGATCTCCTGCTCGCCAAAACGGGCCGAGGCCTTGAGGCCGAGCACAAGCCCGAACTGGGCGTTGTTGCCCAACTCGGGATGGGCGTCCAGCGGTAGGTGGTAGGCAAAAAGGTTGATATCGTGGGCCATCAACAACGCCAGGCGTTGCTTCATCCATCCCGCAATGCGACCATCTTGCCCACGCCAGAAAAGCCCATGGTGCACAAGAATCGCGTCCGCTTTCGCATTCACCGCGGCTTCGATCAAGGCGAGGCAGGCTGTCACACCCGATACGATCTTGCGCACCTCAAGGCGTCCTTCGACCTGCAAACCGTTAGGCCCATAGTCGCGGAACTTCTCGGGCTGGAGCAAGGCATCCAGCCTGCGGGCCAATTGCATGCGGTCAGTCATTCAACCGGCCGCACCGGCCCGATTGGCGGCGTAACCTGCTCGAGCGTGCTGTCACAGCCTTGGCCGGCGGCAATCCAGCGGCGCGCGAACCGCGCCAACGCAGGTGCCAACCATGGAGCCAGTCCACGCAGGTAACGTGGCAGCGCAGCCTCCAGTACGTCAAGCGGCTGGCTCAACGCGCCGCAACGGTAGACAGCTTGATCAGAGTTCCAGCGCAACGCGTCGCAGGCCCCCTGGCTGCGGCGCGAGAGGATGATGCCCAATGGGCAAGGCTGGGCCAAACAGCAGATACCGCAACCGTTGCAAGGAGCGCCAACCACCGGTTTGCGCGGCGCCATCGGTTCAATGAAAATAGTCCTGTGTGTGTTGGGCATCAACCGTCCTCACCCTCGACTGTAACTCCAGTCGCGTGCCAGATTTTCAGGTCGCCCCTGGCCATGGAACACCACGCGCGCCACCTACAATTTGGACTATGAAACGACTTTGGTTGCTGTTTTCCCAGACTGCCACGCTGTTGCTGGCGGCGTATTTTGTAGTGGGCACACTCAAGCCCGAGTGGATCGGGAAAAACATCGCCGCCTCAAGCGCAGTGGCCTTGGTCGAGGCACCGGCCACGAACCCCGGTACGGTTCCAACAGGCAGTTTCAGGCTCGCGGCACAGAAGGCTTCTTCCGCCGTAGTCAGCATCAACACCAGCAAAGCATCGCGCAAGGTGCCCCATGGGAGCGACCCTTGGTTTCGATTCTTTTTCGGCGAGCAGGGCAATGAAACTCAAGCCGGACTGGGAAGCGGTGTCATCGTCAGCCCAACCGGATACGTATTGACCAACAACCATGTTGTCGAAGGTGCGGACGAAATCGAGGTGATCCTGAACGACAGCCGTCGAGCGATCGCCAAGGTGATTGGCACCGATCCCGACACTGACCTGGCGGTCTTGAAAATTGCACTCGATAAGTTGCCAGTCATTGTCTTGGGAAACTCCGATTCCCTGCAAGTTGGCGATCAGGTACTGGCGATCGGCAACCCATTTGGTGTCGGGCAGACCGTGACCAGCGGCATCATCAGCGCACTCGGGCGCAACCAGCTCGGAATCAATACGTTCGAGAATTTCATCCAGACCGACGCCGCCATAAATCCTGGAAATTCCGGCGGTGCTTTGGTGGACATCAATGGCAACCTGCTCGGCATCAATACGGCGATCTATTCGCGCTCCGGTGGGAGTATGGGTATTGGCTTCGCGATCCCGGTTGCCACTGCGCGGATGGTGCTGGAGGGGCTGGTCAAGGACGGACAGGTAACGCGCGGCTGGATCGGCGTCGAACCCAATGAGTTGTCACCCGAACTGGCGGAGACTTTTGGAGTGAAAGCCAGGCGCGGTGTAATTATCACGGGCGTGCTTCAAAACGGACCGGCCGCGCAGGCAGGTATACGGCCAGGTGACGTAATCACCGGCGTGGCAGGCAAGGAAGTGGGTAATGTCGCGGAGCTGTTGTCGCGTGTCGCCGGCCTCAAACCGGGCTTGGGATCGAAGTTCAGCCTGCAACGCCAGGAAGAAAAAATGGAACTTGAGGTGACGCCCGGAGTACGACCCAGGCCGCGCAAGCCAGCCCAATAAACCCGCGCCTTCAGCCGATCAAGGTTTGGCGGACTGGACGTCCTCTTCCGGCGCCTGTGAATGCTTGATAAAAAATCTGGCAGCCCATATTCCGGCCTCATACAGCAGGCACATGGGGATCGCCAACGCCAGTTGGGAAACCACATCCGGCGGTGTCAGAACCGCCGCAATGACAAACGACAGGACAATGAAGTAGCCTCGAAAATCCTTCAATTTGTCGATGCTGACGATGTTCATGCGTGCCAGCAATACGACCACGATTGGCACCTGGAAAGCGACACCAAAAGCCAGGTACAAGCCCAAAATTGCTTCGACATAAGACGCAATGTCTGGCGTGGCGGCGACGCTGGCCGGCGTAACCGCCTGGATAAAGGCGAACATTTTGTCAAGCACAAAAAATTGCACGAAACCAATGCCAACATAGGCCAGCAGGCTACCGAAGAAAATCAACGGCAAAGCCAGGCGTTTTTCATGGCCGTAGAGCCCGGGCGCGACAAACGCCCAGGCCTGGTACATCAACCAGGGCAAGGCCAGCAGCACTCCGGCCATCATCAGGACCTTGAGCGGAACGAAGAAAGGGGAAAAGACGCCGACCGCTATGAGTTTGGCGCCGGGCGGCATATGCGCGCGAATAGGTGCGGCAATCAGGTCGATCAAGCCGCTGGGTGAAGGCCAGATCGCCAACAGGACCATACACACAGCCAACCCTGCCAGGCTGTATATCAGGCGGTCGCGCAACTCCACCAGATGCTGCACAAATGGCTGTTCGGTGCCGGCGAGTTCGTCTGCTTTGTTGCTGGGGTCAGTCATCGTGTCGCTCGGGCCAACAGCCTGCTGGAATCGCAATCCCATTGGGGTCTTGCAATACGCGTTGAGTCAAGTAAATTTTTGTGGCCGGAACCTGGCCACCCGCGCCGCGCCTGACAGTGCCTTGGTCCGCGTGCCGGTGCGGGCCTTGTACCAATTCGGAGTGGCACCCTGCTTGACGCGCCAATGTTTCTTGGGGTGACGGTAAGCGGGATAACTGATGGGCATTGCGGCCGAATCACCAAGCTGCGAGTTCGCGTTCATGCTGGTGGCCTCTGACCAGGACTTCTCGAAATCGCTGGCATTTGACTGGATCGTGTTCTCCACGTCTTTGGCCGCACCAACCACCGTTTCCTTCATCTTCTTGAGTTCGTCCAACTCCATCGAACGGCTCACTTCGGATTTCACGTCGGCAACGTAACGCTGCGCCTTGCCAAGCAGCATTCCTACCGTGCGTGCCACACGCGGCAGCTTCTCGGGCCCGATGACAATCAACGCCACCACGCCTATCAGCGCCATCTTCGAAATACCAAGGTCAATCACGCGCGTCCTGCATCAAGAATTCAGGATTTTTGCTTGGCTTCAACATCGATCGTGGTCTTTTCCGATCCGGAGGCGGTGTTGGAAACCTGCGCCGCTGGGGAGGAAGGCTTTTCTTCGGCGCTGGCGGAGCCGTCCTTCATGCCGTCCTTGAACCCCTTGACCGCGCCACCTAGGTCGCCACCCATGTTCCTGAGCTTCTTGGTACCAAACACCATCACGACGATCAGCAACACGATCAGCCAATGCCAGATTGATAAACCACCCATAAGTTACTCCTAAACAAGTCCGTCAATTTTAGTCGGCCACGGTCAAGGGCGGTCGAAACCCCTATTGTCAACCCCTCAACCAAGGGCGCGGGCCACCCATAACATGCACATGCAAGTGTTGCACTTCCTGCCCGCCTTCGGCGCCCGTGTTGCAGACGATACGGAAACCTCCTTGCGGATAAGGCCTGCAACCCTCCTGCAGGGCGAGCTTCGGCGCCAGTGTCATCATGTGGCCCATCAGTTGGACGTGCTCCGGTCCAAGTTGCGCAAATGACGGTATGTGAACTTTGGGAACCAAGAGAAAGTGCACCGGCGCCCATGGATGGATATCGTGAAACCCGAAGACCTGCTCATCTTCATGGACTTTACTCGACGGTATCCGGCCCTGGACAATCTTGCAAAACAGGCAGTTAGGATCATGCACCACAGGCCCACCTTTATTGCCCGACGGCCTGGTTGTTGTTCATGGCCACCATGCCTTTGACAATGCGGTAAAGAAACCAGATCGATATTAAAGCCCAGGCGATCGCGCCAGGAAAATAAAGAAGCAGGAACAACCAGGCAGTCAGCACGTACAACACCCCGGCCACAATCACCGATCGGATGCGCCACGAGAAATGGCTCGACTGCCAGGTGCCCTCGGCTTCACCTTTTTTGACCATATCGATCACCAACGCAATGATCAACAACGTCAATCCGGCTTGTGCTCCTGGAATGAATGCCCCAACCGCCACGATCAAATGCAGCACGTAACTCACCCATCCCACCGTCTTTAGCGCCTGCGCCTTTTCGCTGTCTATCACCGTTACATCAGTCACATCAGTCACATCAGCCACGAATCTTCTCCTCAAAGTTCTCCGAAAGAGACTAGCAAAACCCGCGCGGAAAAGCAGCGAGGATTTCGCCAATCCAGGTTGGCACGGCTGCTAATGCGAGACCGTCCGTACTACAAAACGGTTCGCCTGCTGTAAGCCCGCCTTGAACGTAACATGCCATGGGTTTTCCCTCGGTCGATTACGTGTTACTTCGCAAAGCTAACGCGCGTCATGCGACGAACGCTCCCGCGCGAGAGCCTTGCGCAAAGCCTGTTCTTCCATTCCGCTGGTGCCCTCGCGACGCTGCAACTCCGCCAACACGTCGCCGGGTTTGAGGCCGTAGTGCGCCAACGCGATCATGCAATGGAACCACAAATCGGCCACTTCACCGACCAGCTTGGCCTGGTGCTCATCTACCCTGACTCCGCGATGTGTCGCATGGTCAAGGTCTTTGCACGCCATCACCACCTCGGTTGCTTCCTCGCCAACTTTTTTTAGGAACGCGTCCGGTCCACTTTGCAGCAGCCGCGCAACATAGCTGGTGTCTGGGTCGCCACCCTGGGCGCACTTGCGGCTTTCAATCACCGTCGCCAAGCGTTCAAGTGTGTCCTGCGATAAGGGTGGAAGCGACATTGGAACCTATCTGTAGATCGATTCGGGGTCTTTCAAGACCGGTTCCATGATTTTCCATTCCCCGGCACTCGCACCGCCATGGTATAGCTTAAAAAAGCAACTATGGCGACCGGTATGGCAGGCGATGCCGGGATGGTGACCAGTCTGCGTCACCTTGAGCAGCAGCACATCGTTGTCGCAATCCATGCGTATCTCGTGCACCATTTGGACGTGTCCGGACTGCTCGCCTTTGAACCACAACTTGCCGCGCGAGCGGCTGAAATAAACCGCCCGTCCCGACTCGGCCGTTTTCTCAAGCGCCTGGCGGTTCATCCAGGCCATCATCAATACGTCACCGCTGGATATTTCCTGCGCAATAACCGGGACCAGCCCCAAAGCGTCCCACTTGACTTCGCTGATCCAATGCATGGCGCTATTGTGTGCCATTGCCGATATCCGCATGGCCGGCTTGTCGGTCAAATCCGGACCGGTATGCCACGCGCGGCCATGCGCTGCTTGGCTTGAAGCACGGTGTACTCTCCATAATGAAAAATGCTGGCGGCCAGCACGGCATCGGCTCCACCAATCTGAATGCCGTCCGCCAGATGGTCAAGCGTGCCGACGCCCCCAGAGGCAATCACCGGTACGTCCACCGAGTCACTGACGGCCCGTGTCAGAGCCAGATCGAAGCCTGACCTGGTACCGTCGCGGTCCATACTGGTAAGCAAGATTTCCCCGGCGCCACGCCGGGCCATTTCCCTGGCCCAGGACACCGCATCTACCCCAGTATTCTTGCGCCCGCCGTGGCTATAAACATCCCAACCCGGACCAGCGGGTCGGCCATCGCGGCTGAGGCGTTGTTGATCGGCCAGGTTGCGACACTTGGCATCGATCGCCACGACGATGCACTGTGCGCCATACTTGGCGGACGCGTCTTCGATTACCTGCGGATTGGCGATTGCCGCCGAGTTGAAACTGGTCTTGTCCGCTCCGGCGTTGAGCAGCCGGCGCACGTCCTCGACGGTACGCACACCCCCACCCACGGTCAGGGGAATGAAAACCTGGCTCGCGACCGCCTCAATTATGTGCAAAATCAACTCGCGACCATCGCTGGTGGCCGTGATATCGAGAAACGTCAACTCGTCAGCGCCCTGTTGGTTGTAACGCGCGGCAATTTCCACCGGATCGCCGGCATCGCGCAACGCAACAAAGTTGATCCCTTTGACAACCCGTCCACCGGTCACATCCAGGCACGGGATGATGCGTTTGGCGAGCATGTGGTCACGGCGCCGGACTAGCCGTTCAACTCGTCGGCGCGCGCCTGTGCGGCGGCAAAGTCTAGGTCGCCGCTGTAGATCGCAAGACCGCAAATCACGCCTTCTATGCCTTCGCTTTCCACTTCACACAAGGACTCAATATCGGCCATGCTGCTCAAGCCACCGGATGCAATCACGGGAATGGTGAGGGCCTGGGCAAGTTTGACCGTGGCTTCGATATTGATGCCGGCCAACATGCCGTCGCGCCCGATGTCGGTATAAATAATGGACTCGACGCCATAGTCTTGAAACTTCTTGCCCAGATCCACGACATCGTGGCGGGTGAGTTTGCTCCAGCCGTCGGTAGCGATTTTGCCGTCCCTGGCATCCAGCCCGACAATTATGTGCCCACCAAATGCGGTGCACGCGTCCTGCAGGAAGCCAGGGTTCTTGACCGCGGCTGTACCAATTATCACGTAGCGCAAACCCGCGTCGAGATAACGTTCTATGGTGTCGAGGTCACGAATACCACCGCCAAGCTGCACGTCGACCTCGCTGCCCACTCGTTTCAGAATCCTGCGGATCGCCTGTTCGTTTTTTGGATGCCCCGCGAACGCGCCGTTCAGATCGACCAGGTGCAGGCGTCGCGCCCCCAGACTCACCCAGTTACGCGCTACTAGCGACGGGTCCTCTGCAAACGTGGTGGATTGGGTCATATCGCCCTGTTTCAGGCGAACACAATGACCGTCTTTCAGGTCAATCGCGGGAATAAGAAGCATGGTGCGCGAACAACGGAGGCAAGTCAGGGATTCCAGCGGAGGAAATTGCGGTAAAGCGCGATGCCGTGATCAGCACTCTTTTCAGGATGAAATTGGGTGGCGAAAATATTATCGCGTGCAATCGCCGCCGTAAAGCGACCACCGTAGTCCGCCTCGCCCACGCTGTGGTGTGCAACAGACGGTCTGGCGTAGAAGCTGTGTATGAAATAGAAGTAACTGCCATCCGGCACATCGCCCCACAACACGTGTGGGGCACCGCCATGGTTGCTGTGATAGACCTGGTTCCAACCGATTTGCGGCACTTTGTAGCGGCTACCATCGGGTTGGGTTCGCCCGGACAGGTCAAACCGGATCACGTCACCGCCAATCAGCCCCAAACCCGGTGTTCCGCGGCCCGCATCACCCTTTCGGCCCTCCTGGCTGTGTTGGAGCAGCATTTGCATGCCAACGCAGACTCCAAACAGCGGTTTGCTGGCGGCAGCCTCAAGCACCGACTCCCGCAACCCACAGTCCAGCAATGCCCGCATGCAGTCCGGCATGGCGCCTTGCCCAGGCAAAACCACCCGTTCGGCGGCTCGCACTTGATCTGGTTCCGAAGTAATGATCACCTGAAGGCTGCTGCCGGCCGCCGCAGCACGCACCGCCTGCGACACCGAGCGCAGGTTGCCCATGCCGTAATCAACCACTGCAACCGTCTTGCTAGCCAACGATCGCATCACGGGTCAGCCGGCTTGGCCGCCGTCCGTGTGCCGGGGCGTTACGCAAACATCAGTCAAAGCGAACCCTTGGTTGAGGGAATGGTGCCGGCTGAGCGCGGGTCGATCTCCAGCGCAGCGCGCAGCGCACGCGCGAACGCCTTGAAAACCGTTTCGGCCTGGTGATGGGCGTTTTCACCGCGCAAGTTGTCGATATGCAACGTGACAAACGCGTGGTTCACAAAACCCTGGAAGAATTCATGCGCCAACTGGCTATCGAAGGTGCCGATCATCCCGCTTTTGAATGGCACGTTCATCACCAGACCCGGACGTCCTGAAAAGTCCACTACAACCCGGCTAAGGGCCTCATCCAAGGGCACATAAGCGTGACCGTAACGGCGAATGCCTAGCCGGTCACCCAACGCCTTATGCACCGCCTGACCAAAACTGATTCCAACGTCCTCGACGGTGTGGTGGCCATCGATATGCAAGTCGCCTACGGCCTGAATATCGAGGTCGATCATGCCGTGGCGCGCGATCTGGTCCAGCATGTGGTCAAAAAAACCAATTCCGGTCTGCAGGCTTGACTGACCGCTGCCATCCAGATTGACCCGCACGGTGATCCTGGTCTCTGCCGTACTGCGAGTGACTTCAGCAATGCGTGGGGCATTCACAATCCCGGGTGAAATTTTCATAACGATTCCTTCAATGCCACCAGCATGGCGCGGTTTTCGTCCGCCGTCCCGACGGTCAGGCGCAAACAGTTGGCCAGCAAGGGGTGCATTCCCGAGACGTTTTTTACCAGCACGCCGCGCGCCTTCATGCGCCCAAACACGCTGTCCGCCACGTTTGCGACCACCCCGGACCGGGACGAAAGCCGCACCAGCACCATGTTTGCGTCACTCTTGAACGCGCGCAGGCCCGGCATGCCGCGCAGCGCCTCTAAAACGATGGCCCGTTGTGCCACGATATCGCGCGCCTGGGCCGCATATATCGCCGCGTGTTCCAGCCGAGGATCTTGGCGTGGAGCATACGGGGCAGCTTCATGTCATCTGCGTAAACAGTCGTGCCGGTTACCTTGGCGGCGCCGTCGGTGCGCGTCTGGCG
>JANNGR010000403.1:0-5433 GCA_031403955.1 Betaproteobacteria bacterium
ACAATGGTTTGTCCCGCAAGTGTTTTAGTCAGTCGGGGACAGGGCTTGCCCACTGCGTGTGGCCTCGGTCTGTCCCGCAAGTTTCAGGAGGTTCCATGCCAACTCCCACCTTCAAGCGCTTGTCGCTCGATCAGTTTGCGCAGTTGCTTGACAAGTTTCCGTTCACGCGCCAAGCCAACGCGGTGCATATGCACCACACCTGGCGTCCCAGACGCGCTGATTTCAAAGGCCACGACACGATTGTTTCGATGTGGCGATTTCACACCCAGGAGATGGGGTGGAGAGACATCGCCCAGCATGTGACGATCGATCCGGATGGGTTTATCTGGCTGGGCCGCAACTGGAATCTTCCGCCGGCCAGCGCGGCGGGGCACAACGGCAACGAGAAATTCGGTCCGTTCATGTTCGAAATGATCGGCAACTTTGACGCCGGGCACGACCTGTTCGACGGCGCGCAGCGAGAAACAGCGTTGCAGCTAATTGCGAAAGTGCAGTCGCGTTTTGGGCTGGCAACCAATAGCTTGCTGTTCCACAATGCGATGAGCGCCAAATCGTGTCCCGGCAACGGCCTCGATTACGCCGAAATCCTGGCTGCCGTCGAAGAGCGCAAAGCGGCGCAACCAGCACCACGCAAGGCTAGTCGCAGTCTCGCCAAGGGGCCGTTTCCCGACGAGCCCAATCTCGCCATCACGGATGCGATTGAAGCGCTCAGCCGAAACCCCGCCAGGGGCAGTGAACCCGCCGACGCCGAGTTGTCCCACCATGAACAGATCAGTGAAGATTCGCTCGCTGAAATGCCGCAATCGCGGTCGAGCCGAGGCGCCGCGCGGGACTCCGGTCTGGATGCGGCCACTTTGGCGGCGCTGCGGCCGCACCTCGTCAACTTGTCGATGGGTCGTTTCTCGGGTGAGGGTGAAGCCTCCACCACGCCTGCTGACGTCGACACCATCTTCGAGCAGCACTTGCCCGTAGCACTCGCCGCGGCGAAAGCGGCCGGCCACAAGCTGCGCCTGATGTTTTATGCGCATGGGGGATTGGTGAAGGAATCGACTGGCCTGCGCATCGCCGCCAAACATGTCGACTGGTGGAAGAAAAACGGTGTCTACCCGATTTACTTCGTCTGGGAGACCGGGCTGTTCGAGACGCTCGGACAACTACTCAAGCGCGCCCAGCGGGGTGCGGCACGCGACCTGTTTGACTTTACGACCGACCCGTTGATCGAGATTGCCTCGCGCGCCCTTGGGGGTCCTCGCATTTGGGGCGGCATGAAATCAAGCGCCGAACACGCCGTTGACGAGCCTTCATCCGGCAATCTGACCGGCGGTGGCGCCCGCTACGTCGCGCGCCAACTTAAGAAATTTTGCGACGCAAACGCGGGCGACGTCGAGTTACATGCGGTCGGCCACAGCGCTGGTGCGATTTTTCATTGTTACTTCTTGCCCACCGCGCGGGAACTGGGCGTTCCCACTTTCACTTCGGCGCACTTCCTCGCGCCGGCGGTGCGGGTTGACACTTTCAGGGAACGGCTTGGGTCGCGTATTGGCGTTGGACAAGCGGTGCAAAACCTGAGCATCTTCACGATGAAAAGAGACTATGAGCGGGACGACAACTGCGCCGGCATTTACCGCAAGTCTTTGTTGTACCTGATCTACTACGCGCTGGAAAACAGACGTTCGACACCGATCCTCGGCCTTGAGCAGAGCTTGCGAGGCGACGGCGGATTGAAGGCGCTGTTTGGCCTGGGTGGAACCCCGTCTGATCTTGGCCAGGTGGTGTGGTCGGTAACCCAGAGCGACACCGGTCTGTCCGCGAGCCAGTCTGAAACCCACGGTGGTTTTGATGACGACGCACCCACCATGAACAGCGTCGCGCGCCGCGTCCTGGGCAAGGCCGACGCTGACACGATCATCGAGTATGCCGTGGCCCGAAGCGCCGTGGCTTCTTCGGACTGGGCCGACGAGGTCGATTGGCCGGAAGAACTCCGGGTGTCCGCACCATTGCCAGGCGCCAACCAGCCAGCGTCCCACGGCAACACCAGCCCGGCGCCTGCGCGCCCGGTGCAGGCTTTCCTGCCGACACCAGGCTCCAGCGCGGGCAGCCGACGGGCGCTTTGCGTGGGCATCAACCGCTACCCGACACCCGAGCATCAACTGGCTGGCTGCGTGGCCGATGCCCGAATGTGGGCCGACGCCCTGGGCCGGCAGGGATTCGCTACCTCGGTGCTGGTGGACGAACAGGCCACGCGGGAAGTGATTCACCGCGAGCTGCTGGCATTGGTAAGCGGTAGCCAGGCGGGCGACGTGATCGTGTTCCAGTACGCCGGTCATGGAACCCATGTACCCGACCTGAACGGCGACGAAGAGGACGGCCGAGACGAGGCCTTGTGCCCGGTCGATTTCGCCGCTGGTGCCCTGTATATAGATGACGACATTGCCGAAGTGTTTGCGAGGGTACCGGACGGCGTCAACATGACGTGTTTTATGGACTGCTGCCATTCGGGCACCAACTCGCGTTTTGCGGTTGGAGCGCCACTTTCTGGCGGTTCGAGATCCGGCAAGGATGAGCGCAAGCGGTATGTGAAAGCTACGCCGGACATCGTGAAGGCGCACGCAAGTTTCCGCACCCGCCTGGGCGGCAATCAGCGCGCCATCGGTACCGGGGGCCAGAGTCTGATGCGCGACGTCAAGTTTTCCGCCTGTCTTGACAACGAAGTGGCGTGGGAAAGCGAAGGACATGGCGAATTCACGCTGCGCGCCACCCGCGTCATCGCGGCCGGTATCGACGGATTGAGCAACGAGCAGTTCGCGCAGCGGGTAGTCGCTGAGTTCGGAGCCGGGGCGCGCCAGCATCCGTTGCTCGACAGCGGTGCGGACGCGCGTTCGCGCCCCCTGTTGCAAGCTTTGAGTCAGCGCGCTGGAGCGACGGCATCCGGTTTGACAACCTCACCGCCAGCGGGCACCGCGGACAACGTGTTGTTGATCCAGACGCTGACATCGCTGCAGCAACTGCTGGCACAACTGGCGGCAAAGTGAGCGGCGATGGCTCTGGACTCCGCCCCGGCGAGCGCGACGACCACCACTGCTGTCGCGGCGACCGCGCAGAGCCGTGATCAAAGTGCGGCGGCGGACGGCGCGAACCGCACAGACTGTGTTGGCGAGGGTTTGGATTTTGTACTCGGCGAAGCCGTATACCGGGTGCCGGCGGCTCCCTATCAACGCCAGAAAGGCGACCCGCTCTACCGGCCGCTGCGGATCTACACCGTGGACCCGGCGACATCCAAACTGGAGGGGGCGATCGGGACGCTCAACGTGCCTTTCGAGCCGCTGGAGCCCGGCCCGGCTGGACGCCTGTTTCGCGTCGACAACCTGGATGGCGATCGTGGAGTCGAGTACCGGCGTGCCGACCTCGACGACCGTCACGTGTTGATCGCGGATGGTTACCAACCCTCTCCAACCGATCCGCGTTTCCACCAGCAAATGGTGTATGCCGTTTGCGCCAACGTCTATTCCGCATTCCGCTTGGCATTGGGCCGCACCCTGTCGTGGGGCTTTGGCGACCGTGTTTCTCCCGCAATTCTGCTGCTGAGACCGCACTTTGGCGAGCAACGCAACGCCTACTACGTCAATCAAGGCACGACTGGCTCAATCTGTTTTGGTTATTACCCGGCCGAAGAACGCCCCACCGACCGGTCGATGCCGGGTGGCTACGTATTTACCTGCCTTTCGCACGACATCGTCGTGCATGAGGTGACACACGCGCTACTGGATGGATTGCGAGCCAATTTCGCGGTTCCGTCCGGCCCCGACGTTGCTGCGTTCCATGAAGCCTTCGCTGACCTGGTGGCCATCTTTCAGCACTTCAGCTACCGCGAATTGCTGATGGTGGCGATGCGGCGGTGCAGGGGCGCGCTGGAAAAGGCGGAGCTGTTGAGAGATCTGGCCAGACAGTTCGGCCACACCACCGGTCAGAAGGGCCCGCTGCGCAGCGCCATTGAAGTCGACCTCGAACATCCGAAGCAGTACCAGGAAGGGCTGGAGGCGCATGAGCTGGGCTCGGTACTGGTCAGCGCCGTGTTCGACGCATTTGTGACCATCTTCAAGCGCAAGACCGAGCGCACTATTCGCCTCGCCACCAATGGCAGTGGTGTGTTGCTACCAGGCGAGATCTCGCACGACCTTCAGAACGTGCTGGCCGAAAAGGCGAGCCGCCTGGCCAGCCAGTTCCTGACGATCTGCATCCGGGCCATCGACTACTGCCCACCGGTCGGAATCAATTACGGTGACTATCTGCGGGCCTTGATCACCGCCGACTACGACGTCGTGCCTGACGACCCCTGGGACTACCGTGGCGCATTGATCGATGCCTTCTGGCGCCGCAACATCTATCCGCGTTTCGCGGCCAGCCTGTCGGAGGACGCATTACTCTGGAAGGGGCCCCGGCAGCCACTTGCGCCAGTGCCCAGGCTGAGTTTCGGAGAACTCAGGTTTCAGGGCGATCCGGCGCATGCCGCCGATGCCCGCGAACGGCGGATACAAGCCTGTGCGCTCGGGCGCTACGTCACGAAACAGGAGCACCTCGTGGAATTCGGGCTGCTGAAAGATGGGGACCCGCGCTTGAACGGAGACCGTGTCGAACTGCCGTGTATCGAATCGGTGCGTACCGCGCGCCGCGCCGGGCCGGATGGGCAGATTGTGTTCGACCTGGTAGCCGAGATAACACAAGTGCGGCATGTCAAGGCGTCAGGCGCGGGACCGGGATTTGCCTACCACGGCGGCTGTACCGTCATCCTCGACCCGAGCGGCGAAGTACGTTACCTGGTGAGCAAGGCGGTAACCGGCCACGAACGCCTGGAAAGAAGGCGAGCCTTCCTGGGCAGCCTGGCAGGAAGCAAATATTGGTACGTTGACGGCGAAGAATACAAGCAACGCGACGCGATGTTCAAGCTGTTGCATGACTGACCGGGCGCCGGCCTCACTCCAGGCGGAACTATGCCCCGGCAGCTTCCATTGCAGCCGTGTACTGCCCCTGGCACGCGGCGCTGCCTCATCAGCACGCCGCT
This sequence comes from Betaproteobacteria bacterium, assembly GCA_031403955.1. Taxonomy (GTDB): domain Bacteria; phylum Pseudomonadota; class Gammaproteobacteria; order Burkholderiales; family Burkholderiaceae_C; genus CAISIP01. Next base: position 5,060 of record JANNGR010000403.1, read on the forward strand.
CGGCCAGGGTGTCGCGCGCATCCAGCGCCAAGGCGGCGCTGTCGTCCTGACCACCGCCGAAAGGCGGGTGTATCGCGCGGCGGATACCGAAACGCTCACGGAACGGGTGCTCGGCTTCCGGCTGCCGCTCACCGGGCTCGCCGACTGGGTGCGGGGAAGGCCTTCGCCGGACCTCGAGGGGCGCGGCTGGAAAATCGAGTACCAGGAATACGACGCCGAGCGCCGGCCGATCCGCATGCGCGTGACCTATCCTGGCGTCGAATTGCGCCTCGCCGTATCGCAGTGGAACTAGCCTTCTATCCCGCGCCGGCGAAACTGAACCTGTTCCTGCACGTCCTCGGGCGCCGCGAGGCAGGGGACTATGCGGGTTATCA
>JANNGR010000404.1:0-3466 GCA_031403955.1 Betaproteobacteria bacterium
GGAGCCCACCATGTCAACCATCGATTACAGCGAAAAGATTCCCAACAATGTCAATCTGAGCGAAGACCGCACGCTGCAACGCGCGCTGGAGCAGTGGCAACCCAACTACCTGAGCTGGTGGAACGACATGGGGCCTGAAGGCTCGCAGAACTTCGATGTTTATCTGCGCACCGCCATCAGCGTCGATCCGCAGGGCTGGGCGCAATTCGGCCATGTGAAGATGCCCGACTATCGCTGGGGCATATTCCTGAACCCGGCCGAGGCCAACCGCAAGATTCACTTCGGTGACCACAAGGGCGAAGACGCCTGGCAGGACATTCCCGGTGAATACCGCGCCAACCTGCGCCGCATCATCGTCACGCAGGGCGACACCGAGCCGGCGTCGGTGGAGCAGCAACAGCAATTGGGCCTTACCGCACCCAGCCAGTACGACCTGCGCAACCTGTTCCAGGTCAACGTAGAGGAAGGCCGCCACCTGTGGGCCATGGTGTATCTGCTGCATAAATATTTTGGCCGCGACGGCCGCGAGGAAGGCGAAGCATTGCTGCAGCGGCGCAGCGGCCAGCAGGACAACCCGCGCATATTGCAGGCGTTCAACGAACCGACACCGGATTGGCTGAGCTTCTTCATGTTCACCTACTTCACCGACCGCGACGGCAAGTTCCAGTTGTGCGCCTTGGCCGAGTCCAGCTTTGACCCGCTGGCCCGCACCACCAAGTTCATGTTGACGGAAGAGGCGCACCATATGTTCGTCGGTGAGAGCGGTATTTCGCGCGTCATCCAGCGCACCTGTCAGGCGATGAACGAACACAAGACCGATGACCCAGGCAAGTTACGCGCCGCTGGCGTCATTGACCTGCCCACACTGCAGCGTTATCTCAACTTCCACTTCAGCGTGACGATCGACCTGTTCGGAGCCGACGAGTCGAGCAACGCCGCCACCTTCTACTCCACTGGCCTGAAAGGCCGCTTCGAGGAAGGCAAACGCGTCGACGATCACCTGCTGAAGGGCCAGACCTACAAGGTGCTGGCGGTGCAGGGCGGGCAACTGGTCGAGCGCGAGGTGCCGATGCTCAACGCGCTCAATGAAGTGTTGCGTGACGATTTCATCAAGGACTCGGTGGGCGGCGTTGGGCGCTGGAACAAGGTGATCGAAAAGGCCGGCATAGCATTTCGGCTAAAGGTGCCACACAAGGCTTTTCACCGCAACATCGGCGCGCTGGCCGGCGTCAAGGTGGCACCCGACGGCCGCGTGGTGTCGGACGCCGAATGGAAAACCAACGTCGACCACTGGTTACCCAGCGGCGCCGATCGGGCCTTCGTCGCCAGTCTGATGGGACGTGTGGTCGAGCCGGGAAAGTTCGCCAACTGGATCGCGCCGCCAGTGATGGGCATCAACCGCCAGCCGATCGACTTCGAATACGTTCGTTTTGCCTGACGTGATTGCGGACGGCTGCTTGTGCGACAGTTGATTTTTCACCTTAGGGCAACGTTATGAACGCTCTCCTTGAAGCGACTGTCATCAAGCAGCACCTGATCGACCCCGAAATCTGCATTCGCTGCAATACCTGCGAAGCGATCTGTCCGGTTCAGGCGATTACGCACGACTCGCGCAACTATGTGGTGGATGCGCAAAAGTGCAATCAGTGCATGGCCTGTATCTCGCCATGCCCGACTGGTTCGATCGACAATTGGCGCACCATGCCGCGCATCAAGGCCTACGGTCTTGACGCGCAACTCGGCTGGGACACCCTGCCCGAGGAACTCACGCTCGATCAGTTGGCTGCCGAGGGCGTGGCTGTGGACGCTGCGCCAGCTGAAGATATGGCCGCACCCGACCTTTCGGCGGCAATCGATGGGGAGGCGGTGTTCAAGAGCGCGAACTACGGCGCCACGCTGCCGCCCTGGTCGGCCGCACACGCCTACGTCAACCTCTATGGTCCAAAGGCGGCCGAGAAGTCGATCAGCGCGACCGTGGTTGGCAACGTACGAGTAACCGAAGTGGGGCGCGAGTACGACACCCACCATGTCGTGCTCGATTTCGGCGCCATGCCTTTCCCTTTGCTCGAAGGCCAGTCGATCGGCGTCTTGCCGCCGGGGCTGGATGTTGTGGGCAAGCCACACCATGCACGCCAGTATTCGATCGCCAGCCCGCGTAATGGCGAACGTCCGGGCTACAACAATATTTCGCTGACCATAAAACGCGTGCTGGAAGACCACCAGGGCCAGCCGGTGCGCGGCGTGGCGTCAAACTATATGTGTGATCTGCAGGTCGGCGACAGGGTGCAGGTGATCGGGCCGTTTGGCACCAGCTTCCTGATGCCGAATCACCCGCGCTCGAGCATCGTGATGATCTGCACCGGCACCGGCAGCGCGCCGATGCGCGCCATGACCGAATGGCGCCGCCGGCTGCGGGCGTCCGGCAAGTTCGAGGGCGGCAAGATGATGCTGTTTTTCGGCGCCCGAACCAAGGAGGAACTGCCTTATTTCGGTCCACTGCAGAACCTGCCGAAAGACTTCATCGACATCAACTTTGCTTTTTCGCGCACGCCCGGGAACCCGAAGCGCTACGTGCAGGACGCGATGCGCGAACGCGCCGCCGACGTCGGCCTTTTGCTGGCCGACCCGAACTCCTATTTCTATGTGTGTGGCCTCAAGAGCATGGAGGAAGGTGTGCTGCTCGCGCTGCGCGATGTGGCGCAAAAGGCCGCGTTGTCATGGGACAACGTCGCCGCGGCGCTCAAGAAGGAGGGCCGCCTGCATCTGGAGACGTATTGAGCGCGCTGCTCGGGCGCTTCAATGAATCCTCCTGAAAAGAGCGGCTCACGGGGGAAGTAGAGTCTCAATTGAGATACAATTAGGCCAACAGCATCCAGGAGATATTCATGGCGGCGACATCGATGGTTCATGTGCGTGTGGATGATGAAATCAAGGCCCAAGCCACGGAGACGCTTTCCGCGCTGGGACTGTCGGTTTCGGATGCAGTGCGGCTGTTTCTAAAACGCGTGGTGGCCGAACAAGCCATGCCCATCGAGCTAAAGGTACCCAACGCCGAGACGCGTGCCGCAATGGAAGAATCGCGCGCCATCATTCGCTCCCATCGGGCACGTTATTCCAGCGCGCGGGAGCTTTTCAATGAGCTTGAAAAAGCCCGCAAGGCGTAAACGCGCCACTTTGCCGCGTGCATCCGTTTGCACAAGGAGGTTCATCAAGGATTGGGCGCGGCTGACCGAGTCGGGCCGCTACGACATGCAACGCCTCAACGTGGCCATCGTGCTGCTAATTGCCAATGATGAACCGTTGGGGCCTGAGTGGCTTGATCACGCACTAAGAGGCGATTGGGCCGACCACCGCGAGTGCCATATTGGCGGCGACTTCCTGCTGATCTACCAATTGTCTGGAGATGCTGCCAGCGCGGTTGTGAGTTTTGCGCGGGCCGGCACCCACACGGAGCTTTTTGAGTAAC
>JANNGR010000405.1:0-23492 GCA_031403955.1 Betaproteobacteria bacterium
CTTGAACGGGTCGCTGCCGGCCATACCGGCCGCCGCATAAGCCGCCAGAGCCACTGGCGGCGTGATGTCGGCCAGCACGCCGTAATAGAAGACAAAAAAGTGCGCTACCAGCGGCTCCACGCCCAACTGCACCAGCGTCGGTGCCGCCACCGTGACCATGATGATGTAGTTGGCGGTGGTCGGAATGCCGCATCCCATCAAGATACACACCACACCGGTCATGACAAGCGCAAACAGCAGCGTGAGTGACTGCATGGACGCCAGCGCGGGCGGGACAATCACGGACATCGCGCCAGCGATGGCCTGCGCCGCGCCGGTGATGATGAAGCTGATTTTGAAGCCAACGCCGGTCAAGGTGACGACACCGATCACGATGCCCACCGTCGCGGCCGCGGCACCTACTGCCAATGCGTATTTGGCGCCAGTCTCCAGCGCTTCGACCAGGACGGCATAGTCAATGCGCCCCCTTATCCTGGCGTAATGCCGCACCGCCAGCGTCATGGCCGCGGCCGAGCCGAACATCGAGAGCTTTATCCACTGGTCCAAGCCGGTGAAGGCAATCGCGATCAGGATCAGGTGCAGCGCCAGCATCAAGGCCCAGTTGCCGATCCGGTTGCCGCGCACCGTCGTCGTCAATCCGACAATGGCACACGAACTGATGCCGACAAACGCCGCCAGGTAGGGCGTGCGCCCGCTGACCAGGATGCTGATCAGCAACGCCAATGGGATCAAGGTCGGCCAGCGCATTTTCAGGCTTTGCCGCAGCTTGGGCATTTCTTCTTCGGTCAAGCCACGCAGGCCGTAACGTTTGGCCTCGAAATGCACCTGCATGAAGACACCGAAGAAATGCATGAAGGCCGGTACCACAGCCGCCGCGATGATGGTGTGGTAGGGCAGATTCAAGAACTCGATCATCAGGAATGCCGCCGCGCCCAGCACCGGAGGCGTGATCTGCCCGCCGGTGGAAGCCGCGGCAACCACCGCGCCGGCGAAATGGCGCTGGTAGCCGACCCGGATCATGGCGGGAATGGTCAATGAACCCACCGTGACGGCATTCGCCACCGAGGAGCCGCTGAGCATGCCGAACATCGCCGAACCGAACACACTGACCTTGGCCGGGCCGCCGGCGTAACGTCCGGCCACGCTGGCCGCAATGTCCAGAAACAACTGGCCCAGACCGATACGCGTGGCCATTACGCCAAACAACACAAAGTGGAACACATAGGTGGCCACCACGCCCACGGCAACGCCGTAAATGCCCTGGCTGGTCAGGTACTGGTGGTTGATCAACTGGCTCCAACTGGCACCGGCATGTTGCAGCAGCCCTGGAAACACTGGCCCGAACAACGCGTAGGCCGAGAACCCGAGCGCGATCAGCGGCAAGGGCCAGCCCATGCTGCGCCGGGTTGCCTCCAGCAGGCCGACAAACAACACCGTACCCATTACCACGTCGAGCGTATTCGGATTGCCGACGCGCATTGCCAGGTCGTGAAAGATCCAGGGTATGTACAACACGCTGGCGGCGCAACTCAAGCCCAGGATCCAGTCCACCAGCGGTATGCCGCCAGGTGACATCAGGCGGTGCCGCACCCGGTGGCTTGCCTCGGATTTGCCGGCCGAGAAAACCAGGAAGATCAGGCCCAGCACAAATGCCAGATGTACTCCCCTGTGGGTGGTCTCGCGCAACAGGCCGAAGCCGGCGGTGTAGTAGTGAAAACTACTCAGCGTGATCAACAACAGCTTGATGATCAGCGTGGCCGGCGGCACCGATGGCCGGAAACGCATTTCCGGGTCGAACTTCTCTTCGAGCGCCTGAAGGTGGGGGCCGTCCGGCAAGCTGGTGTTGATCGACATGGCGGACGGGCTCGGCGCGAAACGCAACGGGCGGAAAAATCCGCCCGTTGCGTGCCTGGCGGCGGTCTATTTCAGCGCGCCGGCTTCCTTGTAAAAACGCTCCGCGCCGGGGTGAAACGGTATGCCCACGCCTTGCACCGCGTTTTTCAGCGTGATCATCTTGCCCTTGGGGTGGCCGGATTGCAGCGTTTTTTGTGTTGCATCGCTGAACAAGGCCCTGGTGATCTGGTACACCGTCTCGGCGTCCACCTTGTCGCTGGTAACCCACTGCGCTCCAACCGCCAGGGTGGCGACCGCCGCCACACCTTTGTAGGTTTCGGCTGGAATGCTGTCGGTGGCAAAAAACGGGCTGGCCATGCGCAGGCCCTGCGCTTGTGGCCCTTCGATCGGCAACAGCTCGATGCCCGACCCGCTGCTGGCCAGTTCGGCGATGGCGCCGGCCGGCGCGCCACCGGTGAAAAAGAACGCGTCGAGTGAGCCGTCTTTCATCTTGTCGCCGGCCTGGTTGGGTTTTATGTATTCGGGCTTGATATCAGTCTCTTGCACGCCATACGCGGCCAGCACCAGGCGGGCATTGATCAGCGTGCCCGAGCCCGGTTCGTCGAGCGCCACGCGTTTGCCCTTCAGGTCGGCAATGGTCTTGATGCCCGAGCCCTTTTTCACCACCACATGGATGGTTTCCGGGTACAGGTTGGCAATCATGCGCAAACCCGGCACGTTTGGTTTGCCTTCGAAAATGCCGGTGCCTTTTTGCGCCCAGGTGGCGACATCGGATTGGCTGAATCCCGACTCCAGCGAGCCGCCGGCAATACCATTGACATTGGCCACGGAACCATTGGTGGCCGCCGCGGTGGCAACGATTTTGCCGGGTTGCGACACCGCGTTGGCAATCATGCCGCCCACCGGATAGTAGGTACCGGCGGTGCCGCCGGTACCGATGCGGAAAAACTGCTGGGCGCTGGCGCTGGCAAGGGCCGCCGCCGCAAGCACTGCAACAAAGAGTTGTTTCAATTTCATGACCGGTCTCCTGAAGAAAGTTGGTCAACACAGGACCTGAATGCAGTACACCACGATTGCGCCAATCCGCCCATAGTAAAAGCCCGTAGATAACACGCGCCAGTTTGCGCATGTTTTACATTCCGGGCCACCTGAGTTTGTGCCCCTTGCATTAAATTATCGACCGGTCCCGGAAAACTTCGAAAGCGGGCTAGGAGTACTTCGACATGCGCAGGAAATGGCGGAAAAGCCAGGATCCATCGGCCGAGAATTCAACGCCGGCCCTGCTGGATTATTCTTTTGGCGATTTGATGCCCGCGCCCGCAGACGAGCAGCCGGATGCCGCGAACACATGGCAGAACTGGCTCGATGCCGTCGACGATCAGGAATTTGTGGTGGAGTTTGAACCGACCAAACCATCGCCACTGGAATGACAACGCTTTTCAGGAGTCCAGCGAGGCGCTCCAGCGATCGCCCCAGGCATTTTCAATCGCGCGTCGCGCATGCTTGTCGGGCCGGCCGTGTTCCAGGCTCAGGCCCGGTTCGGTGCCCATACGGCGCTGTTCCAGCGCCAGCGCGCGTAGTCGCAGGCTCTCGGGCGTTTCCTCAAACAGTTGTTGCGCCACGCTGGCCGGACCGCGTTTATCGCTCAAGCCCTTTACCAGTACGGTGCGAGTCAAGCCGCCCTGGCGCATTGCCACCGTGTCGCCGGCCCGGACTTCGCGCGCTGGCTTGACGTCCGTTCCATTCACCTGCACCCGGCCCTTGTTGATTTCTTCGCTGGCCAGGCTTCGGGTCTTGTAAAACCGCGCGGCCCAGAGCCATTTGTCGATACGAACTTTTTCGATCATGGGCACGATTTCACATCAGCAGGTGTTCGCCCGCATTGTCGCCACCCAGCGTCACATAGTTCACCTTGCGGATATCCATCAGCCTTTTGCCGCCTGAGTAACTGATGGAGCTTTGAATGTCCTGCTCCATCTCAACCATCGTGTCGGCCAACTTGCCCTTGATTGGCTCCAGGATGCGCTTGCCCTCGACATGTTTGTATTCGCCCTTGTTGAAGTCGCTGGCCGAGCCATAGTATTCCTTGTAAAGGCGGCCGTCCACTTCGACCGTCTGGCCGGGGCTTTCTTCGTGCCCGGCCAGCATCGAGCCGATCATGACCATGGTGGCGCCAAACCGGACGCTCTTTGCAATGTCGCCGTGTTCGCGGATGCCGCCATCGGCGATGATCGGTTTGGTGGCTACCCGCGCGCACCATTTGAGCGCCGACAATTGCCAGCCGCCGGTTCCAAACCCGGTCTTGAGTTTGGTAATGCAAACCTTGCCCGGCCCGATGCCTACCTTGGTTGCGTCGGCGCCCCAGTTTTCCAGGTCAATCACCGCCTCGGGTGTGGCAACGTTGCCGGCAATCACGAAGGACGACGGGAGTTTTTCCTTCAGACAGGTGATCATGTTTTTCACGCTGTCCGCATGTCCGTGGGCAATGTCGATCGTGATGTAGTCTGGCACCAGGCCCAGTTCCACCAACTGGTCCACGGTTGCATAGTCCGGCTTCTTGACGCCGAGCGAGATCGACGCATATAGACCCATGCTTTTCATGCTCTGAACGAATTGCGGGTTGTCCAGATCAAACCGGTGCATCACGTAGAAATAGCCGCTACGCGCCAGCCAGATGCAGATCGACTCGTCCACCACGGTTTTCATGTTGGCCGGCACCACCGGTATGCGAAAGCGCCGGCCACCGAGTTCGGTGCTCGCGTCGCATTCTGAACGGCTCTCTACCCGGCATTTGCGCGGCAGCAACAATATGTTGTCGTAGTCGAATATTTCCATGGCGCGCTCTTCCCCAGTGCAAAAAAAACCGGGTCCCAATTGCTTGAGCCCGGTGCTTGATTCTACCGGTGTTGGCCTGCCGCGGGTTCCTACAATCGACCCATGTTCACGGAAACCATCCCGGCTTCGCCCTTGCTCGATCATCTCAATGCCGAGCAGCGTGCGGCTGTCACGTTGCCCAATGAACATGCGCTGATCCTTGCCGGCGCCGGGTCGGGCAAGACCAGGGTACTGACGACCCGTATCGCCTGGCTGCTGCAGACCGGCCAGGTTTCGCCGGCCGGAGTGATGGCCGTGACGTTCACCAACAAGGCCGCCAAGGAGATGATGGCGCGTTTGTCCGCCATGTTGCCGGTCAACGTGCGCGGTATGTGGATTGGCACCTTCCATGGCCTGTGCAACCGGTTTTTGCGTTCGCATTACCGCTTGGCCAACTTGCCGCCGGGTTTTCAGATTCTCGACACGCAGGACCAGTTGTCGGCCATCAAACGGCTGATGAAGCAGTTCAGCATTGATGACGAGCGATTCCCGCCCAAACCGGTCCAATGGTTCATTGCCGGCTGCAAGGAAGACGGCTTGCGGCCCAACATGGTGGACGCGACCGACGAGGACACGCGCAAGAAGATCGAGATCTACCAGTTGTACGAAGAACAGTGCCAGCGTGAAGGCGTGGTGGATTTCGGCGAGTTGATGCTGCGCAGCTTTGAAGTGCTGCGCGACAACGACCCGATACGGGAACACTACCAGCGGCGTTTTCGCCACATACTGATAGACGAATTCCAGGACACCAACAAGCTGCAGTACGCGTGGATCAAGATGCTGGCGGGAACCGGCTCCGGTGCCAGCATTTCCAGCGCTGCCGATTTTCGCCCGAGTGGTAGTGTGCTGGCGGTTGGCGACGATGACCAGAGCATTTACGCGTTTCGCGGCGCCCGGGTTGGAAACATGGCCGACTTCGTGCGTGAATTCGGTGTGCGCCACCAGATCAAGCTGGAGCAGAACTACCGCAGTTACAGCAACATACTGGATAGCGCGAACGCGCTGATCAGCCACAACCGCAAGCGCCTGGGGAAAAACCTCCGCACCGAGCAGGGGCCGGGTGAGCCGGTACGGGTATTCGAGTCCACCAGCGACTTTGCCGAGGCGCAGTGGATGGTGGAGGAGATGCGCCAATTGGCGCGCGACGGCAGCCAGCGCAAGGAAATCGCGGTGCTCTACCGCAGCAACGCCCAGAGCCGGGTGATCGAGACCGCCTTGTTCAACGCCGGCGTGCCGTACCGCGTGTATGGCGGATTGCGCTTTTTCGAGCGCGCCGAGATCAAACACGCGCTGGCTTACCTCCGACTGCTGGAGAACCCGGGCGACGACACCAGTTTCTTGCGTATCGTCAATTTTCCGCCGCGCGGAATTGGCGCGCGCAGCCTCGAGCAGGTGCAGGACGCGGCGCGTATCTCGGGGCGTTCGTTACACGACGCGGTCAGCTCGGTGTCTGGCAAGGCGGGCGCCAATATGGGGGCGTTCGTCGTTGGCATGGATGCGCTGCGCGCACAAACCCAGGGCCTGTCGTTGCGCGAAATCATAGAGTTGGTGCTGGACCACGGTGGTTTGATTGAACATTACAAGGCCGAGCGTGAAGGCGCGGACCGGGTCGAGAATCTGGAAGAGCTGGTGAACGCGGCCGAGAGTTTTGTGACCCAGGAGGGTTTTGGACGCGATGCCGTCGCGTTGCCGGTGGATGAGTTGGCGCCAAGTCCGGATGCCGAGACCGGCGAGACCTTGTCCCCCCTGGCTGCGTTTCTGACCCATGCGGCGCTTGAGTCCGGCGATAACCAGGCTCAGGCTGGACAGGACGCGATTCAGTTGATGACGGTGCATTCGAGCAAGGGCCTGGAGTTCGATTGCGTTTTCATCACCGGCATGGAAGAGGGCTTGTTCCCGCATGAAAACTCGATGAGCGACCACGACGGCCTGGAGGAAGAGCGCCGCCTGATGTACGTGGCCATAACCCGCGCCCGCAATCGGTTGTATTTGAGCCATTCCCAGACCCGCATGCTGCATGGGCAAACCCGTTACAACATGCGCAGCCGCTTTTTCGACGAGTTGCCGCAATCCGCCTTGAAATGGATCACGCCAAAAAACACCGGTTTCGGCAACCCGGCCAGCTACACGGCTTACCAGCGCCCGACGGCCGCGCCCGGCCTGGCCGCTGCAGGCCAGCGCGACGATGCCGTTCCAGAGCGCAAAACACCTCCAGGCCATGGCCTGCGGGCCAACATGAAGGTATTTCACGCCAAGTTCGGTGAAGGATACGTGATGACCCTGGAAGGCGCCGGCGACGATGCGCGGGCTCAGGTCAACTTTCCGCGCCATGGCGTGAAATGGCTGGCGTTGTCGGTTGCAAAACTCACGCCGGTGCCGTAGTGTGGCGTTGTTCCGGTTTGAGCAAGAATGATAATTCGCTGTCTGACTGGGGTGCATTGCGCCGGAACCGAACCGCGCCATGCCGCTCACATACCCATCAATTTCAGGAGCCCTGCATGAAAAAGACAATTGCCCTTTTTGTTTGTGCCGCCGCAGTGACGCTGGCCGCCGGTTATTGCGTTGCGGCCGACGTTGGCCCGGCGGTACGCCAGCCCAATGCCAGTGAACGTCTGGACCTTGCGCGTGCAGCGATCAAGAACAAGGACTGGAAGAAATCGTTGGCTGAACTCAACCTGGCCGTGCGGGACGAACCCCGCAACGCCGATGTACACAATTTGCTGGGTTATAGCTACCGCAAACAGGCGAGTCCCAACTTGCCCAAGGCATTCGAACACTACAAGACGGCGCTCAGCCTCAACCCCAGACACAAAGGCGTACACGAATACCTTGGTGAAGCCTACTTGTTGGACAAGAAGCCCGAGGAGGCCGAAAAACTTCTGACCGAGCTGGAAAAGCTTTGCGGTAATAAAACCTGTGAGGAATACGCCGATCTGGCCAAGGCTATCACCGACTACAAGGCGAAGAACTGATTCACTGACCGAATCAGTTACCGACTCAATTGCCTGGCATTTGCGCCGGGTGTGTCTGGCCGGGTTTTTCCTCGATGTATCCCTTGCCGTCTTTCACGCCTTTCTTGCCCATGATCTGCCAGGCGGTGCGCTGGTCTACCAGCCGTGCCAGATTTTCCAGTTCTTCGTCGCCATGGTTGATGGCCGCGGCAGGAGTCAGATAACGTCCTTGCTTGGGCACCACCTCGCCCCAGAAGGCCTGGTGGTAGTCGGCGCGGCTGGTGACGCTATCTGGCCCCGACGTCATCTCGACCGTGCCATAACAGTTGCAAAAATACCCGCGGCCATTCTGGCTGGCGAAGATTTCGGTGTAGACCCCTGTGCCACGGATGCCGGCCGTCAGCGTGGGCGTCACGATCTGGCGATTGGGGCCCTTGCCCCAGACGCTGACGATGGCACCGCTGAGCAGCCGCAACAGGCTGACGGTGTTCAGTGAGTTCCCGCGTTCGACCGACAGGCGGGAGTTCTGACGCACTTTGAACGAAGAGTTTCCGACCACGAATATCAGCGTGGTGTCAGGCCCGGTCACGATCTCGTCACCGGTCTGTATGGTTTGTAGCGGCAGCAGCCGGCCGCCATTTAGCTGGGCATCACCAACCAACTCGACGATATTGCTGCGTTGCTGCGCGTGCGCCGCCGCGAAGCCACCCATCGCGGTCCATGCGGCCGCGGCTGACAGGAACTGGCGGCGCTGGTACCACAGTAACTCTTTTTCGCAGCGGCCGCGCAGAATGTGCTGGGTCATGGAAGTTCTCCTGTGCTGGTGTCAAAACAGTCTCGAAACGTGAAGTAGGTCGATGTGAAAAACATGGCCGCGATCAGCATCGAAGCCGGCAGCAATACCAGTCCAGCCACCTGCGGGCTTCCAATAAGACTGGCAAAAATAGAGACACACAATATGGCAAAAAGAAGTATCGACACCCACAATACGCCAAAAAGCGCAAACGCCCAGAAATTGCGTAAACACGCAATCAGGCTGAAAAAGACACTCTTGATCGGCGGCACCTGGTGCCAGTGCACCAGCGCCGGCGCATGCCAGAACATCAGCGACAGCGGCAGTTGCAATGCCAGGAAAGCCAGCATGGCGGTCTGCGTGGCCGGATCCTGGGCCATTTCGAGTGTCGGCATTTCCCCGGCCAGGTAGCGGCTGGCGAAGTTGCCGTTGTCGAATAACGCGGTGATGCCCATCACGATCCAAAACCCCACGCCGTACAGCACGCCTAACACCAGCATCGCCCGAAGTTGCTGTCGGCCGGCACGAAAAGCGCTGACGAATACGGTTGGCATGGGAAACTTTCCAGTCGCGGCCTCCTTGCTTGCGGCCATCAGACCCAGCGTACAGGCTGGTAGCAAGGCAAGCGCCAGGGCAAGGCCTATCACCGGCACCATGCCGGCTACGGACATCACCGCCAGGAACATGAAAAACAGGCCTGACAATGCCAGCGGTTGCCGGAAGAAAGTGTTGATGCCCATCTTGACCCATTGAATGCCAATACGCGCGGGAACGATGTTCAGTTTCATGGTGCGCAAATGCGGGCTTTCTTGGTTTGTCAATCGTGGGCGTGGAAGTCAGGGCGAGCGGCAGTCGATTGTCACCGGCGCGGCAATACGTTGTCGCAGTACACGTTCGAAGTGGCTTGGATCGTGTGCCCGCAGCAGCGTCGCTTCGCGTGGCAAGTGGTAGTCCCACAGGCGCGAGAGCCAGAACCGCAGCGCTCCGGCACGCGCCAGCGCAGGCAGCAACTCTCGTTCCGCGCCATTCAGTTTGCGTACCGAATCGTAGGCGAGCAGCAACTGGCGCGTGCGCGCGGCGTCAAGGGCGCCGGTTTCGAGATCCACACACCAGTCGTTCAGACAAACCGCAATGTCGAACAACCAGCTGTCAACCCCCGCGAAGTAAAAATCGAAGAATCCGGTGAGCCGCGCCGCGACTTCCGTTTGCGGCCGCGCGGGTGTCGCATCGAACAGTACATTGTCCCGAAACAAGTCGGCGTGTATCGGGCCGCGTGGCAGCGCCGCATAACGCGCGCAGGCAGCCACATGGTTCTGATACGCCAACTCGCTCTGAACCAGGGCCGCTTGCGCGCCGTCCAGGTACGGCATGACTAGTGGCGTAGTCTCGTTCCACCATTGCAGCCCGCGCAGGTTGGGTTGGTACCGGTCGAAGTCAACCGCGGCCAGGTGCATGCGCGCCATCATGGTACCGACAGCAACGCAGTGTGCCGGCGCGGGTGACAACGCGCTGCTGCCTTGCAGGCGGTTCACAACCGTGGCTGGTTTGCCCTGGATCGCGTGCAGGTAAGTGCCCGAAGTGTCTTGCGCCGGGTCCGGTACCGGAATGCCACGCGCGGCGAGGTGTTTCATCAGCGCCAGGTAAAAAGGCAACTGGTCGAAGTTCAGGCGTTCGAACAGCGTCAATACGTATTCGCCCGTGTCGGCCGTGACGAAGTAGTTGGTATTTTCGATTCCGCCTGGGCAACCCTGCATGGACTGCAATTGGCCCAGGCCCAGACGGCTAATCAGGCTGGAGGCCTCGTCAAACGAAACTTCGGTGTACACCGCCATGTATCAGCGATCCACCACTCAAAAACCGAGAATCTTCCAGACCCGGGTGCCGCCGGACGCCGCGGAACTGTTGCGGTCGCTAACTGGTGCGCGGTTAGCGCTCGCGGGGACGACTTCATAAGCCGGCATGCCGCCCTTGGGAGTGACCGTGATGCTGCGGGTTTCTCCGCCGACGCGCAGTTCGTCGATGCGCGAACCGGCGTCTTCGATCTGGATGCGCTCGATGCGCTGGTCCGTGCGCGGCCCGGAAGTCGCGGTCGCGACAGTTGCGCCGGTGTTGTTGTCCGCGGCGCTCGCCTGCGCCATGGCGCTGTGAGCCGCGCCGAGGCAACAAACAAAAAACATCAATCTGGAAAGATGGGCATGGGGCATTGTTCGATTGTAGAACCGCCGCCTGCCACGTTGGCGCAGGCAAAATGCGACCATGAGCGACACCCCACCTCCGTTTGAACCGCAATTGAGCGCGCCGTCCAGGACGTTGCTGCTGGTCGATGGCTCCAGTTACCTGTACCGCGCCTACCACGCGATGCCGGACCTGCGCGCCGTACCTGGAGACCCCACCAGCGCGGCGACTGGCGCGATTCGTGGCATGGTGAACATGATGCAAAGCCTGCGCAAGGAAATCCGGGCCGATTACGCGGTCTGTGTCTTCGACGCGCGCGGCCCGACCTTCCGCGATGCGATTTATCCCCAGTACAAGGCGCAGCGCTCGCCCATGCCGGACGACCTGCGCGCCCAGATCGAACCGATCCACGCGGTGGTGCGGCTGCTGGGCTGGAAGGTGCTGGATGTGCCGGGTGTGGAGGCCGATGACGTGATTGGTACGCTGGCCGTAACCGCTGCCGCCCAGGGTATTACGGTGACGGTTTCGAGCGGCGACAAGGACCTGGCCCAACTGGTGAATGAACACATCACCATCGTCGACACCATGAACGGCAGGCGGCGTGACCTGGCCGGGGTAGAGGCTGAGTTTGGTGTTCCGGCGCGCCTGATGGTGGATTTTCAGACTCTGGTGGGTGATGCGGTAGACAACGTGCCAGGGGTTGAGAAAGTGGGCCCCAAGACGGCCGCCAAGTGGCTGCAGGAATACGGCTCACTGGATGGCGTGGTGGCACATGCGGATGTGATCAAGGGCGTAGCGGGAGAAAACCTGCGCAAGGCGCTGGACTGGTTGCCGACCGGGCGCGCCTTGCTGACGATCAAGACCGACTGCGATTTGCAAGACTGGGTCGCGGGGCTGCCAAAACTCGACGCGATCACGCTGGAGCCGCAGGACTCCGCCGGTCTGAGAACGTTCTACGAAAAGTACGGGTTCAAGGGGCTGGCCAGGGCGATTGGTGCCGGCGCCGCTGATTCGCCGCCGGCCGAGTCTACTGGCGCTGCGCCGGGATTGATCGACGGCACCGACCCGGCCGACGTGCTGCCCCGATCCAGCGCCGGGGAACTGAAATACGAAACGGTGTTGACGTGGGACGGTTTCAACACCTGGCTGCACAAGCTCGAAGTGGCCGAACTGGTTGCGCTGGATACCGAAACCACCTCGCTCGACGAGATGCGCGCCGAGATCGTGGGCCTGAGTTTCAGTGTCGCGCCAGGTATTGCGGCCTATGTGCCGCTGGCGCACCGCTACCCTGGTGCGCCGGATCAGTTGCCGCGTGAAGACGTGTTGGCCCGGCTCAAACCGTGGCTCGAAAACCCGCTGCGCAAGAAGCTCGGCCAACACGTCAAATACGACCGCCATGTGTTTGCCAACCACGGTATCGAGGTGCAGGGTTATGCACACGACACCATGTTGCAGAGTTATGTGCTGGAAGTGCACAAGCCGCATGGTCTGGCCAGTCTGGCCGAGCGCCACCTGGGCCGCACCGGCATCAGTTATGAGGACCTGTGTGGCAAGGGCACGCACCAGATCACGTTCGACCAGGTCGACGTGGCCAGGGCGGCTGAGTACTCGTGTGAGGATTCCGAGCAGACGCTGGACGTGCATCTGGCCTTGTGGCCCAGGTTGCAGGCAAATCAGCGCCTGTTGTTCATCTACCAGCTCGAGATCGACAGCAGCGAAACCTTGTACCGGATCGAGCGCAACGGCGTGCTGATTGACGCGCCGACGCTGGCGGCGCAAAGCCATGATCTGGGGCAACGCATCATGCAACTGGAAGGGGAGGCGCACGCACTCGCCGGGCAGCCCTTCAACCTGAGCAGCCCGAAACAGATTGGCGAGATATTCTTCGGCAAGCTCGGGCTGCCGGTGGTCAAGAAGACCGCCACCGGCGTGCCAAGTACCGACGAAGAGGTATTGGAGAAACTGGCTGAAGACTTTCCGTTGCCGGCCAAGATACTGGAACACCGGGGGCTGGCCAAACTAAAAGGCACTTATACCGACAAACTGGCCCAACTGGCTCATCCGCGCACCGGCCGCGTCCATACCCATTACGCCCAGGCGGTGGCGGTGACCGGGCGCCTAAGCAGCAACGATCCGAACCTGCAAAATATTCCGATTCGCACGCCGGAAGGCCGGCGTGTGCGAGAGGCTTTCGTGGCGCCGCCCGGCTGCCTGATTGCCAGTGCCGACTACAGCCAGATCGAGCTGCGCATCATGGCCCATATCAGCGCTGACGCCGCGCTTCTGCGGGCGTTTACCGATGGCTTGGATGTACACCGCGCCACCGCCGCCGAAGTGTTCAGTCTGGCGCCGGACCAGGTCAGCAGCGAGCAGCGCCGTTACGCCAAAGTGATCAATTTCGGCTTGATTTACGGCATGAGCGCGTATGGCCTGGCGCGCAGCCTGGCGATCGACAATACCGCCGCGAAGAATTACATCGAACGTTACTTCCAGCGTTACCCGGGCGTGCGGCGTTATATGGACGAAACCCGGCAACGCGCGCGCGAGCTCGGTTATGTGGAAACCGTATTTGGCAGGCGCCTTTATTTGCCCGAGATCCGATCGCCCAATGGTCCACGCCGCAGCGGGGCGGAGCGCCAGGCGATCAACGCGCCGATGCAAGGCACCGCCGCCGACCTGATCAAACTCAGCATGGTCAAAGTGCAGCAGGTGCTGGACCAGCAGCAACGCGCCACCCGGATGATCATGCAGGTGCATGACGAACTGGTGTTCGAAGTGCCAGAGTCGGAGGTGGACTGGTTGCGCGAAGAAATACCGCGTCTGATGGCCTCGGTGGCCGAGCTGAAGGTGCCGTTGCTGGCCGAAGTCGGCGTCGGCGTCAATTGGGACCAGGCGCACTGAGCCGCCTGGCGGGCGCCAGCCTCAGGTCAATTCGCCCGGACGCGAGCGCGGCGCGTCTTTGTCAATTTCCCAGTCAGCCAGGTCGGCCACCGCATGCTGCGCGCGGCCAGCCATCTTGGCACGGTACATGGCGGTATCGGCGGCGTTGACCAGCGTGTCGGGGTCTTGCGCCGCGTCCGGTATCACATGTGCGACTCCGATACTGAAAGTGACATGGGACGCGGTGGGAGACGATCCGTGCGGCAACGCCTCCTTTTGTATGCGGGCCAGACAACGCTTGGCTATTTCCTCGGCCCGGTCCAGGCGGGAACCGGGCAGCAGCATGACAAATTCTTCGCCGCCGTAACGCGCCAGCAGTTCGCCGGCACGTCGCACACACGCCGACAGAACCAGTGTGACGCGGCGCAGGCATTCGTCACCGGCCACATGCCCATAATGGTCGTTGAACCGTTTGAAGTGGTCGATATCGACCATCAACAGACTCAAGGCACTGCCGCTGCGCGCTGCGCGCAGCCACTCGCTGGCAAGTGTTTCGTCAAATTTTCTGCGGTTGGCAATGCCGGTGAGCGCGTCGGTCGCCGACTGGCGCGACAACTGCTGGTTGGCCTGCGCCAGCAACTGCTCCTTGCGCACCAGGTCGGTGACCTCAGCACGTGCGACCACCGTATAACCCTGGCGCGTTTGAACTTCGTAGGCATGAATCCAGCGGTCGTTGGTGTATCTTTGCAACATGGGTTGCCCGCCGTCGCCGCTGCCAGCCAGGCGTTTTGCAAGCCTTTCCTCTTCCCGTCCGGCCGCGTCTGGCAGCAGGCCGATATTCAACACTCGATGCACGATGGTTGCATAGGTCTCGTCAGTGAGGCGCGAATTGAATAGGCCGGGGAAAAGCTCACTCAGGCATTTGTTGCGGATCACCTGCCGGTCGTCCTGGTCGAAAATCGCAACGCCAATTGGAAGCGCGTCCAATGCAGTGACCAGCAGTTCGCGTGCTTTCTCGGCCTCCTGCTGCGCTTGGAGCATCGCCCGTTGATGCTCCATGGATTGTGCTGCGGCAACTTTGGCGCGTTGCAACTCACGCGCGCCGAGCCGGCTGCTACGCAGCAGCATTGCCCCGGCGGCTACGGTTAGCACCATACCCAGCAGCCCCAACAACGTCGCCGGCAGCACGTCCGCGCGGCCATTCTGACTGCTGACCCACCACCAGGCCGCGCCTTCCACCGCCAGCGCGGCCAGTGCCGTCAGAACCATCGGCAGTAATTTTGGTGCGGCATCGGGAATTGCCATTGTGCAGAGTGGATCCGTCGTTCCGGCTGGCGATTGAAGAAAATGTGACCAGCATCCATTTATGCACGTTGGACATTGATCACCTACTTCGGCGATTGTGCACCGGTGCTGTATCGGTGCATACCCTGAGCGCCAGCCAGCCACGGGTCGCAAATGGCAGGCTTGCTAAGATCACCCTTGCGGTGCTGCGATTCGGGCCATCAAGGGCCACGGCCACCTGGAAACGTGAGACAAAGTCATGACACTGTTTGCGATATTCCTGGGTACCCTGAGCGCCGGCATCGGAAGCGTATGGATTGCCGCGCTGCTGAGTTTTGGCGCACTGGCGCGGTATACGCAACATATGCTGAGCCTTGCTGCCGGCGCGTTGCTCGCTACGGCTTTCATGCACTTGTTGCCCGAAGCGTTTGAAAGTCAGGCCAGCGCGCAAGACCTGTTTATCGCGCTGCTCGCCGGACTGGTTTTCTTCTTTCTGCTGGACAAAGCCGAGTTGTGGCACCACGGGCACGAACACCACCATGGCGACGACGAAGGGCATGACCATCGGCATCAGTCGCCGGTTACCGCTCCAGTGGCTGGAAGCTGGGCCATATTGACCGGTGACAGCGTGCATTGCTTCGGGGACGGTGTGCTGATCGCCTCGGCTTTCATCGCCGACACCCGGCTGGGCATAATCGCCACTTTGGCCGTGTTGGCTCACGAGGTGCCACACCACATGGGCGACCTGATGGTATTGCGCGCCGGATCGAGCAACCGACGCGCGGCGTTTGTCAAAGTGACCTTGGCCGGCGCCGTCACCGCGATCGGTGGCCTGGCGGGGTTCTGGCTGGTCGATCGATTGCAGCAGTACCTGCCGTATTTTCTGGTGGCGGCCAGCAGCAGCTTCGTCTATGTGGCGCTGGCCGACCTGGTTCCCCAGTTGCAGACCCGTTTGGGCGCCCGGCAAACAATCACCCAGATCACCTGGTTATTGGCTGGAATCGCGTTGGTAAGCGGGGTGGGTCAAATTGCCCGCACGCATTGAACCTGCCACAGCGAGGTCTGTCGTTGCCTGCTGCGCCAGGCTCAGAGCGTGAGAGCTGTCAAAGCGCCGCAACTGGCCGCTCAGTGGGTCGGTAAATGTTATTGTTTTGGCCAGCAGTTGCAGCGGCCGCTGGTAGTCGGATTGGCCCTCGGCGGTTAGCTCCGGGTAAATTCCGTCACCCACTATGGGCATGCCAAGCGCGGCCATGTGCACACGCAATTGGTGCCGGCGACCGCTGACCGGACATAACTCGAAATGCGCCAATCGACCACTGATACCCAGCAGCCGGATGTGCGTGGTGGCGTTGGGCGGCCCCGGCACTTCGTGTTGCTGCATGAAATGCGCGCCCGGTTCGATGCGGCTGACCCGGGTCAACGGAAACCGCAAATCCGCTCGCCACGGCGCAATCGCCTGGTAGGTTTTGTGCACCAGACGCTGTCGAAACAGGGCCTGGTAATGGTCGCGTGTTTTTTGCTGCGCTGAAAACATGACTACACCGGCGGTGTCACGGTCAATGCGGTGGATTGGCACGATGGCATCGATTCCCAGCTTGCGTTTCAGACGCACCAGAACCGTTTGCTGCAGGTAGCCACCCGACGGTAACACCGGCAGAAAATGCGGTTTGTCGACCACTACCAGGTGTTCGTCCTGATACAGCAACACGACATCGAACGGAATCTGCTGCTCATCCTTCACGCTACGGTAGTAATACACCCGCATATGGCCCCGGTAAGGCCGCTGCGCCGTCACCGCCTGGCCGTATTCGTCCACCACATCGCCGTCACGCATGCGCTGCAACCAGATCTCGCGGCTGTGTGCGGGAAACCGGTCCACCAGGAAATCGGTGATGGTGGCCCATGACCCGCCAGGCAGCGAGACGCAACTGGCACCCACACCGTCGCGGGTTGGTAACACGGCCGGAGCGTTTGTTGGCGTCATACCGCAGGCCCGCATCGGTGTTTGCTGCCTGACAACCATCAGACCCGATGGAAGACCAGGTCCCATACGCCATGTCCCAGGCCGATGCCGCGTTTTTCAAATTTGGTCAACGGCCGGTAGTTCGGCCGGGGCGCAAAACCGCCGAGTTCGGGGTGTTCGACCACAACCCGGTTGTGCAGCAGTGGCTCCTGGCCGAGTACCAGCAGCATCTGCTCGGCATACGGCTGCCAGTCGGTGGCGCAATGGATGTAGCCCCCGGTCTTGAGGCGCGCGGCTAGCCGCTTTATCAGCGCGCCCTGGATCAGGCGCCGTTTGTTGTGTCTTTTTTTGTGCCAGGGGTCGGGGAAAAACAGGTGTATGCCGTCCAGGCCGCGCGCCGGCTGCGCGGCATGCCAAAGCGGCAACATCTGGTCTATCACCTCGACCGCATCGTGGGCGACGATGCGGATGTTGCTCAGGCCCAACTCGCCAATGCGTTTGAGCAGCGCCCCGACGCCGGGCGGATGCACTTCGCAACACAGGAAGTTGCTGCCCGGCATTGAGGCCGCAATGTGTGCCGTGGCTTCGCCCATGCCAAAACCAATTTCCAGAATCAGCGGCGGGAAGGCCGGCGCGCACGGGCCGCCGGCGCCAGCATGTTGATCGACTGCGGCAAATTGCGGGTATAGCGCAGACAGCGCGGTCTGTGACGCCTGGTACGGCACGAGAAATTCGGGTCCCAGAGAGTCATAAGCGCGCGCCTGTGCTGCCGTGGTGCGCCCGGCACGCCGCACGAAGCTGCGTACCGCTCTTGGATGGGCAATCGCCGGCGCAAGGCCGGGTTCGGGTGTATTCACAGCACGGGATTGTAGAGATGGCGCCAGGTCTTGACCCATGCAGCCAGGGCGTCAGCCACACCCCCCGCGTGCTCCGGCAAGCCGAGCGCAGCGGCAGCGGCGTTCAGGGCCAGCAGTGGCCGGCTGGTATCGAGCGCCTGCGCCGCGTTTTGTTTCGACAGCTTTTCGCCATTCGCGGCCAGGACCAGCGGGCTGTGAAGGTATTGTGGAGTGGGCAAAGCCAGCGCCGCCTGCAGCAACAGTTGGCGCGCCGTGTTGTCTGCCAGATCTTCGCCGCGCACTACATGGGTGATGTGTTGCTCGGCGTCGTCCACCACCACGGCCAACTGGTATGCAAACTGGCCGTCCGAGCGCAACACGACAAAGTCTCCGACAACCGTTGCCACGTCTTGTTGTTGCGGTCCCAGTCTGCGGTCAACCCAATCCACGCTTGCGTGTGAGACAGTCGCGGCCTGGGTGTGGAAGCGCCAGGCCAGCGCCGGTTTGCCGCGCAGGCCGAGGCGGCAGGTGCCGGGGTAGACCAGTTCGCCGTGGCGCGCACGTGTTTGTCCCAGGCGCGCCAGTTCGACTTCAATGTCCCGGCGCGAACACCCGCAGGGATAGACCAGGCCAGCGCCTACCAAATGATCAATTGCCTGCCGGTACAGCGCGATGCGCTGTGACTGGAACACCGGCGGCTCGTCCGGCAGCAGGGAGCAGGCCTGCAATTGCCGCAGGATCCGCGACACGGCGCCATTCACGCAACGCGGCCGGTCCAGGTCCTCGAACCGTACCAACCACCGGCCATGCTTGCCCGCGTTCCAGGCCCGGGCATCGAGCCAACTCGCCAGTGCCGCCACCAGTGAACCCGCGTGCAGCGGCCCGGTGGGGGAGGGCGCGAACCGCCCGGTGTAGGTGGCCGGCGCGCTGGCACCTCCAAGGTTCATGCCACGGTTAATGCCAGTTCCAGGCCCGACAAAAACGCGTCTTCCACCCGGTGGCCGATACACCAGTCGCCGCATGCGCCGATGCCAATGCGGGCGTTCCACAGATGGCTTATGCCCAGCGGCTGCTGGGTCTGGGCATAGGCCCAGCGGTGGGTGACGGCATGCGCCGGTTCGGCACGAATGCCGGTGACCTCGGAAAACGCCTTGCATAACTTGGCCTGAACACGCGCCGGGTCATCGCTGAAATGTTCACGCGACCAGTCGGCGCTGGCTTGCACGGTCCAGCGTTCGACCGGCGAACGCCCCGGTTTGGACGACTCGCGCGCCAGCCAGGCAATGCGGTGGTGGGTGCTGCGGGCGGCATTCCATTGCGGCCCGAGCGTGCTGAAGGCCGGTTGCATGGCTTGTGGAAACGCCAGCATCAGGGTCCAGCAGGGTGCCACCCGCACCGTGTCGATTTGATCCGCCAGATCGCTGGCAATTTCGGAGTTCTGCAACAACTCGCGCGCCTGCCATGCGGGAATGGCCAACAACACGGCGTCAAATCCCGCGAAGACCTGCCTGGCATGGCCATGTTCGGTGTCAGGCCCGACCGTATGGAGTTGCCAGCGCCGGTGGTTGTTGGGGTCATGTTCGATGCGGGTGATACGTGTCTCCAGCGCAAGGCGCCGGTCCTCCACCAGTGGTTGTGCCCAGTGGCCGGCCAGCGCGTTCATGCCCGGCGTTGGAACCCAATGCGCCTCGCCTGCCGGCAAGCCCGCTGCCGCCACGCCGCCGTGTTCGTCCAGCACCTGCACGTTGTTGGCGCTCCAGGGTTTGCACAGGCCCGGCACGGTTTGCAACGCCAGCTCGAAACGCGGGTCGCGCACGGTGAAATACTGTGCGCCGTGGTCGAAGCTGCCAAACGCGCTTTGGCGCGTAGCCATTCTTCCACCAGCACCGGCGCTTTTTTCAAACACGCTTAACCGGTGGCCGGCCTCGGCCAGGGTTCGGGCGCAGGTGATACCCGCAATGCCCGCGCCTATGACCGCAATCCGCCTGGACTTTGGCATGGGTAGGTCTCCATGGATGCTTGCATGGCTTGCACTGTACACGCCCGATTCACGCGTTCCGATGTTGAGCCAGCAACGCCGCGCGGGTGGTCGGGCGCTCCAGTTGTTTAAGCCACCATTGCAGCGCCCGCCCCAGCAGCGCCCGCTGGCTGCCGCGCCAGGCGTAGTTGACGCGCGTGACACGTTGTGACCGTTCGGTTTTCTTGACCACCAGATGACCGGCGGTTATGTAGCCGCGCGCCATGTTTTCGGGCACGAAGCCGCCCCCCAGACCGCGCAATTGCGCATCCAGCTTTGCCTGCATGCTGGCCACGGTAAAAACGTCCTGACCTCCCAGCAGGCCGAATGTCAGGCCCCGCCCACGCTGGACCGAGTCGGCCACGGCCACCGCGCGGTGCTGGCGAAGAACATCGTCCGCCAATGGTTCAGGCACGCTGGCCAGCGGATGGTGCGGCGCGACGGCGTAGACAAAATGAATGTCGCCCAGCGGTTTGCCGTGGATATCCGCGTGGATGCTGGTTTCACCCACGCCAATTGCAAGATCGGCGTTACCGGACGTGAGCGCCTCCAGCGTTCCAGACAATGTTTCGTCCCTCAGTCGCAGGCGTGTCGGCGGATCGAGCGCGAGGAAGTCATGGCACAACTCCATCAACGTGGTTTTGGAAATTATTCCGTCCACGGCAATCGTCAACTGTGGTTCCCAACCGGTGGCCACGCGTTTGACGCGGTTGGCCATGGCGTCTACGTCTGCCAGAATGCGGGCGCCTTCGCGCAGCAGTTCGGCGCCGGATGGTGTCAGCCGTGCCTGGCGTGAACTACGGTCAAAAAGCAACACGTCGAGCGCGTCCTCAATCTGGCGCACCCGGTAGGTAAGGGCGCTGGGCACCAGGCCGATCCCACGCGCCGCGGCGGCAAAACTGCCGGCCTGCGCGATGGCCTGCAGCATGGACAACGCGTCCGGTGTCAAGACATCACGCGGGGTCTGCATGGACGGCCTTTTCATTCAAATAATTCGAATGATGCCATCAAAACAAGTGCGCTGGAATTTGCCCGCGGTGCCCTAAAGTTGGCTCCATTGGAACCGGAGCGAATATGTTGACATTGCGTAAATCAGGCGAACGGGGTTATGCCGACCATGGCTGGCTCAAGTCCTACCACAGCTTTTCTTTCGCCGGCTACCACGACCCAAAACACATGGGTTGGGGCAATCTGCGCGTCATCAATGAAGACCGGATTGCTCCTGGCACGGGTTTTGGAACCCACGGCCACCGCGACATGGAGATCATCAGTTACGTACTCAGTGGTGAACTGGCGCACAAGGACACCCTTGGCAACGTCAAAGGCATTCCGCCGGGAGACGTGCAACGCATGAGCGCGGGCAGTGGCGTGCAGCACAGCGAGTTCAACCACGCGCCGCATGACACCACGCATTTTTTGCAGATCTGGATCGAGCCCAATGTGACCGGCATTGAGCCCGGTTATGAGCAGAAGACTTTCGCCGATTCGGAAAAGCGAGGCGTGTTGCGGCTGGTGGCATCCGGCAACGGTGCCGCCGGCTCGGTGACCATGCATGCCGACGCCGCGTTGTATGCGGGGCTGTTCGACGCCGCCGAAGCCGCCGAGCTGGCGCTTGACCCGGCGCGCAAGGGTTACGTGCACCTGGTGCGCGGCCAATTGCAGGTCAATGGCCAGTTGCTGCAAGCCGGTGACGCGGCCTTGATCGAAGGCGAAGGGCAATTGAAACTGTCCGGCGGCAAAGATGCCGAGGTACTGGTGTTTGACCTTGCCGCCTGACCAATCTCCCTTCACCCATTTCTTCAACCTTCACAAATCTAAAGGAACTAACCCATGATTGCCTCTTTGAATAATCCGCTCTCCCTGATCGGACGCCTGTTGCTGGCGTTGCTGTTTCTGCCTGCCGGCATCAGCAAGATTGGCGGGTTTGCCGGCACGGCGGGTTACATCGCTTCCGTCGGTTTGCCATTGCCACAGTTTGCGGCAGCCATCGCGATCGCGGTTGAAGTACTGGGCGGCCTGGCGCTGATTGCCGGCTTCGGCACGCGTTTGGCCGCTCTGGCGCTGGCGCTTTTCACGCTGGTGGCCAGTTTTGTATTCCACAATTTCTGGGCCATGCCGGCTGACCAGGCAATGCTGCAGCAACTGATGTTTTTCAAGAATATCGCGGTAGTGGGTGGCCTGCTGGTGCTGGCGGCGCATGGCGCGGGTGCTTTCAGTATTGACGCCAGACGCACGGCTTGATTGCATTGCCCCACCCATTCAAGGAGACAGGAAAATGGCAAAAGTAGCAGTGGTTTTTCATTCAGGTTACGGGCATACCCTGCGCATGGCGCAAGCGGTTGCCGATGGCGCCGACGCGCAGTTGGTGGCGATTGACGCCGATGGCAATTTGCCGGAAGGCGGCTGGGACACACTGGCCGGCGCCGACGCCATAATTTTCGGCTCACCGACCTACATGGCCAATGTGAGCTGGCAGTTCAAGAAGTTTGCCGATGCGTCCAGCAAGCAATGGTATGTGCAGGCCTGGAAGGACAAACTGGCGGCCGGCTTCACCAACAGCGCCGGGCTCAGCGGTGACAAACTGTCGACGCTCAACACCCTGTTTGCGTTGTCCATGCAGCACGGCATGATCTGGGTCAGCCAGGGCCTGATGCCCAGTAATGCGAAGGCCAGCACGCGCAAGGACATCAACAACCTGGTGTCCTACAGCGGCGCCATGGCGCAGTCACCTTCCGACGGTGGTGCCGACGATATGCTCAGCGGCGACATCGAAACCGCGAAGTTATTCGGCAAACGGGTGGCTGATGTAGCGGCGAAATTTCAGCGCTGACTGCGCTAGTAGCTTTTCAGGAACAGGTCGCGGTCGGGCGCAAAGTTGGCGTGTAACGGCAGCCAGGCACCACCCAATGCGCGCGCATCCGGGCCGATGCTGCCGGCGACCACGCTGACCGGCCACATGCCTTCCCAGTTGTACCCCGACAGGGCGTCGCCGGTGTGGGTTAGCAGGCGCTGCAACAGCGGCCGGCAAAAAGAACCATCCAGCACCACGGCGTCCAGATCCAGGAACGCGGTGCCGCTGACCACGCAATGCGCCAGCGCGTTGGCCGCGGGCGCGATCCAGGCATTGGTATGTTGCACAAACGGTGCTTGTATGGCCCGTTCGTCGTAGGCTGCGCTCGGGTCCAATCCGCCTTGGACGTAACGTTGCTCCAGCTCCCATAACGAGGCGCGGCTAATCAACTGTTCCGCCGGGCGCTGGGGTTTTGCCAATTGCAGCGGCAGCGAGGCCACCGCGCCGGCGTTACCATGCACGCCAGCATGCAGGTGCGAGTGGATAACCAACCCGCCACCGACAAAAGTGTCAACAAACAGATACAGGAAACTTTTCAGATCGCGACCACTCCCCGCGACCAGTTCGGCCACGCAGGCGGCCGACGTGTCCTTGGAAAAACTGACCGGCAAGTCGGTCATGCGCTGCACTTCGGCGTACAGGTCGATCTGGTTCCAGGTGCTGGACTGCGTGCTCGAAAGTCCCAGCATGCGGTGCCAGCCGCCGAGTTGAAACGGTGCCGCCACACCGACGCCAACCAGCCGCGGGCCAAGCGCGCCGAGCCCGTCGCGCAGGGCCTGCATATTGCGTTTCAAGGCCGGCAGCAAAGTCCTGGCGTCGGGAAACGGATAGGGCAGGCTCTTGCGCTGCCGCACCGCGCCGGTGAAGTCGACTAGCAACCAGTCGGCGCTGCGCCGCCCGATGTTGACGCCGATGGCAAACGCGCCGTCGGGGTTCAGCGCCAGTGGCACCGAAGGTTGACCAATGCGCCCGCGCAAGCGCTCGTGGCGGACCAGCAGGCCGTCGTCTTCGAGC
>JANNGR010000406.1:0-1514 GCA_031403955.1 Betaproteobacteria bacterium
CTCGCCGTCGGCGTGTTGCATGCCGGTCAGGCCGGTCGGCGCCAGCGCGACTGGCATGGCCACGTCCTGCCCCACCATCCGTGTACGCAGGCTGCGGTTTTCCATGCTGACGGCAACCCGCTGGCGCAGCTTGATGCGCTGGAAGTCGCTCTCGTTGGCGCGGTAGGTGCCCTCGGTCCAGGAGCCTGAATCGACGTATTGGTAAAACATGCGCGGAACGCGTCTTCGGGCCAGCACCCGAAGGTCCTCGATGTTGGTGATGATGGACATTGATTTAAGGGTAAACCCTTATATACTGGCTGGTAGATATTAAATACTATCAAGCATATCTGAAATCTTACAAGTAATAGGCGGTTTACGCAAGCCAGGTCCGAGCCGGGTCCAAGGCAAGTGTTCCCAAGCAACCGAGGAAATCATGGTCAACATACCCAACTCCCCCTACACCCATCCCGAGATGTTCCAGCCCGACGTGATGGTCGAAGACGAAAAATGGTACGCGCTGGGCAAGCTGGGCAAGGTGCGCCCGCTTCTGTTCGACGTGTCCAACGGCGCCTGGGTCAGCATACTGAAGGTCGAGGGCAAGGGCACGATCCAGCGCCACCGTCACGCGTCGCCGGTCACGGCCTGGACGCTGGACGGCGCCTGGGGCTACCGCGAACACGACTGGGTCGCGCGCGCCGGCAGTTTCGCCTACGAGCCGGCCGGCCATATCCACACGTTGTATATCGACCCCGACGTGGGCCATATGACAGCGGTGTTCCATGTCAACGGTCCGCTGGTGTACCTGGACGAGCAAGGCAACGCGATCGACTACGACGACGTATTCCTGCGGCTGGACCGTTACTCCAAACATTGCCGTGAAGTGGGTCTGGGCGACGAGTGGGTCCGCTCACTGATCCGCTGACCCCGCGCCGCGCGGTTTCCTCGACCACCCATTGCCGATAAGGACGTAGCCCATGTCTTCCAAGATGCACCTGATGCAGATGCTGATCCACACCGCGTGCACCCACACGCTGCTGGGCTGGGCCGACCCCAAGGACGAACAGCTCGATGGCCTGCAGGACTTCGCTTACTGGCAGCACCTGGCGCGCACGCTGGAGCGCGGCTGCTTCGATGGCGTGTTTTTTGCCGACAGCCCGGCGACACACGCGGTTTACAAAAGCAGCGTGGTGCCGTCGGTGCAATACGGCGCCTCCTGGCCTAACCACGACCCGATGCCGCTGGTAGCCGTGATGGCCGCCGCCACGAAACACCTGGGCATCGGTGTCACGTTGTCGACCACTGGCACCACACCCTACCTGGCCACGCGACGCATCTCGACGCTGAACTACCTGAGCCGCGGGCGCGTCGGCTGGAACATCGTTTCGGGCTTCAGCAATGCCGAACACATGGCCAACGGCATGGGCACCCAGATGCCGCATGACGACACACACTCGCCGCGCACGTCGACACGCTCGCCCGGCCGGGCGAGGTGATCCTGTCGCGCATGGCCGCCGAAGCGAGCGACTTCATCC
>JANNGR010000407.1:0-6182 GCA_031403955.1 Betaproteobacteria bacterium
CTCGCCGTCGGCGTGTTGCATGCCGGTCAGGCCGGTCGGCGCCAGCGCGACTGGCATGGCCACGTCCTGCCCCACCATCCGTGTACGCAGGCTGCGGTTTTCCATGCTGACGGCAACCCGCTGGCGCAGCTTGATGCGCTGCAAGTCGCTCTGGTTGGCGCGGTAGGTGCCCTCGGTCCAGGAGCCTGAATCGACGTATTCGTAGAACATGCGCGGAACGCGTCTTCGGGCCAGCACCCGCAGGTCCTCGACATTGGTGATGACGGACATGGATTTAAGGGAAAACCCTAATATACTGACGGGTAGATATTAAATACTATAAAGCATCCTTTAAATCTTACAAGTAATAGACGGTTTACGCAAGCCAGATTCAAGGCAAGTGTTACCCAGCAACCGAAGTAACCATGGTCAACATACCCAACTCCCCCTACACCCATCCCGAGATGTTCCAGGCCGACGTGATGGTCGAAGACGAAAAATGGTACGCGCTGGGCAAGCTGGGCAAGGTGCGTCCGCTGCTGTTCGACGTGTCCAACGGCGGCTGGGTCAGCATCCTCAAAGCCGAAGGCAAGGGCACCATACAGCGCCATCGCCATGCATCGCCCGTCACCGCCTGGACGCTGGATGGCGCGTGGGGTTACCGCGAACACGACTGGGTGGCGCGCGCCGGGAGTTTTGCCTACGAGCCAGCCGGCCATATCCACACCTTGTATATCGACCCCGACGTGGGCCATATGACAGCGGTGTTCCATGTCAACGGTCCGCTGGTGTACCTGGACGAGCAAGGCAACGCGATCGACTACGACGACGTATTCCTGCGCCTGGACCGTTACTCCAAACATTGCCGTGAGGTCGGTCTGGGCGACGAGTGGGTCCGCTCACTGATCCGCTGACCCCCGCGCCCAGCGGTTTCCTCGACCACCCATTGCCGACAAGGACGTAGCCGATGTCTTCCAAGATGCACCTGATGCAGATGCTGATCCACACCGCTTGCACCCACACGCTGCTGGGCTGGGCCGACCCCAAGGACGAACAGCTCGATGGCTTGCAGGACTTCGCTTACTGGCAGCACCTGGCGCGCGCACGCTGGAGCGCGGCTGCTTCGATGGCGTGTTTTTTGCCGACAGCCCGGCTACCCACGCGGTTTATAAAAGCAGCGTGGTGCCGTCGGTGCAATACGGCGCCTCCTGGCCCAACCACGACCCAATGCCGCTGGTGGCCGTGATGGCCGCCGCCACGAAACACCTGGGCATCGGTGTCACGTTGTCGACCACCGGCACCACGCCCTACCTCGCCACGCGACGCATCTCGACCCTGAACTACCTAAGCCGCGGGCGCGTCGGCTGGAACATCGTGTCGGGCTTCAGCAATGCCGAACACATGGCCAACGGCATGGGCACCCAGATGGCGCACGACGAGCGGTACGACCAGGCCGATGAATTCATGGCCATCTGTTACCAGCTCTGGGACAGCGTGCCCGACGATGCCATCCTGAAGAACGCATCCACTGGCCAATTCGCCGACCCGGACAAGATCCGCCAGGTCGACTACAAGGGCCGTTACCTCAGTTGCAAGGCGGTGGCGCCCGTGTTGCCGTCAAGCTACGGGCGGCCGCTGCTGTTCCAGGCTGGGTCGTCGGGGCGCGGGATGAAGTTCGCGATGGACCACGCCGAGGTAATCTTCGCCATTCAGGGGCATGTAGCCGGCATGAAAAAGAGCATGGAACAGTTGCGCGCCGCGGCCCAGACCCATGGCAAGTCCCAGGACTCCAAGGTGCTGTTCGGATTGCAGCCGATCGTGCGCAGCACCGAGGCCGAAGCGCGCGCGCGCATGGAGGAACTGACCCAACGTATTCCGCTGGATGCGATCCTGGCCCGCCTGTCAGGCGTATTTGGAGTTGACCTGAGCCAGTTCGACCCCGACCGGCCATTGGCCGAGATGGAAACCCAGGCGTCGCGCGGCCTGATGGCTGCCACCCTCAGCGGCGCCGACGGCCAAGCCGTGACGCTGCGCCAGGCTGCCTCGCAGTGGGCGCTGTCGGTGGCGATTCCGCAGGTCATCGGCACACCCGAGCAGGTGGCAAGCGAGATCGAACATATGTGGCGTGAAACCGGTTGTTACGGCTTCAACCTCAGCCCGACCACCAATCCCGACAGCGTGGAAGATTTCGTCGACCAGGTGGTGCCGATCCTGCAGCGCCGTGGCGTGTTCCGCACCGCCTACGAAGGCGAAAGTTTCCGCGACAACCTGATGGCCTGAAAGGCTTAGCGACCATGGACACTCTTGCGCCCGCTTCCACGCCAGCCCCCGCCATTGACCCGACCGACCTGCGCCGCTGCCTCGGCTCCTTCGTCACCGGCGTCACCGTGATCACCGTGCTCGACGATGAAGGCACCCCTATCGGCATGACCGCCAATTCATTCAACTCGGTGTCGCTCGACCCGCCGCTGATCGTCTGGAGCCTGCGCATGAACGCGCGCAGTTTTCCGGTCTACAGCAAGGCCAAGCGTTTTGTCGTCAACATACTGTCGGAAGAGCAAATCGACGTGTCGAACCACTTCGCCAAGTCGGGGCCGGACCGGTTCAAAGGCATCGCAACCACGCCCGGCATTGATGGCGTGCCGCTGATCGACGGCTGCGCGGCCTACCTCGAGTGCCGCACCGAGGCCATCTACCCCGGCGGCGACCATCTGCTGTTTCTGGGCCGCGTCGAACGCATCGTGGGCAGCGCGCGCAAGCCGCTGGCTTTTGGCGCCGGCAAATACATGGTGGTGCATGCTTACGACAACGCGATGAACTCCGACCTCGGCTCGGGCAACGTCGCGACCCTTAACGCCGTTCACCTGGCCAGGCCGTGCCTGGAAGACCTGAACCGCGAAACCGACAAGACCGTGGGCCTGGGCGTGTGGGGCAATCTCGGCCCCACGTTGATCTGGTGGATCGAAGCGCGCAAGCCGCTGGACGTGCGCCTGCGTTGTGGCATGGTGCTGCCACTGTTGGGCTCGGCCACCGGCAAGGTATTCGCCGCCTTCTCGTCGCCGCAACTTACCGTGCCGTACCTTGAAGCGGAAATCGCCGCCGTGCAACACATACCGAACGCGCCGTTCGCCACCCGCGAGGCGGTCGACGAGCACCTGGCGCGGGTACGGGAGAAACAGCTCGGAACAATCGATGACGCAATCATTGCCGATGTCAACGAGCGCGGCGTGAACGGCGTCAGCGTGCCGGTGTTCGACGCCTCGGGCGCCATCGTGCTGGCGCTTACGATGATGGGCGAAGCCGCCAGCTTCAACGAGCACGATCCGGCGGTTGACCACCTGCGCGACGCAGCGCGACGGCTGTCCACGCGCCTGGGGTACCGGCCATGAGCCGCCGGGCCGTTCCCAAGGCGAATAGCGCCGAAGTGCGCAGCACGGAGGTACTCCAATGAGCCGCCGGGCCGTTCCCAAGACGAATAACACCGCAGTGCGCAGCACGGAGGTACTCCAATGAGCGCCGCCGGGCCGTTCCCAAGACGAATAACACCGCATTGCGCGGCACGGAGGTACTCCAATGACCGCAGTCGTATCAATTAGCCAGAATGCCTGGAACCGCTGGGGCGCCGACGATGAGCGTGGCGCGCTCAATCACATTGGCCCGGACGAAGTGCGCCGCGCAACCGCGCTGGTGCGTACCGGCGAGGTACTGCGTCTGGCCCAGTTGCTCTCCAGCAAGACACCGGTGCCGGCACACCGCTGCGGCCTGCAGCATTTCATGGGCCGCGACGGCGGCGACTATGCGATCGCCGGCAGCAAACGTCCGGGCGGCTTCCAGTTCGCCGAAGACTCGGTCGTGATGCCGCTGCACATCGGAACCCATGTCGACGCCTTGTGCCACGCCTGGTACGACGACAAGCTCTACAACGGTTATCTGGGCGACACCATCCGCAGCACCAGTGGCGCGCAAAGGCTCGGTGTCGACAAGATGCCTCCGATCGTGACGCGTGGGGTGCTGCTCGACCTGGTGCGGCTGAAGGGCCGTGTGCTTGCGCCGGGCGAATCCATCGGAGCGGCCGACCTGGAAGCCGCCGCTGCCGCCGCTGGCGTGTCGCCGGGCCGCGGCGACGCGGTGTTGCTGCGCACCGGCTGGCTCGAATCGCAAAAGGGCGTGAAGAATGTCTCTTTCGACGTGGAGGCCGGCATCGACGTGGATGCCGGCATGTGGCTGGTCGAGCGTGACGTGGCGATCGTCGGTGCCGACAACTTCGCCATCGAAGTGTTGCCGTTTCCAGAAGGCAAGGTGTTCCCGGTGCACCAGCGGCTGATCCGCGACTATGGTGTGCCGCTGCTCGAAGGCCTGATGCTCGACCCGCTGGTGGCCAGCGGCCGGCATGAATTTTTGTTCATTGCCAGCGCACTACCGATCGTCGGCGCGACCGGCAGCCCGCTGGCCCCGGTAGCCGTGTTATGAAACCTTGTGGGACAGACCGCAGCCACACGCAGTGGGCAAGCTCTGTCCCCAACTGACTAAGGAAATTGGAAACCTTGGGGTCAGATCCCGATTTCAAACGATTCCCTTGTCGAAGTATTACCAATCCGACCGAAATCGGGCTCTGACCCCAACTGATCAATATGAAAAAACCACCCCTGGAAGGCATCCGCGTACTGGAAATCGCGTCGATGATTTTCGGCCCGCTGGCCGGGCAATACCTGGGCGACATGGGCGCCGACGTGATCAAGCTTGAACCGCCGGAGGGCGACCTGACGCGCTCCATCGGGCCGCGCCGCTCGCCGCGCATGGGCGCGTTTTTCCTGACCAGCAACCGCAGCAAACGCAGCATCGTGGTCGACCTGAAGCAGCCGCAAGGCCGCGAGATACTGCAGCGCCTGGTCGCCAAGACCGACGTGCTGCTGCACTCCCTGCGCACGCCGGCCGCGAACCGGCTCGGGCTGGCCTACGAAACGCTGGCCGCGCACAACCCGGCGCTGGTGTATTGCCATGTCACCGGTTACGGCGACGACGGCCCGTACGGTGGCCGCCCGGCTTATGACGACATAATCCAGGCCGCCTCCGGTCTGGCCATGTTGCAGAAGGTTGTCGGCGGCCAGCCGCGTTTCATACCGACCATAATCGCCGACAAGATCAGCGGCGTTCATGCCGCTTATGCAATCGTGCTGGCGCTGATGCACCGCATGCGCACCGGCGAGGGCCAGCAGGTAGACGTGGCTATGTTCGAGACTATGGCGGCGTTCAACATGCTCGAACACCAGTGGGGCCACGCGTTCGAACCGCCGCTGGGCCCGATGGGGTACGAGCCGGTCAGTTCGGCTGCGCGCCGGCCTTACCGCACCGTGGACGGTTACCTGGCGCTGTTGCCGTATTCAGATTCGAACTGGAAGCGTTTCTTTGAGCTGGCCGGCGAACCACAAATCATGCAGGACCCGCGTTTCGCGACCTTCGCCGCGCGGCAGAAACATTTTCGCCAGGTCTGGGACGAGATCGAGCGCCAGATTGCGCGCAAGACCAGCGCCGAGTGGCTGCGACTGCTGACGCCGGAAGACATTCCGTTTTCGCCGGTCAATGACATCGAGGACTTGCCGAACGACCCGCACCTGAAGGCGGTGGACTTCTGGCAACTGGCCGAGCATCCCACGGAAGGCACTTTGCGCCTGCCCGGCAATCCGCTGCGCATGAGCGCCTCGCCGCCCGAAATAACACGCCTGCCGCCCAATCTGGGTCAACACAGCGCCGAAATCCTGCGCGAATGTGATTACGACGAAAACAGCGTCCTGCGGTTGCTCGCCCCCGGCGGCGCGTGTGCCGCCGACCTTTGACCAAGCCTGTCATAACATGATTCCACGCACTATATTCAGCCCCGACCACGACGTGTTCCGTGACAGCGTGCGGCGTTTCATCGCTGAACACGTGGTGCCGCACCACGCCGACTGGGAGAAAGCCGGCCAGGTGCCGCGCGAACTCTGGCTAAAAGCGGGCGAGCTGGGCCTGCTGTGTTGCAACGTACCGGAGCAGTACGGCGGCATGGGCGGCGACTTCCTGCACAGCACCATCCTGATCGAAGAGATGGCGCGGGCCGGCGCCACCGGGCCGACCTTCTACCTGCACTCGGACATCGTTGCAACACAGCAGGCCCAGCTCGCCCGCTTTTAGCCAGAGTTCGCGCGGCACCTGGCCGGCTTTCTCCC
>JANNGR010000408.1:0-32699 GCA_031403955.1 Betaproteobacteria bacterium
ACCGTCATCCACCGCTCCATAACGCAGCAGCAGGATGTCGCGCAGGTAGTTCTGGTACAACTTCCACGGCGCCCTGGACCCCTGCTTCGGGAACAGATGCATCGAACGCTGCAAATAGCCGGACGAAAAATCGACCCAGGGTTCCTCGGTCATGGTGGTGTCGGTGCTGTGTGGCGTGCAATAGGCCATGCCGTACTTTTTCATGTGGTTCAAAAGCCGGCAGATGTATTCGCAGGTCAGATCGCACTTGAGTGTCCACGACGCATTGGTGTAGCCGAACGACGACGCCAGGTTCGGTACGCCGCTGTACATCATGCCCTTGTAGTTCAGCCTCTTGGCGAAGTCGATGCTCTGGCCATCGACGGTGAGCTGCGCTCCGCCGAGCACCAGCAGGTTCAGGCCGGTGGCGGTGACGATCAGGTCGGCTTCCAGTTCCACGCCCGACTTGAGTTGGATGCCGGTCTCGGTGAAGGTCTCGATCAAGTCCGTGACCACCGATGCACGCCGGGACTTGATGGCTCCGAACAGGTCGCCGTCGGGCAGCAGGCACAGGCGCTGCTCCCAGGGGTTGTAGCGTGGCGTGAAGTGTTTTGCGACGTCGTAGTCGGGCCCCAGCGCCAAACGCACACCACCCAGCAACAGCCGCTTCGCACGCGCCGGATTACGCCGGCACAAATTGAACACATACATGCCCAGCAACACCTGTTTCCAGCGCGTGATGCCGTAAGCCAGCATCGACGGCAGATAACGGCGCAGCGAGTTGGCCATGGCGTCTTGCGAAGGCCGCGCGACCACATAGGTAGGGGAACGCTGCAGCATGGTGACGTGGGCGGCTTTCTTCGCCAGCTCCGGCACCAGCGTCATGGCTGTTGCACCGCTGCCGATGACAACCACGCGCTTGCCGGTGTAGTCCACATCGACGGTCCACTGGTGCGGATGCACGATGCGCCCGGTGAAGCGATTGAGGCCGGGAAACTCGGGCGTAAACCCCTGCGCATAGTTAAAGTAGCCCGAACACATGAACAGGAAGTTGCACGTGATGCGCACCGGTTCCCTGGTGCTGCCGCGTGCGGCCTCGACCGTCCAGCGGGCGTCTTGCGTGGACCAGGACGCGCTCTTGACCTGGTGGCCGAAACGGACCTTGCCCGTGATGCGGTTGTCTCTTGCGGTGTCCAACACGTACTTCAGAATCGCCGGCCCGTCCGCGATGGCCTTGGGCTGTTCCCACGGCTTGAACGAATAACCCAGCGTGTACATGTCCGAGTCGGACCGAACGCCGGGGTAACGGAACAGGTCCCAGGTGCCGCCGATGCTGGCGCGCCCTTCCAGGATGGCGAAGCTGCGGTCGGGGCAACGGGTCTGAAGATGGTAGGCAGCGCCGATGCCCGAAAGTCCTGCACCGATTATCAGCACGTCGAAGTGTTCAGTCGTCATGCCGCCGATTGTGCCGCTACAGGCTGCTAGAGTAGGCCCCATGACCACCGAGCACGTCATACCCGAAACGCTGTATGCCGAATCCGACGGCCTGAGCATCGCCTACCAGGTCTTCGGCAGCGGCGCGCAGGACCTGGTCGTGGTGCCGGGAATCGTCTCGCATATCGACGAGAGCTGGCGCTACGAGTCATATGCACACATGCTCAGGCAGCTTGCGCAGACCTTTCGCGTGATCGTCTTCGACAAGCGCGGCCAGGGTCTGTCGGATAGTTTCGAGGGTGTGCCGACACTCGAAGAACGTATGGACGACGTGCGCGATGTGATGCGCGCGGCCGGTTCGAAGAAGGCGGTGTTGTTTGCGTCGTCCGAGGGTGGCGCCATGGCCGCGTTGTTCACCGCCACCTACCCGGCGATGGTGGAGCGGCTGGTGATGTACGCGGCCATGGCGCGCTTTACCCGTGCCAGCGATTACCCGTACACGCCAACGCTTGAGCAGAGTCTGAAAGCGGTAGCGCAGACCTGGGGAAAGCCGATATCCGCACGAGGTTTTGCGCCGAGCCGGGTGAACGACGCGGCCTTTTGCGAGTGGCTCGCGCGTTACCAGCGCCAGACTGCGTCACCCAGCGCGATCCGCCGGTTGGTGGTCGCAAACGACCAGATCGACGTGCGCGCGATCCTGCCGCAGATCCGCCGGCCGACCTTGATCCTGCAACGGCGCGCTGACCGGGTTGTGGTCAATGCCAACGGGCGTTACCTGGCCGACCATGTGCCGGACGCGGTGTACCTCGAGTTGCCGGGTGCGGACCACCTGGCGGCCGAAGGCGATTCGGGTGCCATCGTCGATGCCATTCAGCGCTTCGCTGTGGCCGATTGGGAGCGAGCCAGCGCCGAACACAGCGGGCGCTGGCTGGCCACCGTGCTGTTCACCGACATAGTGGGTTCGACCGAACTGGCGTCCAAACTGGGCGACCGGGCCTGGAGCGACCTGCTGCAGCAGTTCCACGCGATTGGCCGTACCCAGCTTGAGGCCTTGCGCGGGCGCGAGATCGACACCGCCGGCGACGGATTGTTCGCCACTTTCGACGGCCCCGCGCGGGCGATTCGCTGCGCAGTGGCGATCGGGCGCGAAGCCAAGCGTCTCGGCATCGATGTGCGTGCCGGCCTGCACACCGGTGAAGTGGAAACCACTGGCGAGAAGGTCAGCGGCATGGCGGTACACATCGGTGCGCGCGTGATGTCGCATGCGGCCGGCGACGAGGTGCTGGTGTCGAACACCACCAAGGATCTGGTGGCCGGATCGGGCATCGGCTTTGAGGAACGCGGCAAACATGCGCTGAAAGGGGTGCCGGGCGAGTGGCGCCTGTTTCGCGCGCTGGTCGGCCAAGCGGCAGCCGCTGGCGATTCCTGAAGCCGTCAAACCCCGAGGTATTGCTCCAGCAATTCGGGCCGCGCATGCAGCTCGTCCGAACTGCCTGCAAATACCACCTGGCCTTTGACCAGAATCAGGTTGCGGTCGGTGATTCGCGTCACGTGTTTCCAGTTCTTGTCGACGATCACGCTGCTGATGCCGCTTGCGCGTATCAGCGCGCAGATGCGCCAGATTTCGCGCGCGATCAGCGGTGCCAGGCCTTCGGTGGCTTCGTCCAGAATCAACACATCGGGGTTGGTCATCAGCGCGCGGCCAATCGTCAGCATCTGCTGCTCACCACCGCTGAGTTGCTGGCCGCCGTGGCCCAGGCGTTCCTTCAGGCGCGGGAAGGTGTCGAGCACACGTTCATAGTTCCAGTCTTGGCCGGCTTTGGCGCGCTCATGCGCGGCAGCGGTGCTGCCGGAACGCGCCGCCATTTTCAAGTTTTCCACCACGCTCAGGTTGCCGAAGATGCCGCGGCCTTCGGGCACATAGGCAATACCCATGCTGGCGATTTCGTAAGGCGCGCGGCCGGTCATGGCTTTGCCCATGATGGTCACCGTGCCGGAGCGTGGTTTGACCAGCCCCATGATGCTTTTCAGCAGCGTGCTCTTGCCCATGCCATTGCGCCCCATCAGGCCGATGGTCTCGCCTGGCGCGACCGAGAAGTCGATCGAGCGCAGGATATGGCTCGCGCCGTAGTAGGTGTTGAGCCCTTGCGCTTCGATCAGTTGCCCGGCCATGTCAATGTTCCTCGCCCAGGTAGGCCGCCTGCACGTTGGCGTCGGCGCGTATGGCGGCCGGCGTGCCGCTGGCGATCACCTGTCCGTTGACCATTACCGTCAGGTGGTCGGCCAGCGTGAATACCGCGTCCATGTCGTGTTCGACCAGCAACATGGCGTGGTCTTTCTTCAGTCGCAGCAACAACGCGACCATCTGCTCGGCTTCGCTCACACCCATGCCGGCCAGCGGCTCGTCGAGCAGCAACACTTGCGGCTCGGTAGCCAGGGTCATGGCGATTTCCAGTTGGCGCTGCTCGCCGTGGCTGACGGTGGCGGCAATCGATTCACGCCGGTGCGTCAGGCCAGCGAGTTCGATCGCCGCCGTGCAGCGGGCCCGCGCGGCGACCGATCTGGCGGCCGGTTTCAGCCAGCGCAACGGGTTCCAGGGCTGCTGCGGGTCTCTGGACTGCGCGGCCAGGAACACGTTGTCCCAGACGCTGAACGGCAGGAAGATATTGGTCTTCTGGTAACTGCGGCCAAGGCCCTGGCGCGAGACTTTTTCCGGACTCCAGCCGGTTATGTCCTGCGCGCCCAGCAAAACGCTGCCGGAAGTGGCTGGCAGGTCGCCCGAAAGCAGATTGGTCAGGGTCGACTTGCCGGCGCCATTGGGGCCGATCACGGCATGGATGCGGTCGCGCCAGAGGTCGATCGACACGTCATTGACGGCGGCCAGGCCACCAAAACGTTTGGTCAGCTTTTTCGCGCTAAGCAGGATTTCAGACATCCTCGCTCCGGCTACCGGATTTGTTGGCGGTGATGCGTTGCACCAACCCCAACACGCCACGCGGCGCAAATACCACCACCAGCACAATGAAGCTGCCCATCCACAGCTGCCAGTGTTTTCCCAGGCTCACACTGCCGATCCGCGGCAAGTCCTTGAAGACGTTCAACACGTATTCGAACGTGAACGCGCCAACGATGGCGCCGGCAAAGTTGCCCATGCCGCCGAGTATGACCATCATGATGGCGTGTGCACTCATGTGAAAACCCATCAACTCGGGATTGATATAACCGCTTTGTACTCCCCACAGGTAACCGGCCAGGCCGGCGAGCGCGCCGGCCAGCGTGAAAGCGCACAACTTGTAGCCAAAGGTGCCAAAACCCATCGCGCGCATGCGGTGCTCGTTGACGCGAATTCCGGCCAGCGCGCGGCCAAACGGGCTCCACAACAGGCGCCGCAGGAAGACATAGACAAGCAGCAGCATGGTCAGTGTGAAGTAATACATGGTGCGCTTGTTGTCCAGGTCCAGCAGCGTGAAGCCGGCGACCGCGACGCCAGGCTTGAAGTTGACATACAGCCCGTCCGACCCGCCCAGGGCCTTGTTGTCGAAGAACAGATAAAACACCATTTGCGCAAATGCCATCGTGACCATGATGAAGTAGATGCCGTGGGTGCGGACCACCAAAAAGCCGATCACCAGCGCCGCCAGGCCCGATGCGAGCAATGCGACCGGCAGCGTCCACCACAGGCTGACCGCCTCGTTCTGCGGCATCAGGAAGGCGAGCGCGTAACCCGCCAGCCCGAAATAGGTAGCGTGCCCGAGCGACACCAGACCGGTTAGGCCCTGCAGCAGGTCCAGGCTCATCGCAAATATGGCCATGATCATCATGCGCGTGACCATCTGGGTGTAGAAATCGGTCCCGACAAACGGGAACGCCGCCAGCGCCGCCAACGCCAGCCCGAGCGCCACCTGCACGCCGCGCGGCAGCACTTCCATGTTCGCCTTGGCGCTGCTCATTGTTTGAAAAGCCCCTCGGGCTTCCACAACAAAACGGCGGCCATCAGGATATAGACCAGCATGCCGGCCACCTGCGGCAGCAGCACCTTGCCGAAGGTATCGACCAGGCCCACCAGCAGAGCCGATATCAGCGCGCCGCGCACCGAGCCGATGCCGCCAATCACCACCACCACAAAACACATGATCAACACCTGCGAACCCATGTTGGGGTAGACGCTGGAAACCGGTGCGGCGATTATGCCGGCCACCGCCGCCAGGCCCACGCCGAGCGCAAAAACCACGGCGTGGATCAGCTTGATGTTGATACCCAGCGCTTCGGCCATGTCGCGATTGAAGGCGCCGGCGCGGATTTTCATGCCAAGACGGGTCTTGGAGATCAACAGGTACAAGCCCAGAGCGAGGGCTATGCAGACACCCGACATGAACAATCGGTAGACCGGGTAGGACTGGTTTTCGGTCAGCGGGATCGAGGCCGCGAGCAGGTCTGGAATCTTCACGCCATGCACATCGTCGCCCCACAGAATCGAGCGCATTTCTTCAAATATGTAGATCAGCCCGAACGTGAGCAATACCTGGTCCAGATGGTCACGCTGGTAAAAGTGGCGAAACAGCAGCCGCTCCAGCACCAGGCCGAACAACACAGCGAGCGCCACGCCGCCCAGGATGGCGAGTGTCAGGCTGCCAAACAAGCCGCTGAGCGCATAGGCCAGATAGGCGCCCAGCATGTAGAAACTGCCGTGCGCCAGATTGACGACACCCATGATGCCGAAGATCAGCGTCAGGCCGGCGGCCAGCATGAACAACAGCAGGCCGTATTGCACGCTGTTGAGCAACTGAATCAGGAAGGTGGGGAAGTCCATCGATCAAAAAAAGCGGGAGGGGTGGCCTCCCGCATGTCGTCTGTCCAGTCTTCAAGTCATCTTGCAGCCGGCGCCGGAGTCAGCCAGCGCCTTCGCAGCTACACCAACCACCTTGTTCTCCTTGTTTTCGACCATGCGCAAGTAGATGTCCTGCACCGGGTTGTGTGATTTGCTCATACTCCACTTGCCGCGCGGGCTGTCGATGGTGGCGGACTCCAGGGCCTTGTACAAAGCTGGTTTGTTGTTCAGGTCGCCTTTGACGGCGTTGGCGCCATGCACCAGCAGCAGTCCGGTGTCGTAACCCTGCACCGCGTACACGTCGGGCTGGAGCTTGAAGGTTTTTGCATACGCCAGGCGGAATGCCTTGTTGCGCGGCGTCTCGATCCCATCGCCGTAATGTAATGTGGTCATCACGCCATCGGCGGCCGGCCCGGCGGCTTCCAGCACGCCTTCGGTCAAGA
This sequence comes from Betaproteobacteria bacterium, assembly GCA_031403955.1. Taxonomy (GTDB): domain Bacteria; phylum Pseudomonadota; class Gammaproteobacteria; order Burkholderiales; family Burkholderiaceae_C; genus CAISIP01. The sequence continues at coordinate 6,685 of JANNGR010000408.1, forward strand.
AACCCGAGCCGTACAGCGGTATCTTGCCTTTCAGCCCGGCGGCCGCGTAATCGCGCATGAATTTGGCACCGGCCGGACCGGCGAAGAAACAGGCCACCGCGTCTGGTTTCAGAGCCGCGATCTCGGTCAGCAGGGCCTGGAATTCGACGTTCGGGAATGGCAGCCCCAATTCCTTGACGATGGTGCCACCGGCCGCGGTGTAACCTTCCTTGAAGCCTTCAAAGGCCTCGTCGCCAGCGGCGTACTTCCAGGTGATCCACACCGCCTTTTTGTGGCCTTTGGCGACCATCGCCGCGCCCAGCGCGCGGGTCGGCTGCGAATTGGTGAAGCTGGTGCGAAACACGTTGGGCGCACACTGCGCGCGCGTGGCGATGTGCACGCCGGCGTTGGGAATCAGGCTTAGCACGCCACTGTCGCGCGCCACCTTGTGGATGCCCATTTGCACGCCCGAATGCACCGTGCCGACCAGCACGTCGACCTTGTCGCGCTGCACCAGCTTGTTGGCGTTTTCTATGCCCTTGGACGGTTCGGATTCGTCGTCGACCTTGAAATATTCGATCTCGCGGCCACCGAGTTTGCCGCCTTGCTCGTCGATCGCCATACGAAAGCCGTTTTCGATCGCCACGCCCAGTTGGGCAAAGTTGCCGGTATAAGGCAACATCAAACCGACGCGCAGCTTGCCGCCTTGCGCATGGGTTAATGCCGGCAACAGCAAGCCAGTGGAGGCGGCGCCGATCAGGGCGGCACCGCGCGACAAAACCAGGCGACGTGAGGTCATGAGAATCTCCTTCAGGAAACAGCTAACAGTTGAATGGTTGGAAGCATGGTAGCGAAGCATGTCGCGACCACAATAGAGAAAAACCCGAGCTTTAGAACTGAATTGTTTAAGTGTAAAGCAGTCTGCGGTTATGCCGGAGCCTGAGGAGCCGGGCTATTGCGCCGCGCCACCGCCGCGGCGTTTTCTACGGGTATCAAGGTGCCAGGCCAGAAACGGCAGGATGAGCAAGGAGCCCGGCACCACCCAGACCAGCAGGTAGGGGCTGACTTTGGATACCGAGCGCAGGATTTTCTTGATTTCCTGCTTGTCCTGCGCCGTCCACTTGGCGCCGTTACGCTGCTTCATCAGCAACTGTGCCGCGCCCTTGATTTGTTCAATTTCAAACCGAAGGCGATTCTTTTCGCGACTGTTTCCGGCCACCATGGACGAAAACCAGACCGGCGCCGCCGGCATCCTGGCCTGAAATTTCTGTGTGGTATCCGCGTCAAAATCGAACGGCTTTTCGGCCTCATCCGGTTCGGGCGGGTTGGCGACGGGCTTCATGATTCGATTATCACTGAAGCAGCCCAGCCGGGTCACGCCGACGCGATCAGGCGAGCCGCCGGGTACGGGCGCAATAACTCGGTGCGTTGCGCCGGCGTTGCGTCCAGCCAGTCAAAGTAAGCGCCTTGCGGCAGTATCACGACCATGCGTTTTTCTTCGCGGGGCTTGTGAAAGTTGGACATCAACTCGTGTGCGTCGGCGTTGATGGTCAACATCGTATAGCTGTGGACCGTTGCGCCAGCAGGCGATTTCCACCACGACCACAGGCCGGCAATACCCATCGGCTCGCCATCGGCGCGTTCGATCCGGGTTGGCACCGCCTTGCCTGAGCGCCAGTCGGGCTCATAAATCGCGTCGGCCGGGATGATGCAATGCTGCCGGTTGCGCCAGGCGTCGCGAAAACTCGGTTTCTCATGCACCGTTTCGCTGCGGGCATTGAAGGTGCTGCGCGCCAGTTTCTGGTCTTTGGCCCAATGTGGCAGCAGCCCGAACAATCCGGCCACGGCCTCAAGCGCGGGAACGGCTTCATCACCCGATTCCGCCGCACCCGGGCGACGGACCATCAGTCCCGTATAACCTGGCCACAGGTCGTATTTGCCGGACTCGTCCGGCGGATAGAAGCCGAATTGCCGAAAGAAGCGCTCGCGCTCCTTGATGGCCTGGTAGTGGCTGCACATTGGCCGAGCAAGACCCTCTCCGTCTATTGCTTGCGCATCATGATGGCCTTTACCCAGGCGGTGCCGCTGCCGGTTTCGACCTTCAGGAAACCGTCCCTTTCTTCGCCGCCAAAAATCACCTCTTCCGATCTGCCCAAGGTAGCCACCACCGGGCCTTCAGCCGCGTTGCGGTAGGCTTTGACGCCGGCGATTTTTGGCACATACACATCGCCGGCCTGCCCGGCACCGGCCTTCACGCTGCCGGCGGCATTGGCCTGGCTGGCGCTGCTGCTTTTGGCTTGTATCAGCGAGGGGTTGTCGCGAACCGTCAGCACAATCTTGTTCCAGTTGTCCAGGAACGAGGCCGCCACTATCTTGCCCTCGGCGGTGCTGGTGTAACCACCCAGCGCGGCGCCGCCGCCGCCGCCAAACAGCACTGCGCCAACATTGAAATCGGTCTTCTGGGCGCTGCCTTCCGCGGCCGCGACCTGAATGCCCGAGCGTGTGTCGGCCATGGTCATCGAGGTTTGCGCTTCCTTGAACTTCAGCCCGCCGGCAATCGCCCCGAGAATGCCGAGTTTGCCACCCAGACCGGCCAGGCCGCCGCCGACCCCGCCCGCGTTTGGATTGGAGAACACCACGCTGGGTGTCACCACGAAGTCGGCCGCCACCATCTGGCCCTGACCGACGTTCTGGCCGGCCTGCAACTGGCCGCCGGAAGCCAGCGCGCGCTCCTGCATCAGATTCTGGAATGCCGCGCCACGCTCCACGATCTGGAAGCAGTTGGACTGCTGCACGATCAACCGGATCATGCCGGTGGGTGATTGCAAGCCGATGCGCAAAAGAGCCTGCAATACGGCGTCTTGTGGCTCGACCACTGCCAGCGTGCCCTTCGGGGCGTCACACTTTTCCACCCTGGCGGCATCACCCGCCGGGCCGCTGGCGCCACCCAGGGTTTGGGCCTGCGCAGCCGGTGCCGCTGCCAGAGCGCCGATTGCCACCAGCGCTGTACAGACCATTGACGAAGAAAAAGGATACGACGCAATTGACATTTTGATTCCTCCAAAAATATTCACGGCTGCAACACCGCCAGCTTGGAAAGTATAGGCATTTCAATCAGCCAGGCCGTGCCCGGCGAACCTGTTTTACGCCGATTCCCACTACACCGGCGGCCAGAGCGAGCAGCCAACCCCAGCCCAGCGCGCCACCGCCTGAGCCGGACGCGGGCGGCGCAACGACAGTAAACGACGTGCTGCTGAGCGAGACGCGTCCCAAGCTGTCGGTCACGCTGAGCAACACGGTCACGATTCCGGGCGCGGTGGTGTTGAGCGTGGCGGTTATGGTGTTGGTCGCGCCGCTGAAACTGGCGCTCGACGCACCGGCCGTAATAGTCCATTGGTAGCCGGCAATTGCCTGACCGACAGACGCCGCCGAACTGCTGGCGTCGAGTACCAACACGCTGCCGACCGTGGGTGTTGTGGTGGACGCGCTGAAACCGGCGAATGGGTTCAGCGCCTTGGTCACGGCGCCGGCTGCGTCGAGCATGCCCGCGCCGCAGGTAGTGGCAGTGCAATAACACTCCAACTGGGGCACGCCGTCGGGCGCACGGCAGGCGGTGGCATTCGATTCGCCGCCGCTGGTCGGGAAGCTGCGCGCGCTCGACTGCAACGCGACCTTGATCCGGTCCGATGTCAGCGCCGGGTTCACCGACAACATCAGGCCTACCGTGCCGGCAACCAGTGGTGCCGAAAAGCTGGTGCCCAGCGACGGGTCGGCGCTGTCGCTGTAGCTGTTGGCCAGCGGCGTGGTGGTGCCGGTATTGATGCTGGTCAGAAGCGGAAACAGGCAGGGGCCGCCGATATTGACGCAGTTGCCTGCTGGCGCCGCGATGCTTACCTCCGGCCCGACGGCGGAATAACCGACCTTGCTGCCGACGTGGCGAAGTCCGGCCACCGCAATTGCGCCGGCGCAATTGGCCGGCGAGTTGACGGCCAGGCCGTTGTCGTTACCGGCGGAAGCTACCACGGCGACGCGGGCCAGGGTGAGCTCGGCGATCACATCGCGGTATGAAGCCGGGCAACTGCCGCCAGAGCCCAGGCTCAGGTTGATGACCCGAGCCGGATGGTCGTTGACCTTCGTCACCACCGCGCCAAATCCCACATCACTGGTCAGTCCCGCGGCCCAGCGCATCGCCGCGATTATGTCGGAGTCGAAGCCGCCGCAGCGACCAAGCACCCGTACCGGCAGCACCATCACGTTGCGCCCGACGCCGGCCATGCCGATGCCGTCGTTGGTCGCCGCTGCTATCAGCCCTGCTACCTGGGTTCCGTGCCAACTGCTGTCGCGGGCCGGTTCGCCCACACCACATTCACCGGCGTTGGACCAGTCACCCGGGTCGCTGGCATCGGCGTCCCGGCCGTCGTTGTCGTTGGCGGTAGGACTGTCGTGCACGAAGTCGTAACCCGCGTGCAGCTTGCCCGCCAGATCGGGATGGTCGAAGCGCACGCCGGTGTCAAGCACCGCCACGGTGGTGCCTGGCGAGCCGGTGGTTAGGTCCCACGCCCCGACTGCGTTGATGGCCGAGACCGCGATATTGTCCGGCGCGCGCAGGTACCACTGCCCGACAGCCGGCGTGATGGTGGTCTGGCCGCCGACCAGGAACGGATCGTTGGTCAGCGCGGCAATGCGCCGGCGTTGGTCGGGCACCGCCCATTCGACATCCGGCAAACCCGCCAACTGGGCGGCTAACTGGGACGACGACAGGCCGGTTGCGCGCAGACCCTGTGTGCGGCTGCCGAGTACCCGGCCGTTGGTCAGCGGTAGGCGCAGGCGTTGCGACAGCGCGGCGGCGTGTTGTGGCCGCGTGTTGCCTTGACTGCTGACCGACAAGGCACGCATCAACACACTGTCGGCTTTGTATTTGACGATCACGCGGGCGTCGCCGGCATGCTCGCTGTTTGGCACGCCGGCCTGCGGCACCGGGCTGCGTTCGCTCCATGCCGCGCCGGGCAAGCTGCCGAGCGCCAATATCGTCAGGACCAGCAATAGGCCCGTTTTGAAAAATCGCGCTGTCATGATGGGGTGGTGGCAGTGTTCATTGCGTGGTGGGTGGGGTGGGGCGCGCCGGCAAGCGACGGCGCTGGTCGGGCAACACGTCGAATACGAACGCGGGCTCGGCCGACAGCCGGCGCACCGCAGCCTCGCAAGTGATGGCATCGCCGCATAACAGTGAAAGCCTGAACTGGCGCGGCGCGATGGCGCTGGCCTCGTGTACCGGAACGCGGGCTACGTCGGCCGCGCGCCGGGCAAACTCGGTCGCGCTGGGCCAGTCGGCAATGGTGCGGACAATCAGCGGCCGCACCTGACGATCCTGCGCATCGGCCGCGCCAGGCGTTGGCGCCGCGCAAGCCGCCAATACGGTGCACAACACCAGCGCGGGGCCCGGCAAACGCGCAATGGACGGCAGCAACCTCATGCCCGGAATGCTAGCACCGCGATCACGGACTTTTTCTGTGACTTATTTTTCAATCGCAATCAACTCGACTTCAAACGTCAACGTGGCGTTCGGTGGCACCACGTTGCCCGCGCCACGATCACCATAGGCGGTAGCAGGTGGGCAGGTCAGAGTCGCCTTGCCGCCAACCTTAATCCTTTGCAGGCCTTCGGTCCAGCACGGCACCACCCGGCCGAGCGGAAAAATGGCCGGTGCATTGCGTTTGTAAGAGCTGTCGAATTCCCTGCCGTCGGCCAACCTGCCACGGTAGTGCACCTTGACCGTGTCGGCTGCTTTTGGGTTGACACCCGTGCCCACGGTGGTGTGAACGATCTTGACGCCTGAGGGCAAGGTTTCCGAGTCCGCGGCCACGGCGCTGCTGGACAGCACGATGGCAAGAATGCCGATGGTTTTCATGTGGATTAATGTGGATTAATGTTGGTGCATCACCGATGTGAACAACTCGCACGACAACCAGGCGTTCAACCAGGCTTGCAGCGCCGGCAGCGCCATGGCGTCGAACCATGGTTTGTCAACCCGGGCAAACTGCCGGACAAACGGAAATAGTGCCACGTCGGCAATCGAGATACGCGGACCGAGAAGATAACGTGCGCCGCGAAGCTGATCGTCCATGGGTTTGACCAATGCGTCCAACGCGCGGTCACGGTGCGCCGCCATGCTGAGTTCCGGGTGGCGCTCGGCATATTTGTAACGGTCCAGCAAGGTTTTGAAGGGCCCATCATTCAAGCTGATCCAGCGCCTGGCTTCACCCGGTTCTCCCGCACCCAGCCAGCCAGCCGGGTCGGACTGGCGCAAAGCCCAATCCATTATGTCCAGACTCTGGTCGATGACTTCGCCGCTGGGCAACTGCAACACGGGAACAGTTGCCTTGGGAGAAATCGCCTGCAATGCCGCCGGCTTCTGCCGCAAGTTTACTTCCCGCGTCTGCACCTGAATGCCGGCGTAGCGCAGCGTCATGCGCGCGCGAATGGCGTAAGGACATCGGCGAAACGAATAAAGGACGGGCAGGGCGGTCATGGGCAGCGGCTGACCACCATTGTGAACCGGCCTTGGCGCGTGCGGTTACGCTGGTGTGTCAGGCGCTGTCAGGCGCTGTCAGGTGGCGATGCCAGACTGGCCGATAGGTTCGCCTGGTCCGAGTTGAATCTCAGGCTGTCTTTTTGCGTTGTGCGAACGCCAAGCCGGCCATGGCCACACCGAACAGAACCAGCGTTCCGGGTTCTGGCAGGGTAACCGGTGGGTCGCCGGTGATCATGTCCTGCGCGCCAGTGGCATCGAGCGTCATTATGTATTTGCCGTCGATTGAACTGCTGTGCGGGATCGCGGTCTTGAACGTATTCCAGTAATTGGCGGTCGGGGTCTCCAGCCAGGAAGCTTTGAAGCTGCCAGCGCCGAGATCCCAGTTAGGGTTGGTTTCGTATTTGCTCTCCCAGATGCCGAGCTGGATTGCCGCGCCCTGGTAACCATTGACCGGATGCAGCCAGGCATATTTGTCGTATTGCGCCTCGCTCTTGCCCTGGTTCATCACCGCATTCACCGCGCCCAGAAAGTCGCGTGTGCTGTCCAGATCGCTGTTGATGTTAATGGCGTACTTGACGGTCTGTCCGTGGTTGATGTTGTCGTATACGTCGTAGCAGTACATGAACAGATCGTTTAGCCCGTCCACGAAGATGGATTCGTCGACACCGATCACTTTCGATGCGGTGCCCTGGAACCGTCCCGCCGACACATGCTCGGTGGTTGATCCGCTGGCCGGATTCTGGTTCGGGAATGTGATGAGCACATTGTCATAACCCGAACCAGTGAAGATCCAGGAGTCAAACTTGACCTCGACCGACGGTCCGCTGGTCACCGGGCCGGCGCTACTGAGCGAAGCCGCGCAGGCACAAGTCAGTAGGGCGAGGGGGTGTTTGATACTGTTCATATGGCCCAGTGCAGAGTGATTGATTGATATCGGCACAAACCGGGTCAAGATTAAGTATTTGATTTGTGGGGACGGGGGACGCAACCGGTTCAGTACCCCGCCCTATCCGAACCGGGTCAGTGTTGTGGAAGCAGACGCCGAGTTCTGGAACAGCGTGGCCGTCCGAACGGCGTCGCCGAACTGACTGCGGCCATAAGACAGTTGCTGCGCAAAATGTCTGTGAACGAGTTGGATGCCGGCGCCAGGCCGGCGCGCATGCCGGCCCGCGCGTCAGCCAGCAGCTAGTCGCGCGGGCTCAGCATCGCCCCGTTTAGCGGTGGCCGATCGATCGTGATTAGCAGGACATGAGGGTGGCGTTGTCTTGATCACCAATCGATCCTTTTTATGGTCTGATAATTGAACAGTCGTATGATAAACATTGCCATTGCACCTTGTAAAGGTCTGAAGTGACCCAGCTGAAGCTTGCACCGATCGAGGTGCAGAAAACCTCGGATGTGCGCGCGAGCTGCGCGCCGGCGCATGACCCGGCACCTCGCCGCGATAACCGAGCTTTGCGAGGCATTTCCAAATGCGCCGCTGGCGCTTGACTTATGAAGCAAGCGCACCCCGACGCGCGCGCAAGCCGCCCGCAACCCTTCGCCCACCCATAGTCCCAACTTGGTCAGGAGCACCTCCAACGGCCATCGACTTCAGGCTCGAGAACCATGTCGCCACCATCTCCATCAACCGCCCGGAGCGGATCGACGCAATGGATGCCGAGCACTACAACGCCTGCTCGGAAACCCGGATCCGGGTGCGCGACGATCCGGAGATCCGGGCTCCATCTTTCACCGGAACCTAGCCATGAATGTCAACTACGAACTGCGCGATGCGGTGGCGATCGTCACGCTCGATCGCCCCGAGAAGATGAACGCCTTGACGGTCGAGATGCGCGAGGCGCTGGGCACGTACTTCGAGACCGCCGGGCGCGATCCTGCCGTGCGCGCGGTACTGCTGCGGGCCGCGGGCAAGGCCTTCTGCGCCAGCGGCGACGTCGGCAAGATGGGGGACTTCACGGCGGCCAGCGGACAGAAGCTCCTGAAGCTCGCGCAGCGCATGGTGCGCAATCTCGCGAACATCGAGAAACCGGTGGTTGCCGCGGTGCGGGGCGCGGTGGCCGGCATCGGCTGGAGCATGGCGCTGGCCTGCGACGCGGTGATGGCGTCCGACACCGCGCGCTTCACGCAGGTATTTCGTCACGTCGGCGTGGTGCCCGATGGTGGCGCGATCTACTTCCTGACGCAGCATCTCGGCGTACAACGGGCCAAGGAGCTGGTCTATTCCGGGCGGCGCATCGATGCACAGGAGGCGCTCGGCCTGGGGCTGGTCAACCGGGTGCTGCCCGACGACGAGCTGGATGCCGCGGCCTTCGCCTACGCGCGCGAGCTCGCCAGCGGCCCGACCTTTGCCCTGGGCGTGGCCAAGAAGATGTTCAAGCTGATGTACCAGCCGGACCTAGAGACACTGCTCGATGCCGAGGCCTGGGCCCAGGGCCTGACGTTGCTGACGGACGATCACCAGGAAGGCGTGCGGGCGTTCTTCGAGAAACGCAAGCCCACGTTCCGGGGCACGTAACCCCAGCACGTCAGTCAGCAGCTTGTTGCGCGGGCTCGGCATGGCCACCTGGCGCACTTTTTGCACCAGTGACGCGCACGACCTTTCCACTCAGCCGACCGATGAAATTCATCGATTCAAGGCGTAGCAGGGCTTGCGCTTTTCAATGAATGCCAGCGCGCCCTCCCGCGCTTCGGGAGTGCGCCGGACGGCCGCGGTGAGGGTGCACTCGAATTCGTAGCCCTCCTTCAGCGTCATGTTCTCGGTCCGGTTCAGGCCCATCTTTGCAAAACGGATCGCTTTCGGACTCTTCGATGCGATCTCTTCAGCCAGTTCCATGGCGCGTGGCAAGACATCGGCCGATGGGACCGTCTCCTCGATCATGGACGCGCTCAACGCCTCTGCCGCGGTCACCCGGCGACCGGTGAACATCATTAGCCGAGTCAAGCCCTGGGGCGCGATGCGCATCACGTGCTTCGAACCGCCGAGCACCCCGACATCGATCTCGGGAAGGGCGAACAGCGCTGTTTCCGAGGCGATACGAATGTCGCACAGGGTCGCCAAGGCCATGCCGGTGCCGACAGCGGCGCCGTTGATGGCACCGATGACGGGGACCGGACAATCGTAGATCGCGTTAAAGCAAAGACGCACATGGGCAAGGTGTTCGGTCGCCTGCTCGAAGCCGAGGTCGACGAACTCGGCGATTTCGTTCCCGCCGCAGAAAACGCGCCCATTTCCGGTCATGACGATGACACGCAGGGCCTCCATCTCCGCAAGGCGGTGAAACGTCCGCCGGACCTGGTCGTACATGGACTGGTCGAAGGCGTTGACAGGCAGCCTGTCAAAGCGCACCACGGCAATCCCCCGGTCGAATTCAACCCGTACATTGGGCTCGGCCTGGTCCAGATCGGTCTTGTCGGTCATAGGTTCTCCATTTGATTGACGACTGCCCGGTCAAGCAGTTGCTGGACGGCGCGCGGAAAGTCGCAGCGCCCGGTCAGAACCGATTCGCAGATTAGGCCGATGGCGGCAGCGTCCATCATCCGCAGGCGTCGCTCGAGTTCCAGGGCAGCCATCGTCTCCAGGGTCTTGCGTAAACGGCGCAGGCGCTCCTGCGCATGCGGCAGCAGCTTGGCCGTGCTTGCCCGTTGCAGCACGTCCAGCAACTCGGCCGCGCCCTCACCGGTGGTCGCGATGGTCGCGACCACGGGCGGCGCGGCGCCCGCGGCGAGGTGGGAGGCGGCTTGCAGTTGCCGGATCACACCGTGGGCTTCGGGCATGTCGGCCTTGTTCACCGCATACACGTCGGCGGTTTCAAGGACACCCGCCTTGATCATCTGCACGTCGTCGCCCATGCCGGGCGCACAGACCAGCACCGTAAGGTGCGCCAGGCCGCTGACCTCGGTCTCGGACTGTCCGACCCCGACGGTCTCGATGATGATCAGGTCCTTGCCGGCGGCGTCGAGGAGGTCGACCACGCGCGCCGCCGCCGCCGACAAGCCCCCCAGGTGACCGCGCGCGGCCAGGCTGCGCACATACACCTGGTTGTCGGATGCGATGGCGAGCATGCGGATACGGTCGCCCAGAACGGCCCCGCCTGTCAGCGGGCTCGACGGATCGATCGCAAGCACGCCGACTTTCAGGCCGCGGCGTCGCGCCTCGGCGATGCAGGCGGCGACGAGGGTCGACTTGCCTGCCCCCGGTGCCCCGGTGAACCCGACAACGAGCGCGCGGCCGACCAGCGGATAGATCGCCTGGAGCACCCACGCGGCATCGACCGTGTTTTCTTCCACGGCCGTGATGGCGCGCGCCAGGCTGGCCCGCTGACCGGCAAGTGCGCCCTTGAGCCAGGCAGGCTCGGCGCCAGGGGTCGCGATTGCGATAGTCACGAAAAGCTCCTGCGCACTGGCTGCTATTGCCCGATGAAACGCGGCTTGCGTTTCTCGCGAAACGCCGCCGTGGCTTCGCGCACATCGTCACTGTTCAAGCACGCTGCCATGCGAGCGTACATGTCGTCCGAAGACGCCCGTGACCCGGCGCCGCGCTGCCGTTGCGCGTCCAGCAGGGCCCGCTTGGTCTCCCGCATGCTCAGGGGTGCATTGCCCGCTACCACTTCGACAAACGCCTGCAGCTCGGCCTCGAACGAGTCCCCGGCGAACACCTTGTGGACCAGGCCCCAGGCCGCGGCATCCTGGGTCGGAACCGGTTCGCCCAGCAACAGCATCTGGGTGGCACGTGTCGCGCCGATCACGTCGGCCAGCCTTTGCATTCCCTGGCTGGGATACAGGAAGCCGAAACGGTTGGGCGGCATGCAAAAGCTGGTGTCCCGTGCACACACGCGCAGGTCGCAGTGGCAGAAGATGTCCAGCGCGGCGCCGAAGATGAACCTCCTGGCGGCGCCGATGACCGGGTGCGGGCATTTGAGAATGGCATCGGCAACGGCACGCACCGGGGTGTGGATTTTTCGGGCATCTTCGGCGGAGATGGTCTGGCCTGGCAGTTCGTCGATGTTGTAGCCCGCGGAAAAAGGCAGCTCGCCCGCTCCGCGCAGCACGACGGCGCGCAGGTCGGTCCGGACGGCACAGCGCCTCAGGGCATCGGTCAGGCTGTTCAACATGCCCAGGGTGAGCGCGTTGCGCGCCGCCGGTCGGTTGAACGAAATGACCGCGACCGGCCCGTTCTCGTCGACAAGTAAGTCGCCGGTCATTTGCGCGTGCTTGGCTGCACGGTCCCGTACTTGCGCAGCGGCGCGACCAGGGCGCTCAGTTGCGCGAAGGTCTCTAGGCGCTCGAAGTCGTCGAACATGCGGCTTGCGTCGTCCTGCGCCATCAGGCCGTCGGTGCAGCCGAGAAACTTCTCCCGGCGCTCGGGCGTGGTCATCGGGTAGCGTGAGTCCCCGGAAGGCACCATGACCTTGCGGCTGAACGTCTTGCCGCGCGCGTGCACCGTCACTTCGGCCGGCACCGCGTCGGACGAGCCCTCGGGTGCGAGATCGGCACGCGACTGGAAGGTGATGCACTCGAGTAATTTCGTCACGCGCGGGTCGACCACCCAGGCGTCGGTGTATTGCCGCAGTCCCGCCTGGCCTTCGATGGCCGCCACCGCCAGGCTGAATTCCATGCTGAACTTGCCCTCCAGGCCGGTTGTCGGCCGCGGGTACAGCAGCACTTTCTTGGCGAACGGGCTGGCATCGCAAACTATCTTGTCGATCTCGTCTAGGCGCAGCTCGTGCTCTTTCCGGATCGCGATCATGGCGTCGAGCGCGCAGTGGGTGCCGCCGCACGCGGGATAACGCTTGAGCACGATGCCGGGGTCGCTCAGCTCCCAGGGCTTGCCGAGCTTTTCCTGCAACGCTTGCGCCTGCGGCACGCTGCGGGCGTTCATCGTGTTGGCCCAGCCGAAATCGCCCTCGAAGGCAGTGAGGTCGGACGTGAAACCTTCGCGCGCGAGTTCCGCCGCGAGCACGGCACCCCGCGCGGCGTTGCCGGCATGAAACGGCTTGGTCATGGTGCCGAAATTCCGGCGCACGCCGCACGCCTCGGACGCTGCAATGCCCAGCGCCATCGCTGTCTGCCGTTGGCTCAGGCCCATCAGCCTGGCGCAGGCGGCGGTCGCGCCGATAACACCGACGGTCGCGGTGCCGTGCCAGCCGTGTTCGTAGTGCCGCGGGTTGACGTGCCGGCCCAGCTTGCCGTCGATCTCGAGCCCGATCGCATAGGCCAGGATCACGTCACGGCCGCTGGACCCGAGCGCCTCGGCGACGGCCAGGGATGCGGGAAGCAGCGTCGCCGAAGGATGGCCGTGCTCCGTCCACAGGATGTCGTCGTAGTCGAGCGCGTGCGCCGCCGTGCCATTGGCCAGCGCCGCGGCCTGCATGCTCAAGGGCCGGCGGCCACCGATGACCGTGGCGACGCCGTCAGGGCTGGAGGCCTCCGCGATACGCCGCACGATGGCGCCGGTGTCGGTCGCAGCGCCCGCGACGATGCAGCCGATGACGTCGGAGATGGCGGCCTTTGCCGCCGCCACCTGGGCCTCGTTTAGGTCATCGAATGTGGCGGTGGCCACGAAGCGGGCCAGGGTTTCACTGACGGTCATATCACGCCTTCCTTTTGCATGCTGTCGAGATCGGTTTGCTCAATGCCCAGAAGCTCCCGCAGCACTTCCTGCGTGTGTTCGCCCTGGAGCGGGGGCGGCGTGGCCACCCCGTCGCGGATGCCGTCGACCTTGATCGGGTTGCCGGGCGCGCGCGTGCGGCCATAGACCGGATGGTTCGTTTCCACCACCATGTGGCGCGAGAGCAGCACCGGGTCGGTCAGGACCTTGTCGATGGTGTTGATCGGGCCGCAGGGCACGCGCTTTTCCAGCAGTTCGGTAAGCCATTCGTCGGCCGGCCGCGTCTTCAGAATGGGCACGATTATGCCGAGCAGTTCGTCGCGATGTTGCGCGCGCCTTGCCGATGAGGCGTAACGCGGATTGGCCGCCACTTCGGGAACACCGAGCACCTCACAGGTTTCCTTCCAGTACTTCTCGCCGAAGATGGCGATCACCAGCCACTCGGTCTTGGTCTGGAAGGCCTGGTACGGTACGTTGACCATATGGCCGGAGCCCTGGGGACCGGGCACGCTGCCGGTGTTGAGATAGGTGGCGCCCATGTAGCTCAGCAGCGCGGCCATGCCGTCGAGCATGCTGATCTCCACGTGGCGGCCTTCGCCGGTGTGCTGGCGCGCATGCAGCGCCGCGAGAATGCCGACGCCCGCATTGGTGCCCGCGGCCAGGTCGCCAATCGGCATGCCGAGGCGCACTGGCGCGCCGCCCACTTCGCCCGTCACGCTCATCGCGCCGCCCATGGCCTGCACGATCAGGTCGTAGCTGGAGCGCAGCCGGTACTCGCCGCTGGAGCCGAAGCCGCTGATCGAGCACGAAACTAGCCGGGGGTTGACCGTGCGGCGCAGCTCGTCGTAGTCGATGCCGAAGCGCCCCATGGTGTCCGGCCGGAAGTTGTCGATGATGACGTCGGCCTTGGCCGCCAGGCGGCGGAACATCTCCACGCCCTTGGGATGCTTTAGGTTTAGCACCACGCCTTGCTTGTTGCGGTTGACGCAGACGTAATACGAGGAGATGCCATGGCTCAGGTGCGGGGTCAGCCCGCGCGTGGAATCACCGTCGTCGCCTGGCTCGATCTTGAGCACGCGCGCGCCCAGGTCGCCCAGCATCATGGTGCAGGAGGGGCCTGAAAGGGCACGCGTGAGGTCGAGCACCAGCAGACCTTCCAGCGGCGGCTTGAGGTCCGGTTTGGAACTTGTCGTCGTCATGGGGTAGATGGGTCCTCGTGATTGGCCGACTGCCTATTTGTCGACCCTGATGTTCGCGGTCTTGATGACGTTGCTGAACTTGGCCGTGTCCGTCTTGATGCGCTCCGCAAACTGTTCAGGCGGGATGGCGTAAGGATCGAGGCCCATGACGGCCAGCGACTCCTTGACCTCGGGCAGGGCCATGATGGCGGCGATCTCGGTGGCAAGCTTGTTCACGATCACCTTGGGCGTGGCGGCCGGCGCAAGCAGGCCCGCCCAGCCTCCGACGTCGACGCCTGGCAAGCCGGCCTCGTTGAACGTCGGCACCTCGGGCAACGCGGGCAAGCGGGAGTTGCCCGAAATTGCGAAGCCCTTGAGTTTGCCCGCCTTGATCAAGCTGATCACCGCGGTCGGCGAAGCGAAGGCGACGTCGACGTGACCGCCCATGGTGTTGGTCAGGGCCGGTCCGCTGCCGATGAAGGGCACGACCTGGATTTTGACCTGGGCCATTGCGTTGAAGGTTTCACTGGCCAGGTGGGTCTGGCCAACGCTGTCTCCGACGGCAAAGGTGATTTTGCCGGGCTGGGCCTTGGCCAGCGCGACAAATTCAGTGAGGTTGGCGGCCGGTACCTTGGGGTGCCCAACCAGCACCAGCTCGAATCGATAGAGCGTGCTGACGGCGGCGAAGTCCTTGTTATTGTCATACGGTAGCGTCGCTATTGTCAGCGGGTTCAGCGAGTGGGTGTTGACGATCATCAGGATCGTATGGCCGTCGGGCGGCGACCTGAGCAGTTCTTCCGACGCAATCACGCCATTGGCGCCGGGCCGGTTGTCGATCAATACCGGCTGGCCCAGTCGCTCGGTGAGCTTCTGGCCCACGAGGCGCGCCACGGGGGTCGTGCTGCCCCCGGGCGGGAAGGCCACGATCAGCCGGATCGGCTTGCTGGGAAATGATTGGGCCGCGCTTTGTTGCGCGGCCGCGGTGCCGGCCAGCGCCATGACGCCCGCGGCAAGGAAAATTCCGCGTGCGATGGAGTACGGTTTCATGGTTGGTAAGTCCTATTGAATCTGCGGTATGTTGGCGTTCTTGATCACGGCGCCCCACTTCTTCTCTTCGGAAGTCATCAACCTGCCGAAGTCTTCGACAGTGATCTGGGTCGGCTCGGCGCCCAGCGCGGCGTAGCGCTGGCGCAGCGCGGGACTGGCCAGCGCCTTGTTCAGTTCTTCATTTAGCTTCTGGAGCACGGGCAACGGCGTGCCCTTGGGCGCTACAAAGCCGTACCAGACCGTCATCTCGTACCCCTTGGGGCCGAGTTCGTTCACGGTCGGCAGGCTGGGCAGCAGGGGCGACCTGCCCGAGCTGGTGACGGCGAGCGCCCGCACCGAATTGGCCTTGACGTGCGGGGTCGCGGACACGACGGTGTCCAGCAGCAAGGTCAGGTGGCCGCCGAGCAGGTCGGCCATGGCGGGTCCGTTGCCCTTGTAGGGGATATGCTGGATGTCCACGCCTGCCATCGACGTGAACAGCTCCATGCCGATGTGGCTCACCGTGCCATTGCCGGCCGATCCGTACGACAGGCTGCCAGGTTTTGCCTTGGCCAGGGACAGAAGTTCGGGCAGCGTCTGTGCCGGCACGTTCTTGTTCATGATCAGGACGAACGGCGACGTGCCGATCAGGCCGACGGGCGCGAAGTCGCCGACCGGATCGAAGCTCAGGTTCTTGTACAGCGCGGACATCATGGGCGAGCTCATGGTGTACGTATGCAGCACGTAGCCGTCCGCCGGCGCCCGGGCGGCAATCCCAGCCCCCAGCGTGCCGCCGGCACCCGGCTTGTTCTCGATGACCACCGCCACCTTCATCTGTTCGGACATCTGCTGCGCGACGATCCGCGTCAGCGCATCGGTCCCGCCGCCGGTCGCGAACGGCACGATGATGTGGATCGCCTTGTTCGGGAAGGTCTGCGCCTGCGCCGCGGCGCAGAACAGGGTCAAGGCAGCGATCGCGCCTCGCGTGAGAATGTGTTTCATGGGTGTCTCCGTGCGCCGGTCAAAACCGGCAAAGTGTCGTGAATGAAGTGGGGCGGCTGTGGCATCGCACCTCGTGCCGGCGCAGCCAGACCCATATCTGAGCTGGCGTCGAATGCATCGCTTGATCGTGCACGGGCTTGCCGCTCCCCATATCTGCCACCCGTACCCCAACCAGCGCCTGATCGTCACCACCCAAGGCAGGAGCCGTATGCGCTAGCTCCGCACCTACGGATCGGTGCAGGGGGTGCTGGGTGACTGGCATTTCTACTCCGACGTTTGAACAGGGATCGAAGGCAACGCCGCCGGGCTGAACCGCATCAGGCCGTATGCCGACGTGGCGCGTGGGTATCGATGTATTCGATGATCTGGTCGATCGGCGTGCCCGGCAGGAAGATCTGGTTGATGCCGATCTTCTTGAGCGCGGGTATGTCCTCGTCGGGAATGATACCGCCGGCCACCACCATCAGGTCGTCGCGGCAACCTCGGCTGCGCAGCGCCTCCATCAGCATCGGCCCCAGCAGCAGGTGGTCGGCGGCCGAAAAGTTCACGGCCACCACGTCCGCGTCTTCGTCGACAGCGGTGTCGGCGATCTGGTCAACGCTCAGCCGCAGGCCGAGGTAGATCACTTCCATGCCCGCGTCGCGCAGGGCGCGGGTCACGACCTTGATGCCCCGGTCGTGGCCGTCCAGACCCGGCTTGCCGGCGACGATGCGGATTTTTCCGGCCGGGCGCTTGGGTGCTGTGCTCATGTCAGTAGGCCTGCATCGGGTTATGGACGCCCCAGCACTTGCGCAGCACGGCGCAGATTTCGCCCAGGGTGACGCGGGCCTTGGCAGCTTCAATGAAGATAGGCATTAGGTTCTGACTGCCGCGCGCCGCGGTTTCGATGTTCTGCAGCATGGCCGCCGCGCGCCCGGCGTCGCGCCGGGTGCGCAGTTCGGACAGGCGTTCGCGCTGGTTTCTCTCCAGGTCGGGGTCGACGCGGAAGGTCTCGATGGTGTCCACCTTGGCCCCTTCCTCGGCGCGGTACTTATTCATGCCGACATAGACGTGCTCGGCGCTTTCAACCTTGCGCTGGAACGCGTAGCTCGCTTCCTCGATGGCGCGCGTGACCCAGCCGCTTTCGTGCGCCGCGATCATGCCGCCCATTTCGTCGATCTGCTTTAGGATGTCCGAGGCCTGGCGCTCGATCTCGTTGGTTAGCGATTCGACGTAGTAAGAGCCGCCCAGTGGGTCGATGGTGTTGGTGATGCCGAACTCGTCCACCATCATCTGCTGGGTGCGAAGCGCAATCCGGGCGGACCGTTCGGTGGGCAATGCGAACGCCTCGTCCAGTCCGGCCGTGAAAATGGCCTGCGTGCCGCCCAATGCGCCCATTAGGGCATGCATGGCGATGCGAACGATGTTGTTCTCGGGCTCTTGCCTGGTCAATGTGGAGCCCAGCGTTCCGCAATAGATGCGGAACATCGAGGAACGCGGATCCTTGGGGTTGAAGCGTTGCTTCATCACGCGCGCGAACAGCCGGCGCGCGGCGCGGAACTTGGCGACTTCCTCGAACAGGTCGCGGTAGCAGCCGAGCGAATAAGACAGCCGCGGCGCGAACTCGTCGACATCCAGGCCGCGCTCGAGCGCCGATTCGATGTAGACGATGGCGTGTGCGATCGCAAAGGCCAGTTCCTGCACCGCGGTGGCGCCTGCCTCGCGCATGTGCACTCCGGTGATCGACAGGGTGTTCCACTTGGGCGTCTTGTGGAAGCAGTACTCGATCAGGTCGGTGGTAAGCCGCAGCGACGGTCGCACCGGGTAGATATAGGTGCCGCGGGCGACGTATTCCTTCAGGATGTCGTTTTGCGTCGTGCCCTGCAGCACCGACAAGTCGATGCCGCGCTCCTCGGCCATGGCCAGGTAGAAGGCCAGCACCACGGGCGCCGTGGCGTTGATCGTCATGGCCACGCTGGCCTCGTCGATGGGGATGCCGTCGAACAGCACCTGCATGTCCTCGATCGAATCGATCGCAACGCCGACTTTTCCGACCGAGCCAGCTGCCTGCGGTGCGTCCGAGTCGTAGCCGATCTGCGTGGGCAGGTCGAAGGCGATGGTGAGCGCCTTTTCGTTCAGGTCAAGCAGGTACTTGAAACGCTGGTTGGTTTCCTGCGCCGTTCCGAACCCCGCGTAGGGCCGGATGGTCCAGGGCCGGGTGCGGTACATGGTGGGGTAGACGCCGCGCGTGAACGGCGCCTCGCCGGGAAAGCCCAGGTCTTCGAAATAGTCCGTGCCGGCCAGGTCGGCCGGCGTGTACAGCCGCTTGATCGGTATGTTTGCCTCGGACAGGAACTCCGGCTTGCGCTCGGGTGATTTCTTCAGAGCGGGCGCCAGTGTCTCTTCACTCCAGCGCTGGTTGACCTGGTCCAGGCCGCCAGGGCCGCCGGCTGCTGTGTCGATTGGGTTATTCATGGTTGCTTATATGGATGCCCCCCGGGTAGCAAGAAGAATTCTTGTTGTGTTGCGAAGCAGTCGGCTGCTCTCATATATCCGGCCTTGATTGCGTGGTCCGTCTGGTTTCCCGGACTCGTCCGCTGGCCCCGATGCAGATCCGCTGACAAGCGCCTCATCTCCTATGGCGGACTTTTGATGTCCGGACAACCATTCAGGTTTAGCTCGCCCCGGTCTGACCTGTTTCACATCACATCACATCACTTCACTCGTTACTGCCTCACTACCCTACAAAGACTGACCATATCGTTTTCTGGTTGGTTGATGAATTTCGCTTCTAGTAGTCCGTTTCATCAAAGGCATTACGAAATGAAACCGATGGATTTTTTCGCCAGGCTAGGCGTAGACCCGCAGCCGCACTGGCAGTGCGGCAAGGGGCTGCAACGACGCATGGCGGAAAAAGGCGCGGTTTCATGTAATGATTTTGGTGAAACGGACTACTAGTGTTCATGCCGCAAGCGGCCTGACGCTTTGAAAGCCCCGCTGGCAACTCTGCTCTTTGGCCGTCACGGCCCAAATCGTGCTGGCCATCTTGGCTGCCTGCGCCACGATCACCAGGTTGACTGGCCTGCGGGCCTTGAGCCCTTCAAGCCAAGGTACCGGCTCTTTGACGTGGGCAAGCACGCTCCTGGCACCGTGGATGAGCAAGGTGCGCAGGTAGGTGTCACCCCGCTTGGAGATCCCTCCCAGTCGTATTTTGCCGCCCGTGCCCGTTTGCTTGGGCACCAGTCCCAGCCAGGCACGGAGCTCTCGCCCCGACTTGAACGCGCTAGCCTCCCCCATGGTGGCAATGGCTGCTGTCGCCGTGAGCAAGCCCACCCCAGGCATCTGGGCAATGCGCTGCATTTGTGGGTCTGCCTTGAGTTCAAGAGCCAGTCGTTTTTCTATCGCTTGCATGTCTTCGCTTAAATCCCCGGCCCGCCGTAGTTGATGCCGAAGGGAATCAGCCAGGGCGCGCCGCCGGCGGCGCTCATCTTCCTCGAAGATGAAGTGTTGCATCGGGTTCCAGTCGCAGCCGCCCCAGGCCCTGGGCCAGTGGCCCGCCACCGAGCCGCGCGGAATTAGAGAATGCAGGAAATCCAGGTAGTCCTGCTTCTCCAAGAACAGGTTGGCCCGCACCTTGGAGCGCACGGCAACTGGCAACTCGCTGTCGCAATAGTCGCGCACAGCGGCTCGGAAGGCGGCCTCGGATTCAATGGTACGAGTCGGCAAGCTCATGGTTTACCGCAATGGCCTTGAGGGCGACGGGTTGAAAAGTGAACGGTGGTTCAGAGTTCATTATTGACCGGTTCCCACCGTGCGCAGCTAGGGTAAACACCAGACAAACCCCGCTCTATCCGAACCGGGTCAGTGTTGTGGAAGCAGAAGCCGTGTTCTGGAACAGCATGGCCGTTCGAGCGGTGTCGCCGAACTGATTGCGGCTACCAAACGGTTGCTGCGTTAAATGCCTACGCCGATTGGTGGCATTGGCCTACACCGTGCCGACTTGCCGCGAGTTAGAAGTGACAAGTCGTCACACCAAGGCAATGCCATGCGCGCCATCAATCGATTCTTCACGGTTTTCATGCCACTGCTTGTGACCTGCTTGATTGGCGCGCTGCCGCAGATGGCCGGTGCGCAGCCCAGAGCGCGCCCCGCGCCGGAAATCAGCAGCTTTCAGGTCAACTTGAGCGATCAACTCGCACCCGGCAGCGAGTTCGAATTCACGCTGGAAGGCACTCCACGCGGGAAGGCCAGCGTGCGCCTGAGCGGCGTCAACCGGAATATCGTCCTGCGCGAAGTGGACCCTGGTATTTACGAAGGCAGCTACACCTTGAGCCGTCGTGACCGGCTCAGTCCGCAGCCGACGGCGAGCGCAACGCTGAGGGTGCGCAACCTTGCCACGGTGGCGACGCAGGCGCTGGCCTCCAGCCCTGCGCCGGTCGCCAGCCGGCCCGCGCCGCTGCCTGTTCCCGCGCCCGCCCCGGCGATCGCAACACTGGCAATTGAACGCTTCACGGTTGCACCGGTGGCGCGCATCGAACCAGGCGCCGAATTGCGTTTTGCCGCAATCGGAACGCCCGGCGCGCGCGCTTCGTTCACCATCGACGCAGTGGTGCGTGACGTGCCGATGCCGGAAGTGCGCCCTGGCCGCTACGAAGGCGCCTACACCATCCGCCGTAACGACAATTTTCCTCCTTCGCTCAGTATCGTTGCCACCCTCGAAGGCAACGGCCAATCGATCCGTTCGCGATTGAACCAGGCATTGCTGGTCGACGCCAAGCCACCCACCATTCGCAACCTTGCGCCGGCGAACAACGAGGCCGTGGCGAACAACCCGGTCTCGATCTCGGCCACATTTGACGACAGTGGCGGTGTCGGCGTAGACCCGAAAAGCGTGAAGATTGTGATCGGCGGGCAGGACGTGACGCGTAATGCCAGCGTTACACCCCAGTTTTTTACCTGGCGCGGCGATCTGCGTCCCGGCACCCATCAGGTGGAAGTCACCGCCGCCGACATCGCCGGCAATGCCGTGCGGCAGAACTGGACGTTCAGCGTGGCTGGCCCGCAGTCCCCACTGCCCGCCGCCGTATTGCCGCTGCAGATCACGAGTCATACCAATAATGCGCAAGTGGGCAATGGCCCAATCGAAGTGCACGGCCGTACCGCGCCGGATGCGAAAGTGGAGGTTCAGGTACAAGCGGTCACGTCGGTGGCTGGTCTGTTCGGCATCAATCAACAGGTGCTGAATCAAACCCTGCGCCCCGACGCGAATGGCAACTTTGTCTTCACGTTCCAGTCGCAGGTGCCGGTGCCCGGCACGCGCTACGAGGCCACCATCACCGCCACCAAAGGCGAACTGGTACGGGAATCCAAACTGGTGCTGTTCCAGCAGCGTTGAAGCTTGAAGCTCCCGCCGGCGCCACTCCAAAGAAGAAAAAAACTCACCACCTTTCGACAGCGAGTTTCTAAATTTGGCGCCTTGACCTGGGCTCGAACCAGGGAGTTACGGATTAACACGCCCTGGGGCTGGATTTCCAGAGACTTCCATGGACAACGACCTCAGTGCAACATGAGCCCGATCATGAGCAGATAACCAGGGCAAATGACCGCCAGGCTAAATCCAATGCCAACACCGACCGCGTTATTTGGCAGCCTGGCCTTTTTTGCGACCAGCCGCGCTTCGGCCCTTAGGCGCCGCCAATTCACGAACTTGAAAGATCTGCTCAAAATCGAGCTCGCCCGATTCCACGCGCGGCGGCTGGATACCTTGCTCGACGTGGTCCAAGTGGTCGAGCATCAGTCGCTCGGCGCGACGAACATCGCCCGATTCGATGGCCGTGACGATGTCCGCGTGTTCATGGTCCGGACAGGCACTGCTCGCGAGGGCGTCGTACTGCGCGATCGCCAGACTTGTCAGGGCAACCAGGCGGCGCAGGTTGTCGGTGAACAACCGGTTCTCGGTAATCTCGGCCAGTCGCAAATGAAATTCACCTGTCAGACGTGCCAACGAGGCCCGATCCCCCGTGGCACGTGCCTGCTCCTCGTTATGAAGATGGCTGCGAAGTATGGCGATCGTCTGGCCTGCGTACTGAGCGGTCAACTGCCCGGCGATTGCCCTTTCGAGCGCCCGGCGCACAGCGAACACGTCGCGCAGGTCGCGCGGCGTCGGGCTGGCAACGAACGCGCCGCGATTCTGGTGCAACTCTATGATCAGTTCCTGACTCAGTCGCATCAGCACCTCACGAATGCGCGTTCGGCTGGCATGGAATGCCTGTGCCAGACGTTCTTCACTCAGCTTGGTCCCAGGCAACAGGCGGCGCTCGCTGATCGCGGAGTAGATGCGCTCGTAGATGTCCTGGTTCGTGACGTTGGTGGTCACAGGTTGAAGGCTCGCATAGTCGCCGTGATTATCCACCCAGGTACAGCCGCTTTACGTGTTCGTTCGTCATCAGTTCCTTGGACGGTCCTTCAAGGGCGACATGCCCGGTCTCAAGGACGTAAGCGTACGACGACAGGGCCAGCGCCATGCGGCTGTTCTGCTCGACGAGCACGATCGTAATGCCGTCCTTGCGGTTGATTTCGATTAGGCTGCGGGCAATCAACCGGATCACTTGCGGGGCGATGCCCAGCGAGGGCTCGTCAAGCAACAGCAGCTTCGGTTTGGCCATCAATGCACGCCCGATTGCCACCATCTGCTGCTCGCCGCCGGACAAACTCGAACCCTGCTGCTGGAAGCGCTCCTTCAAACGCGGGAAACGCTCGCAAACGTGCTCCAGGTCGGCAGCGATAGCGGCCTTGTCGTTGCGGGTATAGGCACCCATTAGCAGGTTGTCCTTGATACTCATGTACGGGAATACATGTCGCCCCTCAGGCACCATGGCCACGCCCTGACGGACCAGCACGTGGGTAGGAACCTGCTGCTGCAACGAATTGATGCATTGGCCGTTGAGCCGCACTTCGCCTTCGGCGACCTGCCGCAGTCCAGTGATCGCACGCAGAGATGAAGACTTGCCGGCGCCATTGGCGCCGATGAGTGCGATGATCTGCCCGGTAGGTGCGCGCAGGCTCACCTTTTCGAGCGCGCGGACTTCGCCATAACGCACCGAGACGCCGACGAGTTCGAGATGCGGTACTTGGTTCATAACCCGAGTTCCTCGTCTTCCTGGCCCAGGTAGGCCTCGATCACTTTGGGGTCGTTGCGAATCTCTTCGGGCGTGCCCTCCGCGATCTTCTTGCCGAAATAGAGGACGTGGATGCGGTCGGAAATCGCCATCACGGCCTTCATGTCGTGCTCGACCAGCAGCACCGATACGCCGGACGCCGCCACTTTGCGCGTAATGGCGACCGCGCGGTTGGTTTCTTCCGGGTTCAAGCCGGCATACGGCTCATCCAGCAACAGCACCTGCGGTCGGGCCGCCAGCCCCATCGCGATGCCAAGCAGCCGCAACAGGCCCTGCGGCAGGTGCCGCGCCGCGATGTCGGCCACCGAAGAAAGCTCCATCAACTCCAATATGTCGCGCGCCGACGCGCCTAGGCGCGATTCGTCGCCACGCGCTCGCGGAAGGCCGAGCACCACTTCCATGTCGTTGGCCTCACGATGCAACTGGTGCGCCAGTGACACATGCTCCATTGCCGTGAGGTCCGGGAACGTCGTGGTTTCCTGGAACGTGCGCACAAGGCCAAGGCGCGCGATGCGGTGTGGCGGCATGCCGGTAATGTCCTGCCCATGCAGCAACACGCTCCCGCTGCTGGGTTTGAGGAAACCCGCGAGCATCTTGAAGAAGGTGCTCTTGCCGGCACCATTTGGCCCGATCACCGCGATCACCTGGCCAACCGGCGCGGCCAGCACCAGACTGACGTCCTCGTTGGCGGTTAGGCCGCCGAAGCGCTTGGTGATGGCACGTGCTTCAAGGATGGGCGTACTCATCAACGCGCCTCCTTGGCCGCGCGCAACGCCATCAGGCCATTGGGCAGCAACAGAATCACGGCGATCATCAGCACGCCATAGATCAGGGTCTGGAATTGCTGGAACTGGCTCAACAATTCGAACAGGATGGTCAGCGCGAAAGCCCCGATCATCGCGCCGCTGACAAACTCAAGTCCTCCCAGGAAGCAGAACAGCATGTAGTAGATGCTGTGCTCGACCGTGAAACTCTGCGGGTACACGCTTTGCGTGAAGACCGCGAAGTAGCTGCCGCCTAGGCCACCCAACGCGCAGGCGATGGAAAAGGCGACCACGCGGTAGCGCCACACATTGGTGCCAAAGCTCTCAGCCAGGTCCTCGTTGAGCCGCATCGCGCGAAATATGCGCCCCAGGCGGGAGTAATGCACACGCCAGGTGACCAGGAGTCCCAGGGCCAGCAGCGCCACGGAAAGGTAATACATCGGCAGCGCGGAGTCGCTGTTAAAAGGCTGAGGCAATCCGGTAATGCCCTTGGAGCCCTGCGTGAAGCTGCCTCCATTGAGGAACGCCAGGCGGATCCCCTCGGTCACGCAGATCGTGAGCATCGAGAAGTAGATTCCGCGCAGCTTCAGGATGAAGCTGCCGATCGCGGCGCCCACTGCCGCGGACACCAGCGCGGACAGGGGCAGCGCTATCCAGAAGTTCAGGCTATAACGTGATAACAGGATCGCGGTCGCATAGCCGCCGATCAGCGCGAAACCGGCCTGGCAGATATTGATGCGCCCGATCGTAAACGTCAGCCAGACCCCGAAGGCCACCAAAGACAGGCCGGCGCAATTCATCAGCACCGACAACAGGTAGCGTGAATGCCCGACCGCCAAAGGGAGGACCAGCAGCAAGCCGAGCATGCCCAGCGCAATGATTAGGTCGCGTTTCTTGAGCGGATTCATGGCGCCTCCTGCCGGGCCGCCTCAAAGGAGGCATGGTCTTGCAGACCGCACTTCTGCGCGACGCAAAAGTTCTTCGTGCTGTCCAAGCCTGCGCGGGCAGTCTTGGAGCCGCAGCACTCAGCCCCCTGGGAGGACAGCGAACGGATGTGAGTTTGGGGGTTCATATTTGCTCCAGCTTCAGCCCCACGGCTTTCCGAACAGCCCGTTCGGCTTGAATACCAGGAAGACAACCATCGCTATGAAGATCAACAGGTATGTCACGCTGCCGGGCAACAGGTGATAGCCGATCGCCTCGGCAAAGCCGAGCAACAGGCCGCCAACAATGGCCCCCTCGGTAACCCCGGCGCCGCCGATCATGATCATGATGAATGCCTTGGTGGAGATGTTGGTTCCAACACCGGCGTTGACGCCATATACCGTGACCAGGAGCCCGCCGGCCAATCCCGCGAGGCCGGCGCCGATGGCGAAACCGAGCGTAGTGGTTGCCTTCACATCGACACCCTGCAATCGGGCGGCTTCCTTGTCCTGCGCTACCGCACGCAATGCCCGCCCAGGCCGCGTGTACTGTACGAACGCGAGCAGACTGAGGATGGAAACCGTGGCCACCAAGGTGACCAGCAGATTGGGATAGGTCAGGATCGCGCCGCCCTCCGCCACGTCGCCAAAGATGAACGCACCGTCAACAACGGCCGGCACGCCACGCTGCTTCTCGCCGAAAATCGTCAGCGCCAGGTTCTCGAGCAAGAGTGCCGTGCCAACCGCCATCAGCATCGAATTTTCTTCGCGCGTGGCCGTGGCGAGCACGGGCTGGAAGAAGAAACGATTGAACGCCACGCCGATCAGGGCCAGCGCCAGCGCA
>JANNGR010000409.1:0-5417 GCA_031403955.1 Betaproteobacteria bacterium
GATACCGCCGTGTCAAGTTCGATCTGCCCGGCTTCAACAAGCTGGAGCACCGCCAAGGCGGTGAATGACTTGCTCAACGACGCGAGCCGAAACTGCGTTCGCTCCGTGACTGGTTCACCGTCGCGCGAGCGTCCGTAACCAAGAACATGGACCACCTGATCATCGCGCGTAATTGCCAGCGCCAGCCCGGCAATACGATGTTTCTCCAACTGCGTTTTGACGAAACGATCCACCGTGGCAAGGTCCAGATTTGAACCGGCATGGTTGGCCGGCGCAGCCTCGCTCGCGGCAACCAGCACCAGCATACTGATGGCCGATGCGAATCGAGCCAGCCTTTGCGGCCACACGGTGAAGGCGGGACGCGGCCCAACGCGCCAACTGTGGCACTCGACCTTCATCCGACCGGTCTTCGGCGGCGCCGGGTCCCTATTTCGGCTGCATCATCTGCTTGAAATCCTGCATGGCTTGCGTTGCCCGCTGGGTCATGCTGGCCACGGCGTCGGTCTGCGACTTGCGCGCCATCTCGGCCAGGTCTTTCATGTCGGCCAGCACCTTCTCGCAGGCCTTGCGGGCCACCTCGGCCTGCT
This sequence comes from Betaproteobacteria bacterium, assembly GCA_031403955.1. Taxonomy (GTDB): domain Bacteria; phylum Pseudomonadota; class Gammaproteobacteria; order Burkholderiales; family Burkholderiaceae_C; genus CAISIP01. Next base: position 588 of record JANNGR010000409.1, read on the forward strand.
TGGTGGGGTCAACCGCCCCCACGCCGCCGCTGGCCATTCCCTTGGCGGCTTCCTGCATGCCCTGCATGGCCTGGGTCAACATGTCGGTCTGTGTGCGCGCCATCGCTTGCATCGATTCGTAGGAGGCTTTGTTGGCCTCGACCAGCGCCTCAATGTCGGCGCGCCGGGCGTCGATAACCGACGACATGTCGACGCCCGGAACCTTGAACTGCTCCAGCATCTTCGTCAGGTCGCCGAACGGGTTGAAACTATCGAAGCTGGTGTCTGACTTCGTATCCTTGGCCATCGCATTTCTCCTTAACAGGGTGGTGGTTGGGGCAAACTAGCCGGCACGCGGGGTCGCCGGACGGGTTTCTCGGGATGTAGGCATGACCAGCGCGTCGCCATCGATCACGACCTTGCCGGCCACGGTGCAGACCGTGGTCAGAGACACACGGCGTTTTTCGGGTATCAGTTCCTTCACCGTGACGGTGGCATGTACCGTATCGCCCGGACGCACCGGCGCCCTGAAGCGCAGGTTCTGGCTCAGATACACCGCGCCGGGACCAGGCAGCCGGCCGGCAATGGCGGCCGATATCACGCTGGCGGTGAGCATGCCGTGTGCGATGCGGCCCTTGAACTGCGTGGTCTGCGCAAATTCTTCGTTTATGTGCATCGCATTGTTGTCGCCGGAAACGCCGGCGAACATCACGATGTCGGCCTCGGTGATGGTCTTGGCGAAGGTGGCAGTCATGCCCACCTTCAGGTCTTCGATGTCGTAGCCGTCGAGTTCGTTCATGCTTGCTTTCGTGGATGTGGAGCGCGCCGGTTTGTCCGTCGCGGCACGATTGTGCATCCGGCCAAGAAACACAGTCTGTGGCGCACGTCGTGCAAAGTCTGTGCGCTGGCGCACACCGAGGCAGGAAAGTTTCCGAACGATGCAAATCGATTGGCCGGGACGCACCCGAATGTGCGCCAGCGCACAGACCACGACCGGCCCGAAGAAGACGATTGCCGGAGCCCGCCGCTAGTGTGAAAACCCTGACATAAGGAGATTGGTTATGCAGCAACTTAAAGACCTGATGAGCCGCGATGTGAAAGTAGTCAGCCCCGATATGAGCATCGCCGAGGCCGCAAAACAGATGCGGGACGGAGACTTCGGCATGCTGCCGGTCGGAGAAAACGACCGCATGGTAGGCACGATTTCGGATCGCGACATCACGATTCGCGCCGTCGCCGAAGGCAAGGGCACCGCTACCAAAGTACGTGACGTTATGTCCGAAGGCGTCGCCTGGGCCTACGAGGACGACTCGGTGGAGCAGGCCGCCAAGATAATGAGCGAGCGCCAGGTGCGGCGATTGCCGGTCGTGGACCGCGACAAACGCCTGGTCGGCATCGTCGCGCTGGGCGACTTTGCCGTCGAAAGTTCTGAAATCCGGCCGGCTGCCGAGGCGCTTTCGGAAATCTCGAAGCCTTCTTAACCACCGACATGAGGCCATCATGAAACAGCCAAAAGGTTCCAGCAACGCGCAAGTGCCAGGCAAGCCCCTGGATCCGCGGCGCTTCCCGTTGAATGCCCAGACCGAAGCAACCGCGGGCCGCGAAAAGGTTCGCCAGGTGGCGTATCCCGTACATGCGCCGCGTGAAACGAAACGTCCGGTGGAACGAACCGGCAAGGGCCGCACTGGTGCCTGATCGCGCTGCGCCGGCGCAGGCAAGACGGCTCGACGACGGCCGCAGCGGTTGCGGGCCCCCGCCGCAGCGGCTAAGATTTGACAATGGACATCCTCGCGCACACCTTGTGGGCCGGGGCCGGCATGCTGCTGTTGCGGCGTCGCAAGCCGGTCGCGCCACGCAGCATGGCTTTGGCCGTGGGGCTGGCCGCGTTGCCCGATCTGGTGCAATTTCTGCCGCTTCTGGGATGGTGGTTGTTTGGCGACGGCTCGGCGGCTAAGTTATGGGCGTTCGCAACGGCTATGCCGGGCAACGAGCCCGCGATGCCGCCCCTGGTCGGCCTGTTGTCGCACCACCTGCACTGCACCATGCACAGCGCGATCGTGGCCGGCATGGTCACGCTGACGCTGTGGTTTGTGTTGCGCTCGCTGTGGATACCGCTGCTGGGTTGGTGGTCGCACATCGTCATTGACGTGTTCACGCATTCGGCGGCCTATTACCCCGTACCGGTGCTCTATCCGTTCACCGAACGCGGATTCGACGGCCTGGCCTGGAACACGCCATGGTTCATGCTGCTGAACTATGTCGCACTCGGCGCAGTCTGTCTGTGGCTGTTGTGGACCGGTAAAAGCGGACCGGGCCAGACCAGGCGACACGCACCCTGATTCGGTCCAATGCGGTAACGCAGCATCGCGCTGCCTGTTCCAGCAATTGCTTGACACAGATCAAACCGCCGCAGCGACTGCCGCTTAACATGAACTGTCCGCAATTCGAATCCGACATGACGCTCTTCTCAAACCGCCGCAGCAAGCGCAACACCGCATGTTTGGTGCTGCTGCTGTGGCTGTTTGCCCTGGCGTCCGGTGTCGCCAATGCCTGTCTGCTGGACGCGCCCCGAACCACCTACCAGGTTGTTATGGCGGGGTCTTCCGGTACGGACCGGGCCATTTCTGGCCACGGCGATTTCAACCACTCCTCCAGTACGACATGCTTGAAGGTCTGCGACGACAACTCGCGGTCTCTGCCCAAGCCGGACTCCGGTATCGATCAGGCCGATCCCGGTCCGGCGCCGGTTGTCGCGGTTCTGTGGAACGCGGCAATACCGATGGTCCCGGTATTGCGGACGACGGCCGGCCTCCAGCCCGCTACCGCTGGGCTACCTGTCCGAATCCGCTACGTGCGCCTGGCGTTATAGCCAGCTTCTGGCGTTTGATCCGGCGCCTCGCGCTGCGTATTAGTCAGTTGGGGACAGAGCTTGCGGCCTTGCCGCTGCGGTCTGTCCCGCAAGTTAAAGGATTCCCCCATGAAACTCGTTCGCGTTATCTCACTCGCGCTCGCCATCGTAGAGCCTCGCAAATCCGCCTGGGCCACCCGGCACCGGCATGGATCGCCTTCGCGCTGTGCCGGCAAATTGACCGGGAGACTACCATGACACCACTTCGCACCGGCCTTGCGCTGGCCATCACCGTCGGGCTGTTTTATGCTCTTTGCGCCCTGGTCTGGGCGCTGGCACCCGGCCCGTTTCTGGGTTTCATGAACAACCTGTTTCACGGCATGGACTTCAGCGGCATGGTTCGTCCGCGGCCATTCGCCTGGTCAGGATTCTTGACGGCGCTACTCGTGCTGAGCACCTGGGCGCTGCTTGCCGGGGCGTTCTTCGCCTGGTTGTCGAACCGCCTCACGCGTTGATCGACTCTCAATTGCTGGAGAAAAAATGAACCACGAACCTTCCCGCAACGACCCCGAACCGACCGGCTTCTGGCGCTCGCGTTACGCCATCGGCCTGCTCGTCCTGGGCGCCATCGCCACCTACTTCATGCTGAGCGAACACCGTGCCCATTTCTTCGGTGCATTGCCGTTCCTGCTGCTGCTGGCCTGCCCGCTGATGCACGTTTTCATGCACCGCGGCCATGCAGGACATGGCGGCGGCCACGCGGACCACGGCGCAGGCAAGCAAGATTCGAAAAGCTCGGCGACACCCCAGGCCGCCAAGACCGGAGAACAGCCATGAGCAACGACACGCCCGCCTACGGATTGTGGCTGCTGGTGTTCTTCAATTCGGCCATCTTCCTGATGTTCGCATTCAGCTTCTTCAAGCCCCAGACCGCGCGCGACTGGCGCACCTTCAGCGCCTTCGGTGCCTTCATCGTGGCGTTATTCGTCGAAATGTATGGCTTCCCGTTATCGATCTACCTGATGTCGGGCTGGTTGCAGACCAAGTACCCGAACCTCGATCTGATGTCCCACAATTCCGGCCACCTGTGGTCGACGCTTCTGGGCGAGAAGGGGGACCCGCACCTGGGCGCGCTGCACATAGCCAGTTATGTGTTGCTGGGCTTCGGCTTTTACCTTTTGTCCATCGCCTGGAACGTGCTCTACCACGCGCAGCGCCGCAATGGCCTGGCCAAGGCCGGTCCCTACGCGCGCATTCGCCATCCGCAATACGTGGCTTTCGTGCTGATTCTGCTTGGCTTCCTGTTGCAGTGGCCGACGTTGCTCACGCTGGTTATGTTCCCGATCCTGCTGGTGATGTATGCGCGGCTGGCGATCACGGAAGAGGCGCAGATGCGCCAGCGCTTCGGCGCCGAGTTCGATGCCTATGCAGCGCGCACGCCCCGTTTTGTGCCGGCGTGGCGCAACCAAACGTCGACCGCTGACCGCAGGGAAACACAGTGAAAACAGGCAGCGTCGAGATCGGCGAGCCGCAAAAGCGCCATGCCTCGACCTGGATGCTGATAACCCGCGGAGTCTGGCTGGCTGGTCTGGGTTTGTATTTCATCTTTCCGCGGCCACCACTGTTGCCGGAAGATCCGCGCTTCATGGGTACGACGCTGGCGCAGATCCGGAGTGCCGTTCCTGGTCTTGAGAGTTGGTTCGCGGGGCGCTAGCAGCCCGCCGGCCACGTCGTTGGAGTGAACTGAATGTGTTTCTCCGCCGCGGCCAGCTTCTCGGCGGGTGCCTTGCTGCTCGGGATCGGCACGCTGACGCTGAGGTCGGCGAGCCACCCGCTCGAACTGCCGTTCGCCGCGATCCCGCTGCTGTTCGCGATCCAGCAACCAAGGGTCCGTTCAGGAATAACTTGCACATTTGTCTCGTCAGCTTCGGGCGCGCTGCGTTGTTGCGAATCGCTTGTGTGGCAGAGCCACACGGCGCGCTCCGCGCCTAGCATCGCATCCC
>JANNGR010000410.1:0-34710 GCA_031403955.1 Betaproteobacteria bacterium
CGGTGGCCGGCATGAACCGCGAAGAGACCGAGGACATGGCGCGATTCATCCTGGATGTGCAGGAGGAATGGGGCGTGACGGTGCTGCTGGTCGAACATGACATGGGCATGGTGATGGACATCTCCGGCCATGTGGTGGTGCTCAACTTCGGCGAGGTGATAGCGAACGGCACGCCAGCCGAAGTGCGCGTCCATCCGCGGGTGATCGAGGCATATCTGGGCGCGACAGCGGCGGAGACTGCATGAGCCGCCGGGCCGCTCCCAAGGCGAATAGCACCGCAGTGCGCAGCACGGAGGATACCCAATGAGCACCGCCGGGCCGTTCCCAACGGCGAATTCCGCAGTGCGCAGCACGGAGGATACCGAATGAGCGAGTTCCTCGAATACAGCCTGCTGGGGCTGCTTTCCGGTGGCGTCACGGCCCTGATCGCGCTCAGCTTCGTGCTGATCTACAAAGGCACCGGAGTGGTGAACTTCGCCGTGGGCGAATTCATGATGCTCGGCGCCTACCTGTATTACGTGGGGGCGGTCACTTATTCCTTCGCGCCCTGGATGGCGTTTGCGTTGGCATTGCTGGGCATCGCGGCGCTCGCGATCGTGCTGGAGCGCGTGGTGTTGCGGCCTCTTTCGGGCCAGCCGCCGGTGTCGGTGATGATGGCCACCATCGGCATGGCCAGCGTCATCCACGGCACGGTGGAGGCTTTTTGGGGCGGTGACACCTATTCCCCGCCGACGCTCCTGCCCCGTACGCCCCTGAACCTCGGCGAGATACTGATACCGGGCACCATGCTTGGCAACTTTGCCGTGGCAGCGGTACTGATCGGAGCCTTTCTGGCCTTCTTTCGCTACTCAAGGACCGGCATCGCGTTGCGGGCCACGGCCAGCGACCCCGTTACGGCTGCGACATTGGGCATCAACATCAACTTTTCGCAGATGCTGACCTGGGTCCTGTCCGGTCTGGTGGGCACGGTTGCGGGGGTGCTAATTGCAAGTTCGGCCGGCCTGTCGCCCCTGCTCGCGTCTGCCGCCCTGGGCGTGTTCGCGGCGATCATTCTCGGTGGTCTCGACAGCATCCTGGGGGCTATTGTGGCCAGCCTGCTGCTCGGCTGGATCGAGGCGCTGGGGGCGGGTTACCTTGGCGGCAAGAGCCGTGACGTGTTGCCTTTTGTCGTGGTGCTGGCGATCCTGGTGGTCAAACCCTACGGCATCTTCGGCACGCGAACCATCGAAAGGCTGTAGGCATGCGGACCGCGGTCTTTCACGAAACCTTCGCGTCCGAGGAGCGGCTGTGGGATTCGTCCACGTCGCGCACCTGGATGCTGGGCTTCACGCTGTGTCTGTTGTCCATGCCCTTGTGGGGTGGCGATTACGTCCTGGCCATGGCCTGCATCGTGGGTATCCATGTCATTGCCACATTGGGCCTGAACCTGACCACCGGCAATGCGGGCCTGATCTCACTGAGCCATGGCGCGTTTCTTGGCGTCGGTTGTTACACCGTGGCCTGGCTCGCCAAGCAAGGGGTGCCGTTTTATCTGACACTGCCGGCAGCCGGATTGATGACCGCCTTGTTAGGTCTGGTGGTGGGCCTGCCGAGCCTGCGCGTCAAGGGCATCTACCTGGCCATTGCAACCCTCGCGGCGCATTTCATCCTGACCTTTTTGTTCCGCGAGTGGGACGTGGTCACCGGGGGCGTGCCCGGCACCCGCATTCCGCGCGCCAACCTGTTCGGCTTCGAGTTTCATGGCGACCGGCGCAATTTCTACCTGATCTTCGTGTGCGCCTTCGTACTGGCAGTCGCGGCGCGCAATCTGGCGCGCACCCACATCGGGCGCGCTTTTGTCGCAGTGCGAGACCGCGACATCTCGGCCGAAATTCTGGGCGTCAACCTGTTGCGCACCAAGCTGACGGCATTTGCGATCGGCGCGTTCTACGCCGGCGTGGCAGGCGGTTTGCTCGGCTACTTCTACGGGGCCATTACGCCGGAGTATTTTCTGCTCAGTCTGTCGGTGTACTACCTGGCCGCGATCATCGTCGGCGGTTTGGGAACGGTTCTGGGCAGCGTGTTGGGTGCCCTCTTCATGACCTTCGTGCCTGAAGCTCTGCGCCTGCTGGCGCATGTGAGTTCGCAGTGGTTTCCCGGCGTGGCCGGGTTGCTGCTGCCCATGGGCCAGGTCGTATTCGGCATGCTGATCATCGTTTTCCTGATCTTCGAGCCGCATGGCCTGGCAGCCATCTGGACGCGCGGTCGCCGGTTCTTCCACCTGTGGCCGTTCAAGACCTGATGGCGGACCCGCTCCGCCCTATTTCCCCGTCACCATCCACAACCCAAGGAGACAACTATGGCTGACTTTCAAAGACGCAAACTGGTTCAGGCCATCGGAGTTGCGGGCGCCCTCGGCCCGTTTGCCATTGGCCGATCGTCGGCGCAAGCGCACAAAGGCGAGATCGTGATCGGTGCGTCGCAGCCGATCACGGGCGTGTTCTCCTTCGCCGGCAAGGACATGAACTTCGGCCTGAATGACTTTGTGCAATGGAAAAACGCGAACGGCGGCGTGTTGGGCCGCAATCTGCGTTACGTGTCGGAGGACAGCGGCTTCAAGCTCGACCAGGGCGTCGCGATCTTCAAGAAGATCATGGCGGCCGAAAAGCCGTCGTTCTTCTATGGCGACAGCACGCAGTGGGCCAAGGCCGTGTCGCAGGATGCCGTGGCGTCGAATTCGATCATGACGTCCTCCACGTCACTGGCTGCCGAGGTCGCCAACCCAGTCACGATGCCGCAGCACGTGGTGCCTGGGGCAACCTACGGCCGCTTGCATGAAGTGCTCATGGAGTACATCGCGCGCACCTCGCGTGGTGCCGCAGCCAAGCCGAAGATCGCCTACGTCTATGCCGATTCGGAATTTGGTCGCGACGGAATTCCCGCCGCCAAAGCGCGGGCGGAGAAGTTGGGCCTGCCCATCGTGGCCGATATCATCACCAAGCAGTCTGGCGTTGATGTCGCCCCTGAAGTGGCGAAGCTGCGCCGGGCCCGGCCGGACATCGTGGTCTTCCAAGGCTACATCGCCGCCCCGATGCCCGAGTTCGTACGCCAATTGGCCGAGGCCGGCATGAATCCGCAGATCATGGGTACCGCCTGGGGTCTGGACCGACCGGCCTACAGCGCCATGGCTGCATTGGGTGTGCGGCTGACGGGCGTGAGCATGTACCGTTATGGCCACGAGGGTGACTCCGTCATGATCAACAACATGCGCGACTACCTGGCCAAGAACCGGCCCGATACCAAGATTCCCTCACCGTTCTACATCTCCTCGTGGCTCAGCGGCATGATCTTTGCCGAGATCGCCGAGCGCTGCATCAAGGCCAACAAGCCCCTGCAACTGCCGCACATGAAAGCCGCGCTGGAGTCGATGAAGAACTGGGACACGGGAGGCATCACCGGGTTGCTGGCGGACCTGAGCGAGCACCAGATACCGGTGGGCCGGATGTACCAATACGACCCGGACAAGAAGACCATGGAGCCGGCCAGCGGCTGGATCAAAGTCTGAACATGGATTCGGCGGCGCTGACCCTGGAGAACATCGAGGTTGTCTACAACCACAGCGTGCAAGCGCTGCGGGGCTTGTCGATCGAAGTGCCCAAGGGTCAGATCGTGGCGCTGCTGGGGTCCAACGGCGCCGGGAAGACCACCGCGCTGAAGGCGGCGTCCGGCATCCTGCCGTTCGAAAATGGCCAGGTCGTGTCGGGTCACATCCGCTTCTTCGGCGACGACGTGAAAGGCCGCGCGGCATACCAACTGGCGCGTGCCGGGTTGGCCCATGTGCGTGAAGGGCGGCATATTTTTGCCGATCTGACCATCGAGGAGAACCTGGTGGCCGCGGAAAGCGTGATGGCAGGCCGACAACGAGGGGACGTAGACCGAGACAAGGTATTCAGCTATTTCCCGATCCTGCGCGACCGCCGCAAGCAGGTTGCGGGTTACCTGTCGGGGGGCGAGCAGCAAATGCTGGCGATCGGCCGGGCCATCATCGGTCAACCGCGTCTGATCCTGCTCGATGAGCCTTCGTTGGGGCTGGCGCCGCTGGTCGTGGCGGATATCTTTTCGATCATCGAGCGCATCAACCGCGAGCAGGGCGTGGCCATGCTGTTGGTCGAACAGAACGCACATGTCGCGCTGGGCGTGGCGCACTATGGCTACATAATGGAAAACGGCCGCATCGTGATCGATGGACCGACCGACAAGCTGCTGGGCGACCCCGACGTGCAGCGTTTTTACCTGGGCGGGGGCGACGCCGGCGAAGAACATGTGAGTTTTCGCGATGTCAAACATTACAAGCGGCGCAAGCGGTGGCTCTCCTGATGGAAACCGACGACCTGAAAACACTGCCCCTGCCGCAGCAGTTGCTGCACTGGGCGCGCACGCGGCCGGACGCCGTGGCCCTGCGGCAGAAGGAGTTTGGCGTCTGGCAAACCGTCACCTGGGCCGAGTACGCGCGCCAGTCGCGCTGGTTCGGTCTGGGTCTGCTCCAGTTGGGGCTGGTGCGCGGGCAGAGTGTGGCCGTGCTCAGCGAGAACCGCCGTGAATGGGTTTTTTGCGAGCTCGGTGTGGCCATGGTGGGGGGGATCACCGCGGGGGTGTACCCGACGTCACCGGCGGCCGAGGTGCAATACCTGCTGGCGCTCTCGGACGCGCCGATCATCGTGTGCGAGGACCAGGAGCAACTCGACAAAGTGTTGTCGGTGCGCGAGCGCCTGCCGCGGTTGCGCGCCACCGTTGTGATCGACCCGCGCGGACTGCGTCGCTACGATCGCGATGGCATGTTTGACTTTTCCGCTGTGGTGGCGCTCGGCCGGAAGTTCGAGGCCGACGACCCGGCTGCCGCGGCCGCGGCCTGCGCCGCCCCGGCGCTCGACGACATTGGCCTGATGGTGTTCACCTCCGGGTCGACCGGCCGGCCGAAGGCAGCGATGATGAGTTGGCGGGGCCTGGGTACGGCGGCGCGTGGCCTGAACACGGTGCTGGGTTGCGGCGAACGGGATTCGCTGGTGTCTTACCTGCCGCTTTGCCATGTGGCGGAGCAGATGTTTTCGATCCACATTCCCGTGGCCACCGGCGCCGTGGTCAATTTCGCCGAAAGCCTGCGCACGGCGCAGGAGGATTTGCGTGAATTGTCACCCCAGGTGTTTTTCGGCGTGCCGCGCATCTGGGAGAAGTTCCACGCATCGATCCAGACCAAGCTGCGCGAGGCCGGGGGCGCGCGCTTGTGGTTGTATCACCGTGCGATGCATGTTCTGCAAGGGGCGTCGGCACCATCACGCGCCAACTGGAGCCTGGGGCAACGCCTGCAATGGGCCTTCTGGTACATGCTGATCCTGCGCGCCTTGCTCAACTTCGTGGGCCTGCGCCGCTGCCGCGTGGCGATCTCGTCGGGCGCCCCGATCGCACCGGAGATCCTGAGTTTCTTTCGCGTGCTCGGAGTCCCGATCCGCGAGGCGTATGGCCTCACTGAGGCGTCGGGTGCCACCACGATGCAGCGCAGCGATGCGTCACCGGTGGGTTCGGTGGGTGTGCCCTACCCGGGCATCGAGGTCCGCCTGGCCGACGATGGCGAGATACTGATCCACGGTGATGTGGTGTTTCGCGGTTATTTCAAGAATGATGAAGCCACCCGTGAAGCGGTCGACGACCAGGGCTGGCTGCACACCGGCGATGTGGCGTGCTGGGTGGATGGCCCGGATGGCCCCGAACTGCGCATCATCGACCGCAAGAAGGACATCATGATCACCGCCGGCGGAAAGAACATCACGCCGTCGGAGATCGAGAACGGGCTGCGTTTTTCGCCCTACATCAAGGAGGCCATCGTCATCGCCGACCGCCGGCGTTTCGTCTCGGCGCTGGTCCAGATCGATTTCGAGAGCACCAGCGCCTGGGCCGAGCAGCAGGGGCTGGTCTACACCAACTTTCGCAGCCTGGTCGTTCTGCCGCAGGTGCGCGACCTGGTTCAGGGCGAGGTGGATCAGGTCAACGCCCGGATGCCGCAGGTCCAGCAGGTGCGCAAGTTCCACCTCCTGACCAAGGAACTCGACCATGACGACGGCGAGGTGACCGCGACGTTGAAGGTCCGACGCAAGAGTATTGCCGAGAAGTATGCGCAGACGATTGAAGACATTTACGCCTGAACCTGCCGCACCAGCAGCGCATGCGCGACGTGATGGGGTTGGAGATCGGCGACGGCACGGCACAGGTGATGAAGCTGATCATCGCGCGTGAACGCATCGGCCGGGCGGCGGTGCAATACTGAGCGCCTCGACCAACTCGCGGCGATTCCATGAACCCCGGCAACGACGAATCCGTTCTCGCACAGCGTATCCGAATTTACCTTGAACAACAGGTCGGCCATGCCGTTCGGGTCGGCGCCGTGCGGCGCTTTCCGGTGGGTTTCTCATGGTTGACGTATGCCGTTCCAGTGACCGGCTTGCAGGCCGATGGCCGGCCCGAGGAGCTGATCCTGCGCCTGGGCCCCGACTATGGCCTGTTTGCGCCTTATAGCGCGGTACCGCAGGTGTTGGCGATGCAGTCGCTCGTTGGCACGGTCGTGCCCTTGCCGCGTGTCTATTGGAGCAGCGACGACGCCAGCATTCTGGGTGCGCCGTTCCTGTTCTGCGAGAAGATGTCCGGCGCCGCGGTGGTGCCCTGGGTGGCCGCCGGTCAGCCAGGATTGGAAGCCGGCTACCGGCAACACCTGGCCGAACAGTTTGTCGACGCCTTGGCGGCACTTCACCGTGTGCCCTGGCAAGACCGGCCGATCGCGGAGTTGGCCCAGGCAATCACGAGCGCGAACGCCGCCGCGCGCAATGTCGAATACTGGCAAGCCCGGATCCAACGCTGGGCGATGCGGCCCTATCCCTTGGCCGAGTGGGGCATCCGCTGGCTGAAGGCGCACGCACCCGCCGCGCCGCGTGTGGCCATCGTGCACGGCGACTACCGCACCGGCAACTTCCTGGAGGAGAACGGGCGCATTACCGCCATCCTGGACTGGGAACTAGTCCACCTGGGCGACCCGCACGAAGACCTGGGCTGGGCCAGCCTGCCGATGTACATGGGCGGCAGCAAGCTGATCTGCCGCCTGGCCGAGCCCGAATGGTTCTATGCCCGTTACAGTGAGAAGGTCGGCTTCGAGGTGTCGACGGCCTCGTTGCGCTACTACCAGGCATTGTCGCTGCTCAAGCTGGCCGCCACCCATATGGCGGCAGCACGCTGTTTCGAGGAAGGGCGCTTCAACGACATGCGCATGCCGGCGATGGGCAGCCAGATCGCCACCTGTTTGCGCCAGATGGAAAAAACAATCGAACTCGCATGAACAACAGCTTTCCCCGCCTGATCGATGGCATGTGCGCCACCTTGCGCTCCGAAGTGTTGAGCCGCCTGGACGACGAGTTTGCGCGCGGCCAGGTGTTTGGCGTCATCAACCTTCTCAACACCTTCAAGGTCCGCGCCGACTGGTCGGCCGGTTTTCTGTTGCAGCAGATCGAGGCACAGAGGAGCGCGCTGGACGGCGTGGCTGCGTTGCTGGGCGAGCCACCGGCATCGTTTGCCGAACCCGCTGCGACACCGATCGGCGAGTTGCTGGCGCTGCGTGATGACGGCAACCGGCGCATCGCGGCACGGCTCGCCGAGCTCGATGCCGCTCGCGCCCAGGTGGCACCGGATGTGGCTGCGAAGATCGAGCGCCTGCTGCGCGAGGCGATGCGTGCCGAGGTCGCCATCGAACTGAAGAATTCCCCTCGCCCCCTGTTCGCGGAAATGTCCAGTGGGTCGGAAGGCTGAGCCCGGCCTGCGCCAGTGACCAGGAGCGGTCCTATGCAGGCGGCCCGCCATGCGCTAGATGGGAGGATGCCGCTGCACCGACGCAAAGGCCGCATAACCCCTGCCAACGCCGTATTCGATGATGCCGTAACCCACCTCGTCGCCATCGGTCAGCTCGATGACCTGGTCGGACAGGGTGCGTACGCGCAAGCGTGTGGCCGGGTCGGTCAAGTCCCACGCGTCGTGTGCTGTGTGCAATTTGCCGCGGTCGTCGCCATGGAACCAGCCGTCCAGGCCGCCATACAGGCCGCCTTTGAGAAAGTACCGCGTCGGTAACACGCGCACGGATACCGACCGTTCGTTGCCGTCGGCAAAGCGCAACTGCAGTGTGGCCGACGCCATCGACTGGCCGTGCGGGTCGTCTTGCCATACCACCTGGTGCTTCACATCGGCGAGCTGGTTGCGCCCCGACACCTGGTTGCCGGCGGTGAACACCTCTTCACCCGAAAGATAGATCTTTTCGCCCGGCGCGCGTTCCTTGAAGAACACGTGCAGCCCGCGGTTGCTGAACTGCGCGGTGGTCCAGCAGTAGAAGAAAGGCGGGTAGAAGGTCAGCGGCGGGTGGGTTTCGTCGGTGCGCATTTCGGAGCGCACTCCCCAGGAGTGATCACGCTGGCCCAGCCACGAGTCCACGTCGACCCGTTTGCCGTCGTATTCGAGCCAGCCGACGTAACGCCCGAGTTGCTGCGCGCGCGCCATGTCTTCGGTGATGCGCCCATCGCGCCGACGCTGGTGCGACTTTTCCTCATGCGGGTTCATCGTGGCGTGGAATTCGATCTCGAAACGAATGCCGCTGTCGTTGTCGCCCAGGGCCAGGCGGTGTCGGCGCAATCCCTCGACGACTGTGATCGACAGCGGGCCCACCGCCGTGGTCAACGGGTCGGGCCGCAGCCGGCGCGATGCGCGGAAGTTCCACTGCCGCCCGGGCACTGCGACACCGGCGAAGGCGTCCATGACGTTGCGGTTCGGGTGGTAGCCCAGCCCCAGGTCGAACAGGACTTCGCCGCCGGGCACCGGGTGCCCGGTGTACCACAGGCGCTCCATCCAGGCCGGGTCGCTGTTGTCGATCTGGTCGAAAGTGGTCGGCAGTTGGTGGCCGATTAGGTCGTCTTGAGGGGTCAGCATCGGGATGGCATTCCTGGCAATGGTGCCGATTGTGATTCACCCGGGCCGTATCAAACGAACTCGCGCCCGAACAACTCGCGCGCGATGATTAGCTTCTGGATCTGTGGTGTTCCGTCGGCGATGATTTGTCCGGCCACGTCGCGCAGGCGTTGCTCTACGGGCAAGTCCTGCGTCCAGCCATAGTGGCCGTGCAGCACCATGCAATCCTGGATCGCACCCACGCACATCTCCGGCACAAATCCCTTGCAGATCGCGGCCTCGCTGTTATGGGGCAGGCCCTGGTCCCGCAGCCATAAAGTGCGCAAGCAGTGCCAGCGGGCCATGGTCAGGCGCGCATGCCACTCGGCCACCGGGAACGACACCCCCTGGTTCTTGCTGATCGGCTGGCCGAAGGCGACGCGATTCTTGGTGTAGGTGATGGTTTCTTCGAGTGTGATCTGCGCAGCGCCGATGCACATCAGGCCGATCAGAGCGCGGGTGTATTCGAACGTCTGCATCACGCGCGAGAATGCCCCGTTCTCCGGGCCGATGAGATTGTCAGCGCTCACCTTGACATCGCTGAGGAACATGGACCCGCGCACGATCCCCTTGGAGCCCATGTCGGAATAGGGGTGGCGGGTGATTCCGGGTGCGTCGAAAGGCACCAGAAACGCCGAGACGCCGCGGGCTCCCGCGGCTGGGTCGGTCTTGGCGAAAACGATGCCGGCGTGGCCCGCCATCAGCAGCGTGACGGCCGACTTCTCGCCGTTCAGGATGTAGTGGTCTCCCTGGCGCTCGGCGCGGGTGCGGATCGACGCGGCGTCGGAGCCGCCCTGCGGCTCGGTCAGGCACACGCAGATCACCTTTTCGCCCGCCACCATTGGGGGCAGCCAGGTCGCCTTGACCGCCTCGCCCGCGTGTTTGCTGAGCAGGTCGCCGGCAAAGCTGCAATTGAGGATGCCGTAACACACGTTGAAGTCGCCGCGGGCGGTCTCCTCGATGGCCAGGCCCGCTGTGACGCAGTCGAAGTCCTGGCCGCCATAAGCTTCGGGCACGCGCATGCCGAGCAGCCCCATCGTGCCCATCTTCTTCCAGATCTCGGCCGGAAACTGGCCGGTCCGGTCCCAGTGGGTGTATTGGGGCAGCAGTTCCCGGGTCGCGAAGTCGCGCAGAGAGGCGGCCATGATCTTCTGTTCTTCCGAGAAAGCGAAATCCATGGGTGCCCCTTAAAGGCGTCAGACCGGAGTTTCGCCGCGCACGAAACGCGCCACCGCGCCACGCGGGCATAACTCGATGACGGTGCCGTGGCCGTCGCGCTTGAGGACCCAGCCGCGACGCAGCGGCAGGTTCGGTGTCGGGGGCTGGTCGAACACGCGAACCCCTTTCGCGCGGAAATGCGCCAGCGCGGCGTCCAGGTCGTCCACTTCGATCGCCACCACGACGTCGCCATGTGCCAGGTCACCCTGGCCCGAGAACTCGACCAGTTCGACGATGGCGCTTCCGTCGCCGGGATCGAAGAACGCACACCGGATGTGAAGCTCCGGTATGTCGCGCACGACTGGTTCGCCAAGCCCCACGACGGAGCGGTAGAAGTCGATGCCATCCTCGAGCTTGCGCACGAAGATGGCGATGTGGTCGAGGCGGTTGTTCATGGTGGGGAGGCCTTCGTTGCGGGGATGGTGGGCGCGCGTGTTTGTTCGTCGCGCAGTTTGCCGGCGACCACGGCGCGAAGAATGTCCTTCTTGATCTTTCCGGCCGCTGTCATCGGAAACTCCTTGAAGATCTCCAGGCGCTCGGGGAGTTTCTGGCGCGCGATGCCGATCTGGTCCAGGTAGGCGAGGATTTCGTCCAGCGTGGGTACTTCCGAACCTGCCACCACACAGGCGCACACGGTTTCCCCCAGCCGGGCGTGCGGCATCGCGACCACGGCCACCTCGGCAATCTTTGGATGTCGCAGCAGGATGTCCTCGACTTCGCGGGCGGAAATGTTCTCCCCACCCCGGATGATCAGGTCCTTCTTGCGACCGGTGATCACCACGGCGCCGTCCGATGTGCGGTACCCCAGGTCGCCGGTATGGAAGTAGCCCCGTGCGTCGAAACTCCTGGCGGTCTCTGCCTGGTCGACATACCCGACCGATTGCGCAGGGCCGCGCGCGATGATTTCACCCTCTGTTCCGTCGGGCGCCGGGACGGCCGCGTCGTCTACAACAAGAACGTCGTAGTCGCTGATCTTTCCGTCGGTTTCGGCGGCCAGTTCCGCGCTGCCGCTGTCGACGAAACCCTTGCCGATCATCGGCACCTCGGTGGCGCCGTAGACCCGGAACGCCCGCCCGTGGGACAGGTAATCATTGGCGCGCCGGATCAGGTCTGCCGGAACCGCCGCGCCACCGCAGGCAAAGATCCGCAGCGACGGCAGCCGGGTCTGGCGGCTGGCCGCGGCAGCGAGCAACTCGGACAAAAAGGGCGTGGCGCTGACGGTCAGGGCGACGTCGAACCGGTCGATCAACTCGGTCGCCTGGGTGGCGTCCCAATGGTCCATCAGTATGGCGGGAGTGCGCCAGGAAAACGGCGATTCCAGCCCCCACAGGTACCCCGTGACATGGCAAACCGGCGATGGCATCAGGATCGCGCTGCCGGCACCGATCCGCCAGAACTCCATACATCCCGCCAGCGCGCGGGCCAGCGTGTTGTGGGTGTGCAGCACGCCCTTGGCGCGTCCGGTCGTGCCCGAGGTGTACATCACGAACTTGATCGCGTCCGCATCCTGCGCCACCATGGGCGATGGCTGTCCGGCGGGGCGCAGCAGGTCTTCATACCGCAACAGGTTCGCTGCCGCCGCGCCGGCCCGCACGTGCACGATGAACGCGAGCCCGGGTGTGCTGGCGCGCACGCGCTCGGCCATCGCGGCATGGTCGTAATTGCGCCACACCGTTGGCACGAATAACACCCTGGCGCCGCAATCGGTCAGGATCTCGGCGACTTCCTTGTCCCGGTAGATCGGCACGATGGGGTTGACGACCAGGCCGAGCATGGCGGCGGCAATGTTCACGACCGCTGCTTCAATCCAGTTCGGAAGCTGGAACGCCACCACCTGGCCCGGGCGCAGGCCGCGTTCGGCCAGTCCCGCGGCCAAGGCCTGCGCTTCCAGCAGGATGTCGCGGTAGCTGATGGCGCGCGCGCCATCGCGCAGACAGATCTGGTCCGGTACCGCGTCAGCCGCCTCGGTGGCATCGTCGACGATGGTCCGGCCGCGCCAGACGCCGGCGGCCCGAAGTTGCCGTGCTTCTTCGTCACTGAACCGGACACTCCATCCGCTTGCGTCTTTGCGCATCTGTGTTTTTCCTCGATAGGGTCACGAGTCGGCAGCGTGTGATTCTTGCGCACACACATAGTACGCTATCGTATCATCTATGATGGGCGATGCTAACCAGATCAGGGCACAAGCAATGGCCAAACCGCGGGCTTATCTTTCCACCCAGTTGACGGAGTCCTATTGGCCGGCGGAGACGTCGCGATCGCTGCTCGACTGGACGCTTGGGCGCGCCTTGCGCGAGGCTGCGTTGGTGGCGCCGGACCGGCTGGCGCTGGTGGAAGGGCTTGGCGACGGACGCGCGGGCCGCCGCTGGACCTATGCAGAACTCGTCGCCGCGTCCGAGCGGGTGGCCTTCGCCTTGCTCGAACGGTTCGAGCCGGGTGAGCGGGTCGCGGTGTGGGCGCCCAACGTGCCGGAGTGGCAGTTGTTGTTCTACGGTTGTGCCCTGGCCGGCATCGTGATGGTGACGGTCAATCCGGCTTATAAGACGCGTGAGTTGCACTATGTGTTGGAGCGCTCCGGCGCGGCCGGTCTGTTTGTTGCGGATGGATACCGGGGCTTCGACATGCCGGGCGCGGCACGCGAAGTGGCGCAGCGGCTGTCGGCCCTTCGCCACATCATTCCCATCACCGATGTCGAGCAGATGGCGCGGCAAGCTGCATCGCGCGACTTGCTGCCGGTCGATCCGCTGGATGTCTGCGTGATCATGTTTACCTCGGGTACCACGGGCGCGCAGAAAGGGGTGATGTTCCACCACAAGGGCATTGTCAACATGGCGTACTTCACCCAGGAGCGTGGGGGACTGGCTGAAGGCGGCGTGTTCGTCAACCCCATGCCCATGTTCCATATCGGCGCGCTGGGGCATGCGGCCGTGGGGGCCGTGATGCGGCGCGCCACCCACGTGCTGGCCTCCGAATGGTCGCCCGAGCTCTACATGTCCCTGGTGGAGCGCGAAGGCGGTACCTACTCCCTGCTGGTTCCCACCATGATCGAGGCGCTGCTGGCGCATCCGGAGCGCAACAATTACCGGTTGGGTACGCTCAAGAACCTGGTGTCCGGTGCCGCCGTGGTCGAAGCGAGCCTGATCCGCCGCACCGACGCGGAACTGGGATGCTCGATCGCGAACATCTTTGGCCAGACCGAGATGCAGGGTGTCGTGACCGGTGTGTTCCCGGACGATTCGCCGCACGACCAGGCCGAGACGATCGGGCAGGCGATGCCGCATGTGGAGGTCAAGATCGCCGACACCGAGACCGGCGCGGTCATGCCGCTCGGGCAGCCGGGCGAAATCTGCGTGCGTGGTTACCAGACCATGGTCGGTTATTTCAGCATGCCGGAAGAAACCGCCAAGACACTCAGGCCCGATGGCTGGCTGCATTCCGGTGACCTGGGCACCATGGACGCGCGTGGTTTTCTGCGCATTACCGGGCGTATCAAGGACCTAATCATCCGTGGCGGCGAGAACATCTACCCGCGCGAGATCGAGACCCTGCTGCGCGAATATCCGGGGGTTGCTGACGTGGCTGTCGTGGGTGTGCCGGACCCGTACTGGGGGGAGCAGGTGGGCGCCGTCATCCTGCCACGCTCCGGGGCCAACCGGCCCGATCCGGCGCAACTGCATGCGTTTTGCCGCGAGCAGCTTGCGCTCTACAAGGCGCCGCGCATCTGGTACTTCGTTGACGTATTCCCGTGGACCGAGACCGGCAAGCTGCAGAAGTTCAAGTTGGTGGACGCTATCCGTACCAAAGCGATTCTGCCGGTCGCCAAGTTTTGACTCAAAACCCATCTGGCACTGAGTAACACTTACCATTCGGAAAAAATAGAGATTTGCTATGTATATTCCTCCTGAAAATCAACCTATTGGATTCAGCATGGAATTTAGGTGAGTTTGACTTATCACATGAAATGCCGTAACCTAGCGCTGAAACCGGCGGTGCATGGCGGGCGGCGCCAGCGCACTTGATCGTTCGACACAGTTGAGAAAGGTGCCCATGGAAAGCATATTGGCGACGTTTGCGCAGGTGGCAGCCCGGCCACTGGACTACGTGAGACAGTGGAAAAAGGAAACCGGCGCTCGCGTGATCGGTATCTTTCCGATGCATTTTCCGGGGGAACTGGCCCATGCGGCGGGCGCCCTGCCGATGGTGGTGCAGGAGGACGACGAGCCTGTCACCATCGGTCAGAGCCAGGTTTTCAGTTTCTATTGCGGCTACAACCGCAGCCTAATCGACCAGGCTTTGCGTGGTGAGTTCGAGGTATTGGACGCGATTCTTTTCGGCGACCACTGCGTGCAACTCCTGGGCACGGCTGACGTGATACGCGCCCACTTGCCGACCAAGCCGATCCTGTTCAATCAGTTGTGTTCGATTCTGGATGCCGACTGGGCCATGGAGGAGACGCGCGGTACCTTCCGGCAACTCTGGCTCGAGTTGGAGACACTCACCGGCACCAAGATCGAGGAGGCCAGCGTGCATGCCTCGATCCGCCTGTTCAACCGCAACCGCAGCCTGATGCGCAGGCTGTACGACCTGCGCCGTACCGGCGAGATCAACCTCTCGGCCCGCAACATGCAGCACATCGTCAAGTCGTCGATGGTGATGGACAAGGCGCAACACACGGCGTTGCTGGAACAGCTGGTGTCCGGCCTGGTGCATGCGGCGCCCAAGGCGCGCACGGTCCGGGTCTTCCTGTCTGGCCACATGTGCCATGCGCCCAAGCCCGCTCTGCTCGACCTTTTCGAGGACTGCGGATGCACGGTTGTCGATGATGACCTCTACACCGGTTACCGATTCATCTTTGCCGACATCGACGAAACCGGCTCGCCCATCGACGCGCTGGCGTCGTGGTACCTGACGCGCAGCCAGAAAGTGCCATGCCCCACCCGGGCCGTCAAGGGGCTCGATTGGGAGCAGTACCTGCTCAAGGCCGTGGCGCAGTCGCGCGCGCAGGGGTTGATCATCCTGATGGCGAAGTTCTGCGAGCCACACATGTTCTTCTACCCGGAGATCAAGGAAGCCTTCGAGAAACACGGCATTCCGCATCTGCTGGTCGAGACCGAACACGAGGGTGTGGCGCTCGAGTCCCTCAAGACCCGCGTCGATGCATTTGTTGAAATTGTCGGACGCCGTGCGGCGGCCGCGCCTGTGGCGCGGATCGACGCAACTGTTTAACCAGGAGAAACACATGATGGAATCTACCCAGCAGATGGTTGCGGACAGGCCTTCGGCCGTTCCGGTTTTCGGTAATGGCGAACGCGCCAACCGCCTCAAGAGCACGCGTTTTGGCGGCAAGCTCGTCAACGATTACTGGGAAAACCTGTTCCGCGCCAAGGAGCAGGGCAAGAAAGTGGTCTGGTACAACGGCACCTACATCCCGCCGTTCTTCCATTCCCATGATGTGGCCTGGGTGCATGGTGAGGCCTGGTCAGCGAATCTGGCGGCGCGCCATGACGAAGGCCCCGCGCAGCAGGCCGGCGAAGCACGTGGTTACGACCGCGAACTCTGCTCCTACGCACGCACCCATATCGGCCAGGCCCTGCTCGACCGCGAAAAGCTCGACAACGGAACGCTGGGCATCGACCCCACCGGAGCGCGCGCCGAACTGATGCGCAAGCTGCCCTTGCCGGACATGATCATCAATGCCTACCCGTACTGCAGCACGGGCCAGCAGTGGGACGACATTACCTACCGCATGTTCGGCAAGAAGATCCCGATGTTCACGATCCAGATTCCGCTGTTGTGGGGCGGGCGGCCCGATGCGGGCTACATCCGCGGTTCGGAATGGCGCCAGCGCTCCAAGTACGTGGCCGACCAGCTGGTGGCCATGACCAAATTCATGGAGGAACACACCGGGCGTAAGTTCGACTTCGACCGCCTCAGCGAGACCATGGGTTTTGTCAAGAAGGCGGCCGAGTTGCGGCTCGAAGCAATGGACCTGTGCACCGCAACACCATCGCCGGCGAGTTTCTTCGACTGGATCGTCAGCATTGCGCCGGTGAACTTCCTGCCCGGCGACCAGAATCTGGTGACGTATTTCGAGGGCGTCAAGGCCGAGATCCAGCAGCGTATCGCCAATGGCGAGGGTGCCGTCAAGGACGAAAAATACCGCCTATTCTTCGACGGCATGATGAACTGGAACAAGGTTGGCTG
Source organism: Betaproteobacteria bacterium (assembly GCA_031403955.1). Taxonomy (GTDB): domain Bacteria; phylum Pseudomonadota; class Gammaproteobacteria; order Burkholderiales; family Burkholderiaceae_C; genus CAISIP01. Next base: position 16,429 of record JANNGR010000410.1, read on the forward strand.
GCTCGCCGACAAGTTTGCCGCCGTCAATGCCTGCGTGGTGGCCGGGCGTTATACCCACATGTCGTTCTGGCAGGAGCCGGGTCTGATCGACCTGAAGAGTCCGGTGCTGGGCATGGCGCAGAACTACCTGGTTTGCCCGAACAACCATGGGGCCCCGATCATGATCGGCGAGATCGAGAAGATCTGCGACAAGTTCAATATCGACGGCATGGTCATGCATGCGTCGCGCACCTGCCGGGGCATGTCCAACTCGCAGTTTCTGATCGCCGATTCGGCTAAGGAACATGGTCGGCAGGCGATGTTTTTCGAGGGCGATGTGGCCGACGAGTCGTTCTACAAGGATGAGCTGCTCAACACCCGGCTCGAGGCCATGATCGAAACCATGGATGCGCGACGTCGCCTCGTCGCTTGAGGCCGGCCAATGCCAGGTAAGACGCCTGGCCGCGACCCGCACGACTCCCGAGAGCAACCCCCCCAACCCGCAGAGGCATGACATGCTTGACGCATTGCAAACCATCGCCACGCTGGCCGGCATCGCAGAAGACCCAAATGCGTACGCCCAGAGCTGGAAACAAACTCATCAGCGCAAAGTCATCGGCACGTTCCCGATGAACTTCCCTGGCGAACTGGTGCATGCGGCCGGCGCACTGCCGGTCGTGGTGCAGGAGGACCGCGCGCCGATCACGCTGGGCAGAACCCTGTTGTACGAGTTCTATTGCGGCTACACCCGCAGCCTCACGGACCAGGCGGCGACCCAAAAGTTCGGTGTCTTCGATGCCTTCTTCCTGGTCGATCACTGCGTCGCACTGCTCGGTGCGGTCGATGCGATTCGCTTCGAGTTGCCGGACAAGCCGATATTCCTCGCGCAGTACACCGCGTCGATGGACGAGGAATGGACGCCACCCGAGGTCCGCAAGAAGGTCGAATCGTTGCGCTCGCAACTCGGCGAACTCTGCGGCGTGAGCATCTCGAATGAGGCCTTGGCCCACAGCATTCGCCTGTTCAACCGCAATCGCCAACTGCTGCGCCAGGTCTACGACCTGCGGCGCTCCGGCCGCACCCAGATCACCGCGTCGCAGATGCAGATGCTGGTCAAGTCCAGCATGGTGATGGACATCGAGGAGCACACCGCGATCCTCACCGGCCTCGTCGGACAGCTGGAAGACGAGCGAATGACGAATCCGGAGCTCGTTCGGCTGCACCTGTCGGGTCACTTCTGCCACGCACCAAGGCCGGAACTGCTGGACTTGATCGAAGAGTGTGGTGCGGTCGTCGTCGATGACGATCTCTACACCGGTTTTCGCTACATCTCGACCGACGTCCCGGAGGACGGCGACCCGGTCGATGCGCTGACCCGCTGGTATTTCGACCGCAACACCAAGGTGCCTTGCGCCACGCGGGCCCAGAAGAACGTTGACTGGGAGAGCTACCTGCTGCGGTCGCTGAAGGAGAGCGGTGCGGCGGGCGTCGTCATCCTGATGGCCAAGTTCTGCGAGCCGCACATGTTGTATTACCCCGAATTGCGCAAGGCGCTCCTGCGCAGCCAGGTTCCTCATCTGCTGATCGAGACCGAGCACGAGGGCATTGCGATGGAACCCATCCGCACCCGGATGGAGGCCTTTCTCGAGCATGTCCGCCGCAGTGCCGCGCGATCGCCGGCAACGGCCTGACATCAACCCACTGGAATCAAAGGAGAAACACATGACCGTCATAGAGATCAGCAAACCGAAGCCCGCGTCGGCCGCCTTGTCGAACCGCCTTTCGAGCACGAAGAACGGCGGGCAGATGATCAAGGACTACTGGGACCGCATCTTCACGGCGCGCGAGCGCGGCGTGCAAGTCGTCTGGTATAACGGCGCGGCCGTGAACCCCCTGTTCCAGGCGGCCGGCATCGAATGGTGTCACGGCGAGGCCTTCGGGGCGCGGCTGGCTGCCATGCACCTCGAGGCCCCGGCGCAGCTCGCGGGGGAGGAGTACGGCTACATCAACGAGCTCTGCTCGTATGCGCGCACGACACTGGGCTGCGCCGTGCTGACGCTGCGCGGCGCCGGGTATGCCGAGGAGGGCGGCGTCGTGGGCGCCGTGGACCAGGAGACCCTGGCCGGCCGCCTTCCGGTGCCGGACTTCTTCGTCAACGCCTACGCAGGCTGCAGTACGGGCCAGCAGTGGGACGAAATCTCCTACCGCCTCTTCAACAAGACCTTGCCGTTCTTCAAGGTCTCGTACCCGTTGATGTGGGGCAACAAGCCCGACGCCGGCTACCTGCGTGGCCAGGAATGGGAGGACGCCTCGCAGTACGTGGCCAGGCAGCTTCACAAGCTGATCGAGTTCCTCGAGGTCCAGACCGGCCGCAAGTTCAACTGGGAGGTGTTGCGCGAATCGATGCACTACATCAAGCGCGCTTCGGAGTTGCGCCTGGAAGCGATGGCCATGTGCCGGGCCAAGCCGGCGCCGGCGACCTACTGGGACTGGATCGCCAGCGTTGCCCACATCAACTTCCTGCCCGGCAATCAGGCCCTGGTGGACTACTTTACCGGTGTCAGAGACGAGGTCGCGCAGCGCCTGAAAGACGGGGTCGTCGCGCTGCCGAACGAGCGTTACCGGCTCGCCTTCGACGGCTTCATGAACTGGAACAAGATGGGCTGGCTGGCCAACAAGTTCGCGCAGCACGATGCCGCTGTCATGTGTGGCCGCTACACCCATAACTCGTTCTGGCACGAGCCGCAGCTGATCGACGAGGACGATCCGATCCTGGGCATGGCCAAGCACTACCTGCTGTGCCCGTCCAACCACAGCGCGAAGATCATGGGCGGGTTGCTGCTGAAGGATTGCGAGGACTACGCGATCGACGGCATCGTCTTCCACGCCACCCGGACCTGTCGCTCGTTCTCGAACGGACAAAATGTCATGTCGCAGATGGCCCAGCGCGCCGGCATCCAGACGATGACCTTCGAAGGCGACACAGCGGACGCCGCGTTCTACAAGGACGCGATGCTTGAGAGCCGGCTTGAGGCGATGCTGGAGACCATCGACGTGCGCCGCGGTCAGCGGCGATGAGCTGCCTGGCCTGAGCACTCCTGCAGGGCGCGCAGGGCCGATTTGGCGCGCGCCCCAACCGCAGCGACCGCCGCCATGGTATTGGATTGCAAACACAAACGCTTGCTTATCGTACGCTAATGTATTAAAGTCCACCCCTCCAACTACCAAGGAAGCAGAACATGAACCAAGCGGTGTCACGCCAGGCGTTGCGACTCGAGGATGCGAGCGTGCTGATCACCGGTGGAACCTCGGGCGTTGGTCTCGCGACCGCCATTGATTTTGCCCGTGCCGGTGTGCCTCGCATCGGAATCAACGGCCGCGATGCAGCGCGCGGAGCGCGCGCGCGGGCGGCGGTTCTGGCACAGGTTCCCACGGCACGGGTCGAGTTCTTCGCGGGCGATTGCAACGAGGCTGACCAGGCGCGCGGCGTCTGCGAGGCCGCCCGGGCGTCGTTTGGCGCTGTCGACGTACTCGTCAATTCGACTGTCGGCCCTTACGGCCCGAAGCTGTTCCACAACATCGAATTTGAACAGCTGCAGCAGATCGTTCTCAAGCAGTTGATGGCCCCGATCCTGACCTGCCGCCTGGTGTGGCCGTGGATGCGCGAGCGCAAAATGGGCGTGATCGTCAATATCGCATCCGACGCCGGCAAGGTCGCCACACCGGGTGAGTCGGTACTCGGCGCCGCGATGGCCGGGATCATCATGTTCTCCCGCACGCTGGCGATTGAAGGCAAGCGCGACGGCATCCGTGTCAACTGCCTGACGCCCTCGATCATCGAGGGCACCATCACCTATGGCAATGTCATGGCGGATGAGTTTTCCGGCAAGCTTTTCGGCAAGGCGGTCAAGATGGCCCAACTCGGTCTCGTGCAGCCCGAGGATCTGGCGGCCATGATCGTGTTTCTCGCCGGCCCCCACGGCGCCAGGCTCACGGGCCAGGCAATCAGTGTGAACGGTGGCATCTCGGCAGCCTGAGGGCGATTCGCGGCGGTTCAACCATGGGGGCATCAACGTGAGGCGACTTGAAGGACGACGGGCATTGATCACAGGCGCGGGCAGCGGCATCGGACGCGCGAGCGCATTGCGTTTTGCCAGCGAGGGCGCACATGTGCTCGCCGTTGGACGCACGCGCGAGAACATCGAAGAGACGGCCCAAATGGTGCGCGCGGCCGGCGGTCGCGCGGCCTTCTTTGTGGCCGATGCGACCAAGGAGGACGAGGTCGCGGCCGCGGTCGCCTACTGCGTACAGGAACTCGGCGGCCTGGAGATTCTGTTCGCCAACGCCGGCAACACCGACCGCGTGGTGCCGCTGCTGGAGCAGACGGTAGAGGCCTGGGAAGGGCAGTTCCGCGACAACGTGCTGACTTCCTTTCTGGCCGTCAAGTACGCCGGCCGCCACATGGTGCCCCTGGGCGTGGGCTCGATCATCCTGAACTCCTCGACCGGATCCTTGCGCGCCAATGGCGGCACCGTGGCCTATGGCGCGATGAAGGCTGCCGTCAACAGCCTCACCATGGGTGCCGCCAACGCTTTTGCAGGGTCCAACGTAAGGGTCAATGCGGTCTTGCCGGGGCTGGTCGAGACCAAACTCACCAAGGCCACCTTTGACTACGCCCGTGCCAAGGGCTCGGAGTCGAAGATGGGCGCGCTCACGCCCTTGCGGCGCACCGGGCGTGCCGAGGAAATCGCAGCGGTGGCGGCCTTTTTGGCCAGCGATGACAGTGCCTATATCGATGGGCAATTGATCGCGGCCGATGGTGGCATCAGCAGTACCCACCCGTTCGGACGATTCGTTCTCTGAGTCTGGCGAAGGAATCAGACATGCCGTACCAGTCGGTCTTTAAGCCCGGTTTGTTCGCCGGGCAGACCATCATCGTCACCGGCGGCGGCAGCGGCATCGGCCGCTGCACCGCGCACGAACTCGCTGCCCTGGGCGCGACTGTGGTGCTGATGGGGCGCAATGCGGAGAAACTGGCCCAGGTGCAAGCAGAGATCCGGGAGGATGGCGGCGTTGCCTTGTCGCAGGTCTGTGACATCCGTGAAGAAACCATGGTGATCAGTGCCATCGACGCCGTCCTGCAAAAGCAGGGCCGCATCGACGCGCTGGTCAACAACGCCGGTGGCCAGTACCGCACACCCATGAAGACCATCAGCACCAAAGGGTTTGAGGCCGTGGTGCGCAACAACCTCACCGGCGGATTCATCTTCATGCGCGAGGTCTACAACCGCTGGATGGAAGCCAACGGTGGCGCGATCGTGAACATCATCGCCGACATCTGGCATGGGTGGCCCGAGTTTGCACATTCTGGCGCTGCAAGGGGCGGCATGCTGACCTTGACCGAGACTGCAGCCTGTGAATGGTCGGCAGCTGGTGTGCGTGTCAACTCCGTCGCACCGGGCGGCATTGCATCCAGCGGCTTCGACACCTACGCACCCGAGATCCAGAATCGCCTGTTCGAGTATGCAGAGCGCGTGCCGATGCAGCGTTTCGGTACCGAGGCCGAGGTCGCCGCCGCGATCGTCTACCTGCTGTCGCCGGCCGCGGCCTACATCACGGGCACCTGCCTGCGTGTCGATGGCGGTGCACCTAATGCGCGCACCACCTGGAACCTGCAACGCCACCAGAACAGCCAGCCCTTCGAAGGCTTCCACCGATCCCGTATGCCCGACGTACTGGCCCGGGGTCGTCAGGCCGGCACGCCCGCCCGAACACCATGAACCCGCCTTCTGAGGCTCGCACTTCCCATCTGCCGGCCGATACAACACAGGATCTGCTGGACTGCAGCCTCGGTGACCTGTTGCGTCGCAACGCTGCGGAAGTGCCCGATCGTATCGCCTTGGTCGAGGGCATTGCCGATGCGTCCCGCCGCCGCCGATGGACTTACCGCGAACTGGTCGATGTCTCGGAGCGCGCGGCGCGCGGTTTGCTCGAGATTTTCACGCCAGGCGAGCGCGTCGCGTTTCTCGCCCCTGACAAACCGGAGTGGGTCATCCTGCAGCACGCCGTCAGTTTTGCCGGCCTGGTCCTGGTACCTGTCAATCCGGCCTATACCGCGCGGGAACTGGAGTTCGTGCTGAAGGCCTCCGAGGCATCGGGCCTAATTTTCGCCGCGTCGTCCCGTGGCAAGGACCTTCGGGCGCTGGTGGAGCAGGTGCTTCCTCGCCTGCCGGCTTTGCGCGCCACCCTAGCGATGGAGGAACTCGACGCCCTGCTCGCGGCGGCGAAACCGGATCGCGTGCTGCCCGACGTGAAGCCCGACCAGACCCTTCAGCTCCAGTACACGTCCGGCACCACGGGTTTCCCGAAGGGAGCGTGCCTGCACCACCGCGGCGTGATCAACACCTCGCGCAATGTGGCGTTGCGCGCCAATTTTCCGGATGGCGGCGTGTGGCTCAACGCGATGCCGATGTTCCACATCGCCGGCGACGTCGTGGCGGAGATCGGGGCGTATTCCAGGCGGGGCACCTTTGTGCTGATGCCCGAATTCAATCCCGGGTTGATGCTGGAACTGATCGAGACCGAGCGCTGCATGGCCACGCTGATCGTGCCCACCATGATCGTGGCCTTGCTTGACCACCCCGATCGCCTAAAGCGCGACTGCTCCAGCCTGAGGACGATCCTCTCCGGTGCCGCCAATGTGCCCGCTGCCCTGGTGCGTCGGGCGCAGGATACCCTGGGCTGCCAGTTCTGCATCATCTTCGGTCAGACGGAGAGCAATGGGCCGATCACGCTCACTTCGCCCGATGACTCGGTCGAGGACCAGACGACGACGGTCGGGCGCCCATTGCCGCATGTCGAGGTGAAGATAGTCGACCCGGTGACCGAGGCGCTGGTGCCGATTGAGGCGGTAGGCGAAATCTGGGTCCGGGGCTACCAGACCATGAGCGGTTATTTCGGGCAGGCCGAGGCCTCGCTTTTCACGATGCGCGCCGATGGATGGCTGCGCACCGGTGACCTCGGCAGCATGGATGCGCGTGGTTACCTCAAGATCACGGGACGCCTGAAGGACATGATCATCCGTGGCGGAATGAACCTCTATCCGAAGGAGATCGAGGATGTGTTGTTCGACCATCCCGAGGTATCGCAGATTTCCGTGCTGGGGGTTCCTGATGAAAAATGGGGTGAGATCGTCGCCGCAGTGATCCTCCCCAAAGACGGCCGCCAACCGCCATCGGTCGACCGCTTGTACCAGCATTGCCGCGAGAACCTGTCGCCGCAGAAGACGCCCGAACTCTGGTTTTTCGTGGACCAGTATCCGATGACGTCAACCGGCAAGATCCAGAAGAGCGAGCTCATGAAACTGATTGCCGAGAAGAAGATCATGCCGGTCGAGTGGGTTCGTCCCCAGGCCCGATCCGCCCACCCGAGGCCGGCGTGATGCCCAATCCTGTAGAAAGACGTGTCGCCCTGATTACCGGAGCCGCGGGAGGCCTGGGTGGAGCCATCGCCCAGGAACTTGCCGCCAAGGGTTTCGACCTGGTGCTCAACGACCTGGTGGAAAACGACATGCTGCGCCAGCGCTGCGTCAGCCTGGAAGTGGTGGGTATCCGCGCCCGGCCGGTAGCGCAGGACATTGCCAAAGTCGATGAATTGGCGGCCTTTGTAGACAAGGCGCATGGCATCTTCGGCCGGCTCGATTGCCTGGTCAACAACGCCGGTGTGTCGGTGCTGTCGCGCGGCGACATTCTGGATGTGTCACCGGAGAGTTTCGACCGCTGCAACGCGGTCAATCTGCGCGCCCAGTTTTTTCTGACCCAGGCGGTGGCAAGGCGCATGCTGGCCGACCCGGCACCAGTGGCTGCGGAAAAGCGGCGTGCCATTGTCACGATCACTACGGTTGCGCTGGACCACATGGTGGGCACGGTATTGGCGGAATACTGCATCTCCAAGGCCGGCTTGTCTCACATGGTCAAGCATTTCGCCGCACGTCTCGTGGGCGAGGGCATTGACTGCTACGAGGTTCGGCCAGGAATGATGTCGACCACCATGACCCGTTCATCGAGCGCCAAGTACCAGGCGCTGATCGAGTCTGGGTTTGTGCCGGCGCGGCGCTGGGGCGAACTGTCCGACGTCGGGCGCGCAGTCGCGGCACTCGCCGATGGCTGCCTGAGTTACGCCGTGGGCCAGACGATCTCCATCGACGGTGGGATGGCCCTCAAGACGTTCTGACACGGCGCCGGTGAGGGTCGGCGATGCGGCGTTCAGCCTGCCGGCTTGCCGGCCTCGGAGGGCCGCCCGAGATAGGAGTGTTGCAGCGTGGCGTCGTTGCGCAGGCTGTTGCCGGGGCCTTCCGCGCGTACATGGCCGACCGCCATGACATAACCATAATCGGCGATCTGCAGTGCCTCGTCGGCGTGTTGTTCCACCAGCAGGATCGTCAAACCGTCCTTTTTCAGTGTTTGCAGCACGTCGAAAATGCGCTCCACCACCATGGGCGCCAAGCCCAGCGATGGCTCGTCGAGCAGCAGCAACTTGGGGTCGGCCATCAGGGCGCGCCCGATGGCCAGCATCTGCTGCTCGCCGCCACTCATGGTGCCGGCGCGTTGGCTCACGCGGTCCTTCAGGATCGGAAACAGCGTGTAGACATAGTCGAGCCGGCGTTTGTAGTGGGCCTTGGCGTCGCTGCCGCGGGACAGGCGATGGAATCCGAGGTTCAGGTTCTCGCCAACGGTCAGCGGCGCGAACAACTGACGGCCTTCCGGTACCTGGACGATGCCCAGTTCGACCACGGCGGGTGGCGTCAAGGCGATGATGTCCTTGTCCTCGAAGCGGATCGTCCCCGAGTTGGCCACCACGAGGCGCGAGATAGTGTTGATCAGGGTGCTTTTCCCGGCGCCGTTGGCCCCGACAACCGCGACGATGGCGCCGCGCGGCACGTGGATCGACAACGAATGCAGCGCGTCGGAGCCCTTGTACCCGGCAAAAAGTTTTTCAGTGCGTAACATTGGCGGCTTTGCGGCCAATATAGGCGGCAATCACTGTTTCGTCGTTGCGAACCGCGTCAGGTGTTCCGTCGGCGATCTTGGCGCCGCGGTCCATCACCACGATCCGGTCACAGGCCGACATGATGAAGTCGATGTCGTGTTCGACCACCAGCATCGCCATTCCCCGCGCCTTGAGCGCAAGGATCATGTTCAGCAGATTGTTTGTTTCAGCGTCGTTCAATCCGGCCGCCGGCTCGTCCATCATTAGCAGCGTAGGGTCGCTGGCGAGCGCGCGGGCGATGTCGACCAGGCGAAGTTGGCCCAGCGTCAGGTGACCGATGGCGTCGGCGGCACGGCTGGCCAGCCCGACAAATTCGAGCAACTCCATCGCGCGCTCACGCGCCCTGCGTTCCTGCGCCGCCAGGGCTCGGCTGGAAAACAGTGCGCGAACAATGCCGTCCGGAAACTTCGGATGCAGCCCGAGCAGCACGTTCTCCAGCACGGTCATACCGTGGAAAAGCCGCACGATCTGGAATGTGCGGGCCATTCCCATCGGGCTTCGGGTGTGGGGCGGCGCATCGGTGACGCGTTGGTCCCGAAAGTAGATGTCGCCGGATGTCACCGGCCGCAATCCGGTGACCAGATCGAACATCGTCGACTTGCCGGCACCGTTGGGACCGATCAGCCCCGTGACCTGGCCGGTCAGCGCCTGAAAGGACACTTCGTTGACAGCGACAAGGCCACCGAACCGCCGCACCGCCTTGTCGATTTTTAGGATGGCCTGCTGGCCGTTTGCTTCAGCTGTCATGTGCCGACTAATCTCAGCGCTAGACCACGTCACGTGAACCGGTGCGCAAGAGTTTGCGCCAGCGCATGTTTTCCAGCAATCCCGACAGCCCGTGCGGCAGGAACATTAGGAAAATCAGGATGAACGCGCCGTAGACCAGTGTCTCCAGTTCGCCGAACGTCACCAGCACCTGCGGCAGCAGGACAACGACGATCGAACCCAGGATGGGGCCGAAACGTGTGCCAAGGCCACCCACCACCGCAATCGTCAGGATGCTGACCAGGACGCGGAATTCGCTCATGCTCGGATCGACACGCAGGCTCATCACTGAAAAACACATGCCTGCGATACCTGCGATCACGGCCGCCAGCACGAACATGCGCAGTTTGTAATCGGTGACGGCCACTCCCAGGGCGGACGCCGCCGCCGTCTCGTCGTCTCGGATGGCCTGCAATGCCCGCCCGATGTGACTGCGGATGATGAAGTCATGCAACAGCAGCACCAGGCCCACGAAGGTCAGGATCACGTAGTAGATGCCGACCCTGCTCATGGGTGTGTCGCCGAGCTCCAGCGGCGGCACCGCCAAACCGGTCGACCCTCCGGTAAAGTCGATCCAGCGAATCGCCACGCCATAGAAGATCAGCCCGAAAGCCAGGGTGGCCATGGCCAGGTAGTGGGTTCGCAAGCGCAGCAGCGGGATGCCGATCAACAGCGCAACCCCGGCGCACAGGCCGATGCTCGCCAGCATGGCCCAGACCGGAGACCACTGCGCCTTCAATTGCAGTAGCGAAAATGCGTACGCGCCGATCGCGAAGAAGGCCTGCTGGCCGAGTGAAATTTGCCCGGTATACCCATAGAGCAGATTGAATCCCATCGACAGGATGGTGTAGATCCCGATCAGCATGACCAGCCGCAGCTGGAAACCGCTGGTGATCAAGGAGGGCAGCACCGCGGCAATCGCCAGGATGACGAAGACCGGTGTGATGGACTTGCGCTGCGGGGTGTTCGATGTGGCGGTCATCGTTTTTCCGCTTCGTAATCGCCGAGCAGGCCATAGGGCCGCACAAACAGGACCAGCAGGATCAACAGGAAAATGGCTGGCTCGGCATACAGGCTGGTGCCGTAACCGGCCATTAGCGACTCCATCATGCCAATGGCGATGCCGCCAGCCGCGGCCGCGAAGGGGCTGCCGAGGCCACCCAGGATGGCGGCCATGAATCCCTTGACGGTCAGGATCAGGCCCATGCCGATCTGGCCACCCAGGATGGGCCCGACCAGGATGCCGGACATGCTGCTGACCAGGGCACTGAAAAGAAAGCTGAACTGCACGATGCGCTCTGAGCGGATGCCCATCAGCAAGGCAACCCGCGGGTTGACGCCAGTCGCGCGGATGGACAGTCCGAAGCGCGTGCGGTAGAGGATGAACCAGGTGACTGCAAGGCAGGCCGCGAACAGGGCGATGATCGCGAGTTGCTGGGAGTTGGTGATCAATATCCCCAGTTTCATCGGCTCGAGCGAAAACAGCGTGGGGACGAACTGCTGGTCTGGCCCCCAGATCTGCAGCGCTAGGCCGAAAATGACGATGGCAGCTCCCAGGGTTCCCATCATGATGGTCAGCGGTGGAGCACCGCGGCGTACCAAGGGGCGGTACACGCCGTAGTCCAGCCCCAGGGCTACCAGCATCACCGCCACCAGGACCAGTGGCACGGCAAGCCCCAACGGGACCGCCGCCGTCACTGAAAACAGAATGGCGCACATCGCACCCAGCATCACGAAGTCGCCCTGCGCGAAGTTGATCACGCGGCTGGATCCGTAAATGATTGACAGCGACAGCCCGATCAGTCCATAGACGCTGCCATTCGTGATCCCGGCAAGCAGAAGATAGCCAAGTTTTTCCATTGAACAGACTCAAGTGTCGGAGCGACCACCATGCGTCGCAGGGTTTCGCGCGCCGGGTGCCGAAGTCACAGACATGTGACGGCGACTAACCTCGGTTCGAATTGCCTCGGCCCGATCATGGGCATGCACCGGCCGCCGTCTTGCGGGCAACCGGTGCACTGCCGATGCTCAGTTCTTCGGTTTGAGCTTGCTCATGTCGGGAACGACCAATTTCTCACCTTTGTTGGCAACTTCGGTGAAGACGAAAAATTGGCGGTCCGGTACGCCATGGTGTTGGGCTCCAGGACCGAACTGGTAACCCACGCCTTTTTGACCCTGCATGCCCTCAAACTTCCCGACCTTCTCGGTCGCGTCACGGATCGCTTTGCGCGCAGCGACGAGATTGCCGCTGTTGATCGCCTTTTGCACCTCGGCGTCGGACAGTACCCTGACCGCCAGCGTTGCTGCGTCGTAACCCTGGGCCGGCGACGGCGAAGGCTGGATGGGCTTGAACTTGGCGTTGTAGTCGGCGTACAGTTTGGCGACTTCCGGGCGTGTCATGTCCACCGACGTCGGCACCAGGATGCCATCGGCCGAGTCACCGGCGAGTTTGAGGAAAGCCCCCATGATCCCGACGCGTGGCATCACGATCGGGCTCTTGATACCGAGTTGCCGCATCGTGCGCGCCACACGGGCACCGTCCGCCGGGTAGGGGAATACCAGCACGACATCCGGCTCGGTTTGCCGCAGGTTGATCACTTGCGGCGACACGTCGGTGGCCGCCATGTCGTAGGTCTGCTGCGTCAGTACCTTGATGCCCTTGGCTTCGAGGGACTGGATGGTGGAGCGCGCGCCATCGGCGCCAAAAGGCGTCGAATTGTTGATCACGGCAACTTTTTTGATGCCCATTTCGGCGAACGCGTCGGCGATGGCGATTCCATCCTGCGCGGCCTTTGGGCCAAAGCGGAAATGCCAGACCGCGTTGTCGGTCAGGTTATTGGCAGACGCGGACAACATGTAATAAGGGATCGAATTCTGGGCGGCGACGGGAATCATCGCGGCTGCGGTGGCAGAAGGGCTGCCGCCAATGATCATCAGCGCCTTGTCGTCTTCGGCGCAGCGGGTGGCGAAGGTCGCTGTCAACTGGGGGTCGGTCTTGCCGTCGTAGGCAATCACCTCGACCTTGCGCCCGTTTATGCCGCCCTTGGCATTCAGCGGCTCGATCACCATGTTGAGGCCATTCAGGCTCTCGATGCCGGTGTCGGCCGCCGCACCGGAGCGGTCGTCGACTACGCAGATCTTCAATGGAACGGGCGTTTGTGCGAACGCATTCGCAGAGCATGCGCCGATGATCGCGCCCACCATGGCACCGGCGAAAACGCGGTGAGGTCCGGGGACAAGAAATTTGTGAATCCTGGTGTGTTGCATTTTGTCTCCTTGGGGCGAAAACGCCCCCTTGATGGAACCGATGGGATAACGTCGCGGCCTCAATGTTTGTACCTTGGCTTATCGTACTCTACCTTACTGTACACCGCTTAACCTGAATGCTACCCTACGGAAGTTGTTTGCGCAAGCTCTCAAACCCGCCTTCACCAACGCGGTGTTTGACGCCGCCCGTGGCTGCAAGGTCGGGCGCGTGTCGCTTAGGGTATTCCCGAGTGCCAACAACCCAGACCGTACGGCATATTATTAGTTGCATGCGTACCTTCTGTTGAGTCGAGTTGGTTCACCCATGGTGCGAATGCACCACTCCGTACGAGGGCGTTTTCATGATCACCGCGAGAGATGCAGACTTCCACCCATGTAATCCGGCCGATCTCAGCTGGACCGAAACCACCTTTCTTCCTTTTGGAGTTCCAGACGCTGGCATATTTGGCAACGCCTATGTGCTTGCCCGGCCAAACCTCGGCATCGTCAGCGCTGCAATCATCGTGAGCCAGGGTTTTTGCCGCCAGCCTTATGAGATCGACTTTACCGATCCGCAAATGCACCTGCCGTGCCCCGCATCCTTCTCGAAGTACTCCCTGGACAACGGGCTCAATGTGGAGGCGACCAACGACGCTAGGGACTACCACCTCACCTATCGCAATGCGCTCGGGGCCTGCAGTTTCGACCTGCACTTTCGAGGGCTGCATCGCCCGTTTGATCCGCATGACCCGAACGAGAATCCGCTGCTGCAGGCCGCGAGGAACAGCCCGCCCGATCCACGCATCGGCACGGAATGGACGAACGGCCATTTCGAAGCCAAGGGACACATCACCGGCGAACTCGAGTTGCGGGGGCGCCGCTACCAGGTCGATTGTTACGACGGGATGGACCATAGCTGGGGGCCCCGGCCACAGGTGGGAACGCGGGCAGTTTCCTGGATTTCCGTGAATTTCGGCGATGACCTCGCGTTTCACCTGGCCGTGCCGATGAACATCGATCGCGGGGAGGTGAACTACGACGCGCTACGGTTCGGTTTTGTGATGGAGCATGGCCAGACTTACGGGCTGGTCGAGGCGAGCGTGCGTGCCACGCGGGTCGACCTGCTGGCAACCACCAACCATATCCGTGTCAAAGACGTGCGTGGGCGTGAATGGGAGTTCTTCGGCAGTGTCGTTGGCGGGCACCCGTGGCACTCCTTCAATCCGTGCCACGTCTGTTATCAGTCGCTGATGCGCTACCACTGGGGCAATCGGGTCGGGTACGGCGAATTCGGGGACATCTTCGGTCTGGACTATCTGGCCGAGCGGATGTCGCGCACCGGCCGTCACCGCTGAGGGGCACATCATGGGCATGACTTCCGTTGCAGACGCACCGATCGGCTTTGACGCGCTCGACAATCCTTCAGAGCAATTCATTGCGGAGATGCGCAGGCGTTACCCGACCGAGCGCGAGACCGAAGCGTTGCTGGCGCGAAAACTGCGCAAGCGCAGCGGGCCACCGCACCGGCGCGCGACTCTGGACGAACTGTCGGGTTATCTGTGCAAGATGCTCGAAGCAACGATCACCGGCACGTTCGCGGTATCCGGGCAGAGCTGGTTCACCGGTGGCGTGTCCAAGATCCAGATGGGGTTCACACTGGACTGGGTCGATCCGGCGCGCGGACCGAGCCGTGATCGCCTCGTGCTGCGGATGGATCCCTCGGAATCCTCCAACACCACCAGCCGCGTGCGCGAGTTCGAGTTGCTTGGTGCGTTCCATGGCGTGGTTCCGGTTCCGCGCGTGTTCTGGCTCGATCCGGCTGGCACCTGGTTTCCGGAGCCGGCGCTGGTCTATTCCTATGTCCCGGGCGTGACCAAGCCAAAGGCCACCAGCACCGGCAAGGTCAGTGGTCTGGGAACCGTGTTCGGACCCGAACTGCGCAAGCTGCTGGCCCCGCAGTTCCTGCGCCACCTGGCCGCGATCCACACGTTGGATGTTTCGAGGTATTCCTTTCCCAGCATGGACATGCCGAAGGTCGGGTCAACCCAAAGCGCGTTGTGGCAGTTCAATCGGGCGCGCCGCGTGTGGGAGGAGGACCGCGGCGAGGATTTCGCGTTACTGGAGGTGGCGGCCAATTGGCTTGGCCGCAATCTGCCGGTCCTCGACCGCGCCAGCGTGGTGCATGGCGACTACCGCAGCGGAAACTTCCTGTTCGACGAGGCCAGCGGCGACATCAATGCCTGGCTGGACTGGGAGCGCGGGCACATCGGTGACCGCCACCGCGACCTGGCCTGGACAACACAACTGACGATGGGCCACTACAGCGATGATGGCAAGACCTACTACGTCTGCGGGCTGATCGCGCTGGACGAGTTTTACGAGCAGTATGAGAAGGCGTCTGGCCTGAGCGTAGACCCAGAGCGCTTGGCGTTCTACCAGATTCTTAACTGTTACCAGATCCTGGGCTCGGTCATGGCCACCGGGTATCGCGTCGCTCGGCTGGGCAAGTCGCATCAGGATGTCTTGTTGACCCGGGTCAAGGGCATGGCGCCGTCGGTGTGTCTGGATCTCGCGCGCCTGCTGAAGGAGCGCATCTGATGGCGGATGTCACCGAGAACGGCTTGCGTGCGGCCGTGAAGGCCCTGACTGATATCGTCGCACCGGCCATCAGCCATGCCGACCCGCTGGCGATCGAGCAACTGCGACTCGTGGTGGACTACCTGGAGTTCGTGCGCCGCCGCCTGGATTTTCTCCACGATCGCGACCGATTCGAGTTGGACCACAGTCTGGCCATGGCGCGTGCGCTCGACGACCTTGGGGCTCCCGGTTCGGACCGCACCACCGCGCTGCTGAAGTCCGCAATCCAGGAGGGGGCGAATGCGCAAGCGTTCCCGGCTGCGTCGAGTCCGGCGCTCAAGTCTGCCGCGGCCGCACTCGCCGCGGCCATACGGGAATTGATCCGTGAATCGGCCGATTTCGACGCACAGATCCGTCGCCGGGTTGAGCGCTGCGTCCTGGACGCGACCGACGAGCGCATCACCTTCGACCGAGCCTGGTACCTGCCGCTCGGGTTCGATCCTGCCGGTGGGGAAGTTCCGGCATTGGCGGACCTGCTTGCGAAAGCGCCTTCGGGGTAAGAGCGTCAGGACGCCGGCGTTTCAGTGGCGGCGATTTCCCGCAAGCGGAATTTCTGGATCTTTCCGGTGGCAGTGCGCGGCAACTCCAATACGACGCGTACACGTTCAGGCCAGTACTGCTTCGCCACCTGGGATTGCGCCATGTGGCCCTGAAGCGCGGCGAGGTCGAAGTTGGCGCCGGGCTTCAGAACCACGAAAGCACAGGCACGCTCACCCAAGCGTCGGTCCGGATATCCGACAACGGCCGCCGCAGCGACCGCCGGATGCAACACCAGCAGGCTCTCGATCTCGAATACCGGCACGTTTTCACCGCCACGAATCAGCACATCCTTGGTGCGCCCATTGATCCGGACATAACCTTCCTCGTCCATATAGGCGAGGTCACCCGTATCAAACCAGCCTTTGGCGTCATACGCAGCCAGATCCGGGCGTTTGAAATATCCCAGAAACACCTGCGCTCCCCGTACCAGCAGGCGACCTGTCTGGCCCACCGGCAACGACTGGCCGTTGGCATCGGCCACCAGCACTTCCATACCTTCAAGGGGGCGACCGTCAGTGGTGGACGATTTCTCGGCCGCCCGTTGTGGCTCGGTCAGGGTGCCGGAAAGGGCTTCCGTCATCCCCCATAGGGAACACACGGCGAGGTCGAGTTCGCGGGCCGCGCGTTCGATCAGCATGGGCGGTATGGGTGCGCCGCCGCAAAGAAAAGAGCGCAGCCGCCGCGGGCGAGGCGCGCCGGCCGCCACCGCATCGCAGATATCGGTCAGAAACGGTGTGGAGGCCGCGGTGTAGGTCACTCCTTCTTCCGCCATCAGTGCGACGCCCCGCGCCCCGTCCCATACGTCCTGCAGCACCATCGTGCCGCCAAGCCGTATCGCCAGCATCATGACGGCTGCGTAACCCGTCATGTGTCCGACCGGGGTCGCGCACAACAGCACATCGTCTGGGGCCAGACCGAAGCGCCCACGCAGCGCATTCAGGCATGCAAGCAGCGTATTGGAGCTGTGCATGACGCCCTTGGGGTCCCCCGTAGTGCCGGAGGTGAAAACCATCACACTGACGTCGTCGGGTTGCAACGCCGCCGATGCCAGGTCCACGGAGCATGCGACGGGTGTCGCACACTCGAGCATGCGGCAATCGAAGCTGTTTTGTGGATCACCGTCGACCACCACGATCTGTCGCAGGTTCGGCAAGTCCACGCGCAACCCCGTGGCCATTGCGGCGTGGTCGAAGCCGCGATACATCCGCGGCACGATCAGCACCTTGCTTTGGGCAAATCCCAACATGTAGCGCAGTTCGCGCTCGCGAAAGATCGGCATCAGCGGATTGACGACGGCTCCAATGCGGCCACATGCAAACGCCGTGACGACGAACTCCCACCAGTTGGGAAGTTGCACTGAAACCACATCCCCTGGCACGACGCCCATCTCCCGAAGCGCACCCGCGCAGCGTGCGACCATGTCGCCCAGCTCGCGATAAGTGAACCGGCGCGACGCGGCGCGGTCGACCCGATGCGCCACGATCGCGGTCTTGTCGGGGACCAGCCGGATCGACTCCACCAGGAACTCATCCATTGTCTTGTCGATCCAGTAGCCAGCCGCACGCATCGCCGACCCGCGGGCTGCCAGTGAGTCCGTGTAAGCAGTCATGCCGGGCCTCCAGGAAAGTGTCGGGACGTGTCAACGTGCAGTGGTTCAATCGCAGGCCACGTGATGCCGGCAACTACCGATCAGGAAAACCGATGAACCAGGAACAGGGACAACGAAGGGACGGTCACCAACAGCACCGTGCGCAGCCCGTCCGCAACGAGGAACGGAACCACCCCCCGGAAGGTATCCATCAAGGGTACGTCGCCTGCCAGCCGGTTGATCAAGTAGACGTTCATGCCGACCGGTGGATGGATCAGGCCCACTTCCACCACGGTCAGGCAGATGATGCCGAACCAGATGCTCTTGTCGGCCTGTGTCATGCCCATGATGTCGAGCCCCATGATCATCGGGTAGAACATGGGAACTGTGAGCATGATCATCGACATCGACTCCATTACGCAGCCCAGGAACAGGTAGATCAGGATCACGACAAAAATGATCGCCAGGGACGGCAAGCC
>JANNGR010000411.1:0-1736 GCA_031403955.1 Betaproteobacteria bacterium
GCTCTCGCCGATCAGTGCCGCGGCCAATGCCGGGCATGTGGGCACCAACGGCGAAATACCGGACGTGAGCCAGCTGCGAATTCCGGTCAAGTATCTCGCCAACCTGCTGACCGCAGGCGACACGGCGCCGGTGGTGCGCGCGCTCGAACGCATGCTGGCGATGCGTGTCTACCAGCGCGAGAAGCATGTGGAGAACCGCGTCAACACGGCCGCATTGAAGCAGGTCGGCATGACCCAGCTTGAAGTGGAAGACATGTATCACGTGATGGCCATCGCTAACTATGAAGACCGCTTCGTGATCCCGAGCACGCACCGTGAGTACGCCGAGAACACCTTCGACATCCGCGGCGGCTGCGGTTTCTCGTTCGGCAACGGCTGCTCCGATGGCGCGAGCAAGACCAGCCTGTTCGGCGGCACCAAGAAACGCACCATTCCCATCAAGGCAAAGGTCTGACCATGGTTGCGCTCTCAAACACGGTTCATGCTTCCAACAGCCTGCGCGTACTGGCGGGTTTGTTGAGCTACCCCGACGCCGGAATGCGCCGGTACCTCGGTGAAATGCGCGATACGCTGCACGATGAGCGCGCTCTCACACCGGGGCGACTGGCCGAGCTCGATGCTTTGATCGACTCGCTCTCCGGCGCCGATGCGCTCGAGACAGAAGCCAGCTACGTGCAATTGTTCGACCGTGGGCGCGCCACCTCCTTGCACCTGTTCGAGCATGTGCATGGCGATTCGCGTGACCGCGGACCGGCAATGATAGACCTGCAGCAAACCTATGAGAAAGCCGGCCTTTTACTCGCGCCGGGTGAACTGCCCGACTACCTGCCGGTGGTGCTGGAGTTTGTTTCCACTCAGCCGCCGCGCGAGGCCCGCGACTTCCTGGGCGAGATGGCGCACATCTTCAATGCGATCTTCAGCGCGCTGCAGCAACGCCAGAGCGCTTACGCCAGCGTCATCGGCGCCTTGCTGGAGCTGGCAGGTGAGAAGGCGCAGGCCGTGAAGCTCGCGCCCGAGGAAGCGCTGGACGAGAGTTGGGCCGAGCCGGTGGTTTTCGGTGGTTGTTCCTCAAAAGGCCAGGCCAGACCCGACCAGCCGCAACCCATCCACATCGTACGCAAGGACAACTCCGCAAAAGGAGCGCCCGCATGAGAACGCTGTTCGATTTTCTTTTTCAAGTCTATCCGTACGTCTGCTTCACGGTGTTCCTGATGGGCAGCCTGATCCGCTTCGACCAGAACCAGTACAGCTGGAAGAGCGACTCGTCGCAGATGCTGCGCACCGGAAGCCTGCGTTGGGGCAGCAATCTCTTTCACGCCGGCATCCTGTTTCTGTTCTTCGGCCATCTCTTCGGTCTGTTCACGCCGCACAGCGTGTATGGGCCCTTCATGAGCGCGGCGACCAAGCAAATGCTTGCCATCGTAGCCGGCGGGGCCGCCGGCCTGGTGTGTTTCGTCGGTTTGTCGCTGTTGCTGCATCGGCGGTTGTTCGACGCGCGCATCCGCTTCACCAGCCACCCCACCGATATTGCCGTCCTCGTCATCCTGTGGGTGCAATTGTCGGTGGGTCTCATCACGCTGCCGTTTTCATGGTACCACCGGGACGGCAGCATCATGCTGATATTGGCCGACTGGGCGCAGCGCATCGTCACTCTGCGTGCGGTCGACTCCGAAGTGCTGGTTAACTTGCCGTGGCCCATCCTCTTCCACTTGGTGTTCGGCATGACGATCTTCCTG
>JANNGR010000412.1:0-12070 GCA_031403955.1 Betaproteobacteria bacterium
CCAGTGCTCCAGATCAACACAAAAACGATCGGCATCGCGCGCGCGATTGCATCGTCACGCGAGGCCGGAGTCATTTCACCCGGGCGCGTATCTCCGGCACCGCCTTCTGCAGGTAATAAACCATCGACCACACAGTCAAAATGGCAGCCACCCAGATCAACCAGGTTCCCCACAGACGGGTATCCAATACACCGAACAATTTGCCGTCAAAGAGCAGGAACGGAATGGCCACCATCTGCCCCACGGTCTTGAGTTTGCCAATCATGTGCACCGCCACGCTCTTGGACGCGCCGATTTGCGCCATCCACTCACGCAAGGCCGAAATCGCGATTTCACGGCCGATGATGATCAGCCCGACAAACACATCGGCCCGGTTCAAGTGCACCAGCACCAGCAACGAGGCACAGACCAGAAACTTGTCGGCCACCGGGTCCAGGAACGCGCCAAAAGACGAGGTCTGGTTTAGCTTGCGCGCCAGATAACCATCCAGCCAGTCGGTGGCCGCGAACAACACGAACATGACCGTGGCAATCAGGTTCTTGGCGGGTAGCGATGCCAGCGAATCGGGAAGGTAGAACACCCCAACAATCAACGGGATAGCGACGATACGCGTCCAGGTCAGAATAGTCGGGATGGTCAGGAACATGGGCGGATTGTGGCACGGCGCATGCCCGGCTCAATGCAGCGCGCGGTAGATTTCCTCGGCCAACTCGCGCGATATTCCTTCCACCGTCGCCAGGTCTTGCGCGCTGGCCAGACCGACGCCGCGGACCCCACCAAAACGTTGCAGCAAACGGGCACGGCGTTTCGGACCAATCCCGGCAATCTCCTCAAGCCGGCCACCACCGATGCGCACTTTGGCGCGCTTGGCGCGCATGCCGGTGATCGCAAACCGGTGCGCTTCATCGCGAACCTGCGCGATCAACATCAAGGCCGCGGAGTCCTTGCCAAGATAAACCTTTTGCCGGCCATCCGCAAAGACGAGTTCCTCCAGGCCCACCTTGCGGCCTTCACCTTTTTCAACGCCGACAATCAACGAAAGATCGAGTCCCAGACCGGCGAACACCTCGCGCGCCATCGACACCTGACCGCGTCCTCCATCGACCAGCACCAGATCGGGAAGCCGCGCCGTGCCGGGTACCGGCAATGCGCTGCCGGATGTCTCTCGAATCGCCTCCGCCAGCTTGCCGTAGCGTCGCGTTAATACCTGCCGCATCGCGGCATAGTCGTCGCCGGGTGTAATGCCTTTGATGGTGTAGCGACGGTATTCGGCGGCTTGCATGCGGTGATGCTGGAACACGACACATGACGCCTGCGTCGCCTCGCCGGCGGTATGCGAGACATCGAAACACTCCATACGAAACGCATCGAAATCGTCCACCGCCAGGTCCAGCGCCTGCACCAGTGCGCGCGTGCGTGCCTGCTGGGAACCCTCTTCGGCCAACAAGCGCGCCAACTGCAAGCCGGCATTGGTTTGCGCCATCTCCAGCCAGATGCGGCGCTGCTCGCGCGGCTGGTGCACCACGCTGACTTGCACGCCCGACTGAATTGTCAAAGCCTCCACCAGCGATTCGCGCACCGGCTCGCTGGTGACCAGCGACGGCGGAACCGGCACCTCGAGGTAATGCTGGGCGACGAAAGCCTCGAGCACCTGCGCTTCCACCGACGGTCCCGCGGAGGACAAATCATCATCCGCGCTGTAGACCGTCGACGCCTCTTCCACATGCACCGGAAAATACGGCCGGTCGCCGAGATGGCGCCCACCGCGCACCATGGCCAGATTCACGCAGGCCCGTCCGCCAAGCACTCTCACGGCCAGTATGTCTACGTCCCGATCCGACACGTTATCCACCGACTGCTGGTGCAGCACATTGGACAAAGCGCCCACCTGGTCGCGCAATTGCGCCGCCTGCTCAAATTCCAGCCGCTCGGCATGCGCCATCATGCGCGCCTCGAGCAACTCCAGCACCTGCCTGGCATCGCCTTGCAGGAAGCGCTCGGCATTGACGACGTCCTGGGCATAGTCCGGCGCTGAAATATGGCCCACACACGGTGCCGAACAACGCTTGATCTGGTACAGCAGACAAGGACGGGTACGGTTGTTGAAGACGGTGTCTTCGCAGGTACGCAATCGGAACAATTTTTGCATCAACAAAATTGCCTCCTTGACCGCCCAGGCGCTTGGATAGGGGCCAAAGTACCGATGTTTTTTCTCCACCGCGCCGCGGTAATAGGCCACGCGCGGGAACATCACCGCCACCGGGGAATCCGGTGGCGCGCTCGCACTTGCGAGCTTGCCGCCACTGGCTGGCGTTGCGCCAGTCATCTTCAGGTAGGGATAACTCTTGTCGTCCCGAAACAGGATGTTGTACCTTGGGCTGAGGGTCTTGATCAGGTTGTTTTCCAGCAGCAGCGCCTCTGCCTCCGATCGCACCACGGTGGTCTGCATCGAGGCAATCTTTCCGACCATATGCCCAATACGCGTGCCCCCTTGGTTGTTGCGAAAATAACTCGCCACCCGCTTCTTTAGATTGATCGCCTTGCCGACATACAACACCGCACCACTGGCGTCGAAATAGCGGTACACGCCGGGCAGCGCGGGAAGCGCCGCAACTTCAGCGAGCAACTGCTGTGTATGCGCCACATCGACAGCCGATTCTTGGCCATCGGTCTCGGGCACGGTGGGATCGCGGGGCGCTGGCATAGGCCTGTATTGTGGACAATCCCGGATGTGAAATCCGCAATGCGGTGGGACATCTTTTGCAAGGTCATCGACAACCATGGCGACATCGGTGTCTGTTGGCGGCTCGCGGCCGACCTGGCCACACGCGGTCAACAAGTACGGTTATGGGTCGACGGGGCGCAAGCCTTGACTTGGATGGCGCCAGGTGCGCTGCAAGGGCGCTGGCCACGCATCACGGTAATGACTTGGGAGCAATCCCGCGACGTAGCGCTGCTGCCCAGCCTGCCACCGGCTGACGTGTGGGTCGAAGGTTTTGGGTGTGACATCGCGCCTGAATTTCTGCAACATCGATTCAATTCACATCGGCCCGGCAGACCGGGCCGGCAGGCTCAGCCGATCTGGATCAACCTTGAATATTTGTCGGCGGAACATTTTGCGCAACGTTCACACGGCCTGCCTTCGCCGGTGATGCAAGGCCCGGCGAAGGGCTGCACGAAGCATTTTTACTACCCGGGTTTTGCGCCTGACACTGGCGGGTTGCTGCGAGAGCCAGAACTTGCGCTACGCCAGGCCAGCTTTGACCGCGCAGGCTGGCTGGCCACCCAGGGCATACGCTGGCACGGCGAACGGCTGGTCTCGCTTTATTGTTACGAGCCCCAAGCCCTGGCCGATCTGTTGGCCCAGTTGTGCCAGGACCCAACTCCGACACGATTGCTGGTCACACATGGGCGTGCCGCGGCTGCCGTTGAAGCCATTCGCGCCGGCGCGCCTGACGCGCTGTCGATCGTGTATTTGCCGGCGCTGGCGCAGCGCGATTTTGACCACCTGTTGTGGTCCTGCGACATCAATTTTGTGCGCGGCGAAGATTCGCTGGTGCGCGCGATCTGGGCCGGCAAGCCGTTTGTATGGCAGATCTATCCGCAACACGACGACGCGCACCATGCCAAGTTGCAAGCCTTGCTCGACGCCTTGGCCGCGCCGCGGTCCTGGCGGTATTTTCATGCGGTGTGGAACGGCATCATCGAAGCGCGCCTGCCTCAACCAGACTGGATCGCGTGGAGCCACGCGGTGCTGCAAGCCAGAGACAAATTGATGCGGCAAACCGACCTGATCACACGGCTGCTGCGGTTTGTAGAAACGCTGCCGCCGGCCCTCAATGCCCAAGCCGAAAACCGTTAAAATTCAAGGCTTTGCGGAAATCGCCCGGTATCCTGGGCCGACTTCGCACCTAGCCACCACAGGCACCGGTTCAGTTCGGCGTTGTTCGTACTGATACAGCCGGTGCATGGCACTAAATGGAAACACCTTATGAAAATCGCTCAAGAAATCCGTGCCGGCAACGTGATCATGCATGGCAAAGACCCGATGGTCGTGTTGAAGACCGAATACAGCCGCGGCGGCCGCAACTCCGCCACCGTGCGCATGAAACTCAAGAGCCTGTTGAACAACTTCGGCACCGAAGTGGTGTTCAAGGCCGACGACAAGATGGACCAGGTCATACTGGACAAGAAGGACTGTACCTACTCCTACTTTGCCGATCCAATGTATGTGTGTATGGACGAAGAGTTCAACCAGTACGAAGTCGAGTCCGAAAACATGGGCGACACGCTGAACTACCTGGAAGACGGCATGCCGCTGGAAGTGGTGTTTTACGAAGGCAAGGCCATCTCGGTCGAACTGCCCACCAGCGTGGAGCGCGAAATCACCTGGACCGAGCCAGCCGTGAAAGGCGACACTTCCGGCAAAGTGCTCAAACCGGCCAAGATCGCGACCGGTTTCGCGATCGGTGTGCCGATCTTCGTGGCGCAGGGTGACAAGGTTGAAATCGACACCCGCACGGGTGAGTACCGCAGGCGGGTATAAGCCCCGCAAACAGACCACACAAAAGGCTCCGCAAGGAGCCTTTTGTGTTGGTAATGCCGCCGTGTGATACGGTTGCGTGGACTTTGGCTTTTTACACCTCGGCGTGCCGTTGCGGCTGCAGCCGGGATTCGCCCGTTTGGGCCATGCGGCCGGCCTCGGCGAGGTATCGCACCTATTGGTAGAGTTTTGACGGAGTCACCCAGCATGTTGTTGTATTTTGAAGACCAATGCGAAGCAGCGCTGCGCCTGGCCACCGCCGCCGGTCTGGAGCCGGCATGTATCGAGCAGCATCGGTTTCCGGACGGCGAGACCAAACTGCGCCTACCCGCTGCCTTGCCCGAACGGGTTGTGGTGTTTCGCAGTCTCGACCATCCGAACGAAAAACTGGTCGAACTGCTGCTGCTGGCGCAGACCGCGCGCACGCTGGGCGCCAAACATCTGACGCTGGTCGCGCCCTATCTGGCCTATATGCGCCAGGACATGGCCTTCGTGGCGGGCGAGGCCGTCAGCCAGCGTATCGTCGGGCGTTTTCTGGCCAGCCTTTTTGATGCCGCGATAACAGTCGATCCGCACCTGCACCGGGTCGCAACGCTGCAAGAAGCGATGCCGGTGCCACACGCCATCGTGCTCTGCGGCGCCGAACCACTCTCTGACCTGATTGCACAACGCCGCCAGCGGCCACTGCTGGTGGGCCCGGACTCCGAATCCGCGCAATGGGTGGCCGTGGCGGCGGCGCGCCACGGCTTCGACCATGTGGTCTGCAGCAAGGTTCGCAACGGCGACCACGCGGTGGAAGTTGCTCTGCCGCCCGTGGCAGTCGCGGGCCGGGCGGCGGTAGTGCTCGATGATGTAGCCAGCACCGGACATACCGCCGCCGCCGCGGCGCGATTGTTGCGCGCCGCCGGCGCGGCGTCGATCGACCTGGCGGTGACCCATGCGTTATTCACACCCGACGCGCTGGCCTTGGTACACCGTGCCGGAGTCGGCGAGGTTTGGAGCACCGATTGCATCGCACACTCGACCAATCGGGTAAGCATGGCAGCGTTGCTGGCGCAGGCACTGCGCACCGTCAACGGCGCTCAGAAGGTGTAGTTTGCCTGGGCCGATACGATCACCGTATTGCTGTTGTAGCGGCCGCTCAGCAAGCCGTTGCCGGCGGTGCTGGGCGGGTTTCCGTTGATGCTGATGCTGCCCTTTTTCACCCACAGGTAAGCAGCACCGACATCGACCTTCAGTTTTGGGTTCACCGTATATTGCACGCCGGCCGTCAGCCAGGTGCGGTCGCCGTCGGGCAATCGCGGTGTGCGAAAGGCTGTCCGTACCGGCGACTGGTCGAACGCCAGACCGCCGCGAAGCATTACGTCGCGGCTGGTCCGATAGTTGGCCCCGACGGCGAGTTTCCACGTATTGCGGAAATTCTCCGGCGTGCTCTGCAGCTCCGTGCCGTCGGCGCGAACAAATGTCAGCGTTTTTATGGTTGACCACTCGGTCCACTGGGCGTCGGCCATCAGGTCCCAGCGATCATTCAGTGTCGAGAAATAGGATAGGTTGACGATGGCCGGAATCTTGACGTCGGAGGTGACTTTTGAATCAAACAGCGCATTCGCGTTGACGCCCCCGGCCAGAGCCTCGACCAGCGCCGCCAGCGCTGGCGCTACAACCGGTACCGGGTTCGAGAATCTGGCGTTGCCAGCGATGCGGTATTTGACGCTTGAACGGTAATGGGCACCAAGACGGGTCTTGTCGTCGAGTTCCCAAAGCACGCCAACGTTCCAGCCGGTAGCGTTGTCGCTGCCCTTGATTCGCGCACCGGATTCAAGGCCCGCCGTGGCTAGCGCAATGGCATTGAAGGTCGCGGACCCCGGAGCAAAACCATTCAGCGCGGCGGCGCTCAATAACGCGCCCGAGTAGTTGACCTGGTTGGTGAATTCCGCCGACATGTGCTGGAGGTTCAAACCCAGGCCCAGCGCGATACTGTCGGCCGGTTTCCACGACAGCCCCGGATTGACGTTGATGGTCTTGATGCCGGATTTGATTGCCTGAAAGCGGCCGGTCCAGCCGTTGTCGTATTCGGTGACCAGGCCCCACGGCGCGCTCATGCCGACGCCAATTGACCAGCTGCGGTCGATCGGCTTCACAACATACAGATTTGGCACCACATTCAGGCCGCCGGCGTCACCACCATTTCCGCCCAACACCTGCCCGCTGGCCGGCAAAGAGCCGTCGTTCCTGAACTTCAGCGACGGCGTGATCAGGTGAATTGCGCCAACCACCTTCGTATCGCGAATCCGCGCCATGCCGGCGACGTTGGACCACAACGTGCTGGCATCTTCGGCAACCGCGGCTCCACCCGCAAAGGCGTTGCCCAGGCCGGAGGCGGAGGTCTCGTTGAGCTGGAATCCGGCCGCCCATGCGGGGCTGGCGCCAAGCATTAGCGTAATGCCGGCCAAGGTGATGCCGATACGGCGTGGAACAAGCGGCAAGGTCATGGCAGTCAACTCCTCGTCAAAAGGGCCATTCATATTACGCCGCGATAGCCTTCCCGTGTTGACGAAACTTGCACTCGCGACGGGCTCGTCTTCTTATCCTCCACAATGGCGTCCATGGAAAAAACCCACCAGCTAAAGGAACGTCGCCTCGCCGATGCCTGGGCCGAACTGCAAAACTACGCCGACCAGGGCAACCCGCTTGAACGCGATGCCTACCGCCTGGCATTCGCCGACCCCGAGTTCCTGCTGCGGCGCGAAACCCGGGGTATCCGGTTTCAGCTCGAGTTGCTAAAGCCAGACCTGGGCCAGGCCGAACAAGGCATTGAAAACACGGTGGTGGTGTTTGGCAGCGCGCGTTTCCCCGCGCCGGAACTGGCACGGCAGGAGCTGGAAGCGGCGCGCGCCAGTGGCGACGCTGTGGCGCTGGATCTGGCGCAGCGCCGGGTGCGCAACTCCCATTATTACGATCAGGCCCGGTTGTTCGCCCAACACGTGGTTGGCTACAGCGCCAGCAAACCGGCGTCCGAGCGCCTGTTTATTGCTACTGGTGGAGGGCCCGGCATCATGGAAGCCGCGAATCGGGGCGCGCACGAAATGGGCGCACCCAACATCGGCTTGAATATCGCCCTGCCCCATGAGCAACAGGCCAACCCGTACGTGACGCCGTCGTTGAGTTTCAAGTTCCATTACTTCGCGCTGCGCAAGATGCACTTCATGATGCGGGCCAAAGCGCTGGTGGCGTTCCCGGGCGGGTTTGGAACCCTCGACGAGTTGTTTGAAGTGATCACGCTGGTACAGACTGGCAAGGCCAAGCCAGTCCCGATCGTGCTGTTTGGCTCCAACTACTGGAAACGCCTGTGCAACATGGAAATGCTGGTGGAAGAAGGCGCCATATCGGCCGAAGACTTGAAGCTGTTCACCTATGTCGATGACCCGCTCGCGGCTTGGGAAGTTATTCGCGCGTTTTACCGGCTTTGAGATCACCCGCGTCCGGATGGGACTGGGCGACCGTTGGCCGCAAGCGCCAGGCCGCTCGCGCACCGGCCCCCACCGCCGCACCCACTACCCAGAACACAACCGACACACCGACGACCGTGCCGACAGTGCCAAACAACATCGGCATCACGACACTGGAGGCGTTTATCGCCATCAGCCGCAAACCCAGCGCCTCGCCGTGGCGCGCCTGCGGGGTGATCTGGTGCAGGGTACTCATGATCATCGGTTGGACCGAACCCAGCGCCAGGCCCAGAATCACCGAGGCCATGCCCATCGCCAGCGGCGCCTGCATGAATGGGTAAACAGCGAACACCACGGCTGTCAGCAACATGGCCACGGTGACCACCAGGTATTCCTGCAAGCGCGACGCAAATACCGGCATGGCGACCCGCACCAGCGCCGCGGCAATCGCGAATGCACCCAGAATCGAGCCGATCACTGAGGCGCTGAAACCGCGTTCATGCCCCAGCACCGGCACCACGAACGTGTGCACGTCCCAACATGACGACAGGCACCAGTTCACCACCATCAGCCGGCGCATCATCGGCTCCCGCAACAAATCCCACACCCGGGTCGGAGCGCTGCCGACGGATGGCGCCATCGGGGCCAGTTCCGGCACCGGGCGAATCCAGAACCAGGTCGCCACCGGCAATACGGCCATCAGCAAAAACGCCGCGCGATAACCGGTGGTGTCCCCGGCAGTCGCCCCGGCATAGTCGATCAACAAGCCGGCCGCGAAAGGTCCAAAAAAGTTGGACGCTGCGGGACCGATTGCCAGCCAGCTAAACACCCGCTTTAGCTCGGTGGCCCCATTTGCGGCCCGCCCGACATGGCGCTGCAACGCAATCGAGGCAGCGCCGGTGGCGCCACCGGTCATCAAGGCAGCCAGGCACAACACCCCATACACCGGGAAGGCCAGCGCCAGTCCTGCGCCGATGGTTGACACCACGACGGCGATGCCGACCGGGCGCCGCAGTCCGTGCCGGTCGGCAAAACGGCCGGCCGGCAAGGCCAGGAAAACCTGCGTCAATGCAAACAGGGCCAGCAACACACCCACCGCCAACGCGCTGTAACCCTCGCGCAACGCCAGCAATGGGGCTGCCAGCCGCATGCCCGCCATACAGGCATGCAGGCAAAGCTGTCCGGCGATCAGGCGGGCCAGCACACTAGATCTCATCCGGCTCCTTGTCAAAGTCCCGATCGGCGGGAATCAGCGCCTGCGCCTGGGTGCCGGGCAACGCTTCCACGGCTCGCAAAACGCGTCCCATCGCGCGGCTGCGGGTTTGCGCGGTATCGAGTGTCTTTAGCACGGTCTCGGTCTGGGTTTTCACTTTCGCCAACACGTCGCCAAACTTGCCGAACTCGGTCTTCACCGCGCCCAGCACCTGCCACACCTCGCTGGCGCGTTGCTCCAGTGCCAGGGTCCTGAAACCCATTTGCAGGGAGCTCAGCATTGCCAGCAGCGTCGTGGGGCCGGCCAGGGTGACGCGATGTTCGCGCTGCAAACCCTCCATCAGGCCGGGCCGGCGCAGCACTTCGGCGTACAACCCTTCGGTGGGCAGGAACAGAATCGCGAAATCGGTGGTGAAGGGCGGCTCCAGGTATTTCTCGGCCATCGACCGGGCTTCGAGCCGGATGCGCGCTTCGAGTGCCTTGCCCGCCGACTCGGCCCCCAACACGTCGGCCCGGCCTTGCGCGTCCAGCAAGCGCTCATAGTCATCATTCGGGAACTTGGCGTCGATCGGCAACCACAATGGCTCGCCAGTGTCGGATCGGCCCGGCAACTTGATGGCGAAGTCGACCACATGCTTGCTGCCTGGCCGGGTGGCGACCTGCACCGCATACTGGTCCGGCACGAACACTTGCTCCAGCAATGCCTCGAGTTGCGCCTCGCCAAAAATGCCACGGGTCTTGACGTTGGTCAGCAGATGTTTCAGGTCGCCGACACCCTGCGCCAGCGTCTGCATTTCGCCCAGGCCTTTGTGCACCTGCTCCAGCCGGTCCGCGACCTGCTTGAAACTTTCGCCCAGGCGGGTCTGCAAGGTGGCCTGAAGCTTCTCATCGACCGTGGCTCGCATCTCGTCGAGTTTGGTCGCGTTGCTGGCCTGGAGTTGGGCCAACTGGGCCTCCAACGTCTGGCGCACCTCCAGCATGCGCCGCGCATTCGATTCGCTCAGGTTTTGCAACTGCATCGTGAGCGTATCGGACACGGTTTGTTTGAGCAGCGCGAGTTGCTGGCCAAAGGCGTCGATCTGCATGTTCTGGGTTCGCGTTGCCTCTGCGCCCTGCGTCAACAGGGTTTGCTGGAACACCGCAAAGGTCTGGTTCAACTCCTGGCGCGCGCCACGTGATGACTCGCCAATCTCCCGGCCCAGTTCGCGCTCCAGCCGCTCCAGCCGCGCGGCGCTGGACAACACGGCGGCCATCAGCTCGGCGCGGCCTTGTTCCATCGCCTGCGCCAGGCGCCCATCCGGCCGGCGCAAAACCGACCACAACACCACGACCAGATTGAACAGGCCCAACACCAGCACGCACCACAAAAGTAACTCATCGAAACCTGTTCCTTGCATGGCGCTATTGTTGTTCAAAACCCCTTGGCCCGGTCACCACGGCGATCGGCACGCGCAACCGCCACTATGCCAATCGGGCCAGGGTAATATCGACCGGTAGTAGCGGATCGGCGTGCCGGGACTGGCGCCGCGAATTCAATGACAAACAGGAGACCAGATGGAAAAGGGCTTGTTGTGGATCGGACGCGCGGCGGGCACTGCCGGCGCGTTCATGACGGTGGTCGCGTTTGCCTTGCGCGCCAGTGGCCAGTACACAGTTGCGGGCGTTCAGATTGGCACACTTCTGCTGGCGGGAACAGCGGCAATGGTGATGGGCTGCTTCTTCCTGCTGGCTGTGCTTACCGGGGATTCGAAAAGCGGCCAGTAACGCCACCCATGGCCCAAAACTAGGGGCTGGCCTGGGAGCCCTGCAGCACGGATGGATTCAACGCGTTCAGTGGCACGCCATTGGTCAGGAAACCGATCAGGTTGTCAGCAGCCAGATTGGCCATGGCGAGCCGGGTCGGCATGGTAGCGCTGGCAATATGCGGCGTAAGTACCACGTTGGGCACCCCGAGCAGGCCTGGATGCACCTGCGGCTCACCCTCGAACACATCGAGTCCGGCGCCGGCAATACGCCGCTCTTGCAGGGCCATGGCCAACGCGGCATCATCCACGATTCCGCCACGTGCGATGTTGACCAGGATCGCCGTGGGTTTCATGCGCGCCAGTTCGGTGGCGCCAATCGTGTGGTGTGAAGCCGCTGAATAGGGAACGACCAGCACCACATGGTCGGCGGTTTCGAGCAATTCCTCCTTGGAGACGTAACGGGCGCGGCAGGCCGCTTCGGTCGCCGCTTGCAGCCGCGTGCGGTTGTGGTACAGCACGCGCATGCCAAAGCCGTGCGCGCCGCGCCGGGCAATGCCCTGCCCGATGCGCCCCATACCGATAATGCCCAGTGTGGAGCCATGGATGTCGGAGCCGGCAAACATGTCGTAGCTCCATCGGGTCCACTTGCCGGCGCGTAGAAAACGCTCGCTTTCGGTGACCCGGCGCGCGGTCGCCATCAGCAACGCAAAACCAAAGTCAGCCGTAGTTTCGGTCAGCACGTCGGGCGCATTGGTTGCCAGAACGCCGGCAGCGGTCATGGCATCGATATCGAAATTGTTGTAGCCAACCGCCATGTTTGCGCAGATTTTTAGCTCCGGACAGGCAGCTAGCAAGGCTGCGTCCACGCGTTCGCCGCCGGTAGAAAAAAGACCGGCCTTGCCGCGCAAGTTCTCGATCAGCCGCTGCGTGTTCCACGCTTCGTCAGCCTGGTTGCACAACACATCGAAATGCTGTTGCAGCCGTTCGATCACCTGGGGAAACACGGCGCGCGCCACGGTTATGCCTGGTTTACGCATGGTAGTGCGGGGTAAGGGATTAAGGATCGCAGGGGGTACGGCTCAGTTCGCCTGCGGAATCTCGAACACCTGGCGCAAGTAGCC
>JANNGR010000413.1:0-2743 GCA_031403955.1 Betaproteobacteria bacterium
GTTGCCTGAAGGCAAGGAGATGGTCATGCCTGGTGACAACGTGACGATCACGGTCAAGCTGATCAACCCGATTGCGATGGAAGAGGGGCTGCGTTTTGCAATCCGTGAAGGCGGCAAAACCGTCGGCGCCGGTGTGGTCGCAAAGATCATCGCGTAGTCGATCGGTCGGTTCTTATCTGATCAAGTAGTAGTAAGTAGGGGCGTAGCTCAATTGGCAGAGCGTCGGTCTCCAAAACCGAAGGTTGATGGTTCGATTCCTTCCGCCCCTGCCACCGATTTCCTGAAATTGCGTTGCATTTTGACCGGCTGTAACAACGGTCGGTGAAGGTCCACGACACGCAAGAACTCTTGCAATAGCGGTTCAGTGTGAGATAGAGAAAAACATGGCCACGTCACAAGTTCAAACGGTAGTTAGCGCAGTCGACAAGGCCAAGCTTGCGGGAGCTGCAGTATTGGTTGTTGGCGCCCTTGCGGCGTTTTATCTATTGAGCAAACAGGGGCAACTTGCCCAATGGGGGGCGTTGCTGGCCGGCCTGGCCGTGGCGACTGCGGTGTTTTTCGCTTCCGAGCCGGGCAAGGAATTGTTTGCGTTTGGGCGTGATGCCTGGCGGGAAGTCAAAAAAGTTGTCTGGCCGTCGCGCAAAGAAGCGATACAGATGACCGCCTATGTATTCGGATTCGTTGTATTGATGGCCTTGTTTCTCTGGCTGACTGACAAGACGCTCGAGTGGGTGTTTTACGACCTGATTCTTGGGTGGAGAAAATAATGACAGACGTTGTAGAGACTCCCTCGTCCGAGCCGGCCGTGCTGGCGCCTTCCGCTAATCCGGACCTGCGCTGGTATGTGGTACATGCGTATTCGGGCATGGAAAAAGCGGTTGAGCGCAATATTATTGAGCGGATCAGCCGCGCCGGCATGCAGGACAAGTTTGGTCGCATCCTGGTTCCGATGGAGGAGGTTGTCGAGGTAAAGAACGGGCAGAAGAAGACCACTGAGCGCAAGTTTTTTCCTGGTTATGTGCTGGTCGAAATGATCATGGGCGACGACACCTGGCATCTGGTCAAACACACCAATAAGGTCACGGGTTTTGTCGGGGGCGCCAAGAATCGCCCTTCCCCGATTTCGGAAGCCGAGGTTGCGAAAATCGTCAACCAAATGCAGGAGGGCACGGAAAAACCGCGCCATAAAGTGGAATTCGTCGTGGGTGAATACGTGCGCGTCAAGGACGGCCCATTTACGGATTTCAACGGCTCGGTCGAAGATGTGAACTACGACAAGAGCAAGGTGCGTGTGTCGGTCACGATTTTCGGCCGTTCGACCCCGGTGGAACTCGAGTTTTCTCAGATCGAGAAGACCTGACCACTGGTTTGCCTTTGGTTGCAGGCGCCGCATTGGCGACGCTGCATTTTGTTTTGATTTCGCACTTTTCGACTCGGTGCGGATGTTTGAAGTGAGTCGTTAACCCCGGGGAGCTCCGGTCCGTCGCGCGACGCGCGGCCAGGGCGTTAACACCCGTAAGGAGTAACACATGGCGAAAAAAATCGTCGGTTTTATCAAGCTGCAGGTACCAGCTGGTAAGGCCAATCCATCACCGCCGATTGGACCCGCATTGGGTCAACGCGGGCTGAACATCATGGAGTTCTGCAAGGCATTCAATGCCCAGACCCAGGGTGTTGAGCCCGGCCTGCCATTGCCGGTGGTTATCACCGCATTTGCCGACAAGAGCTTCACATTCATTATCAAGACGCCGCCAGCGACTACGTTGATCAAGAAGGCCATCAAGCTTGACAAGGGTTCGGCCAAGCCGCACAGCGACAAGGTAGGCAAGATCACGCGCGATCAGCTGGAGGAAATTGCCAGGGCCAAGATGAAGGATCTGACCGCGGCGGATCTGGACGCCGCGGTTCGGACCATCGCTGGCTCCGCCCGGTCGATGGGTGTCAATGTGGAGGGCGTTTAAATGACCAAGCTCACGAAGAAACAGAAAGCCATAACGATCAAGATCGACAGCAACAAGCTGTACCCGCTTGCCGACGCGTTGGGTATTGTGAAACAGTGCGCAACCGCCAAGTTCGATGAGTCAATCGACGTCGCCGTGCAACTTGGAATTGACGCGAAAAAGTCCGATCAGGTTGTGCGTGGCGCGGTCGTGCTGCCTAACGGTACCGGCAAGACCAAGCGGGTCGCGGTATTTGCGCAGGGCGCCAAGGCGGAAGAGGCCAAAGCGGCCGGCGCGGACATTGTTGGCATGGACGATCTTGCGGCGATGGTCAAGGCGGGCAATATGCCTTTTGACATTGTTATTGCCGCACCCGACGCGATGCGTGTGGTCGGCACATTGGGGCAGATTCTCGGGCCGCGTGGCCTGATGCCCAACCCGAAGGTCGGCACCGTGACGCCTGATGTCGCTACCGCCGTCAGGAATGCTAAAGCCGGTCAGGTGCAGTTTCGCGTCGACAAGGCGGGCATTGTGCATTCCACGATTGGCCGGCGCTCGTTCGATACCGACAAGTTGCAGGGCAATCTGGTCACCTTGATCGAAGCCTTGACCAAGGCCAAGCCGGCTTCAAGCAAGGGTGTGTTTTTGAGAAAGATTGCCGTCTCCAGCACGATGGGCGTCGGCGTCCGGGTGGATACCCAGACGATCAGCGCCTGAACGCGATGGAGGTGGCAGAAATTCGGGTCGCTTGAAACGGTGGCCTGATGTGGTGGGCTGTTGGCGCCAAGCGGTGCAGGCAGGCC
>JANNGR010000414.1:0-2106 GCA_031403955.1 Betaproteobacteria bacterium
CGCTCCCTTCAGAAACGTCGGGAGCATGGTACGCGGTCCAGCCGTGCCTCGACGACCAGCAAACGAACCACGCCGTCTTTCAGGTCCTGCTCGGGCACCTCGATCTTGACCGAGCCGTAGCCGGCTGCGAGGTAGGCCTTCTCCAGTGCTTCCAGCGCCAGCTGGATGGTGTCGAAGGTGGATTTGGCGCCGGTGAAGGGCATCACGGTGATACTGACCAGGGCCTGCGGCAACATGATGGTGCACCCCCGTCCGCGGCCAATGGTGCTAGGAAGCCGCAGCTTGATTTCAGCCGTCTTCACTTCACCGCCGACCACGACGAGCTTGGCATTGATTGGCATGTTCCACCCCACATTCAAAAAATATGAACTATTGGATCAATATTATCCGCTTTCTTTACGATAGCAGCAAGTCTACTATCTGGTTCATAGGTTCAACATATCAGAACTAACAGATAGGAGATTGACATGTTACAGGTCCGAAAGAGCAATGAACGTGGTTACGCCGACCATGGCTGGCTGAAGTCTTTCCACACTTTTTCGTTCGCCGGTTACCACGATCCCGAGCACATGGGATTCGGCAGCCTGCGCGTGATCAACGAGGACCGCATCCTCCCGGGCGGCGGTTTCGGCACCCACGGCCACCGCGATATGGAAATCATCAGCTATGTGCTCGAGGGCGCGCTGGCGCATGAGGACAACATGGGCAACGGCTCCAGCATCGTGCCCGGGGACGTGCAGCGCATGAGCGCGGGCAAGGGCGTGCTGCATTCGGAATACAACCATTCCAAGGACGGAGTCACGCACTTCCTGCAGATCTGGATCGAACCCAATGTCACCGGCATCCGGCCGAGCTACGAGCAGAAGCATTTCGATGGCGCATCCAGGCGCGGCCGCCTGCGGCTGATCGCCTCCGGCGATGGGCGCGAAGGTTCGGTGCTGATTCATCAGGATGCTTCCGTGTACGCGGCGCTGCTCGACGGCGGCGAGCGCACCAGCCACGCGCTCGCTCCTACGCGCAAGGCATACGTGCACGTGGCACGCGGCAAGCTGACGGTCAATGGCCAACCGCTGGAAGCGGGCGATGCGCTCAAGGCGAGCGGCGTGGCCGAACTTGTGCTGGAACAAGGCGAGCAGGCCGAAGTCATCCTGTTCGATTTGAGTTAAACAACCACAATGAAAGGAAGCAACACATGAACACGAACCTGCAAGACTTCGCCAACGACAATAGCGTTGCCGCTGATACCGCGGCCCTGGTCGGCCGTATCCTGGTGGCGCTTATATTCATCGTCTCCGGCATCGGCAAGATTACCGGCTATGCCGGCACGGCTGGCTACATGGCAAGCAAGGGTTTGCCCTTTGTAGACGTATTGCTGCCACTCACCATTCTGGTGGAACTGGGCGGCGGCTTGCTCATAGCCCTGGGCTGGAAGGTGCGCTGGGCCGCGGCCGCGATTTTCCTGTTCATGATTCCGGTCACACTGGTGTTCCACAATCCCGTCGGCCTCGCCCCGGCCGAAGCGCAACAGCAGATGATCAGCCTGCTCAAGAACCTGTCGATCATGGGCGGCATGTTGGGCCTGTTTGCGTTCGGCCCGGGCCGCTTCGGCTTGGACGCAAGGAAAAGCGCATGACCGGGAAAGCCAGATGAATTCGCGGGATCGCGGGACACCAGGCCGCCTTTGCCTGACCCGCGAATGGGGTCGAAATGCGCTAATATTTGCGCTCGGTCGCCCCGCGCTCAACAAGTACAAACCGGCGACGTACAAACCCAGGAGGAACTACCATGAAGATCTACTATCACCCGGCGTCGACGACCAGCCGTCCACTCATGCTGTTCGCCGCGGAGAACGGACTGGACATCGACTTCCAGGTCGTCGATCTGTTCACCGGCGAGCACATGCAGCCGCCCTATGAGCAGATCAATCCCAACCGCCTGGTCCCGACACTGGAGGACGGCGATTTCCGCCTGACCGAAAGTTCGGCGATCCTCAAGTACCTCGCCGACAAGACCGGTTCGCCTGCCTATCCGAAGGACCTGCAGGCGCGCGCGCGGGTCAACGAGATGATGGACTGGGTCAACACGCAGCTTTGCCGCGACCTCGCC
>JANNGR010000415.1:0-14735 GCA_031403955.1 Betaproteobacteria bacterium
ATGCATCGGGGCCAGCGGGCGAGTCTGGGAAACCAGGCGGACCACGCAATCAAGGCCGAATATAAGGACGCAGCCGACTTCTTCGCACCGCAACACAAATTCTTCTTGCTACCCGGGAGGCATCCATATAAGACAACATGAACGACTTATTTTCACTCCAAGGCCGCACCGCCCTGATCACCGGCGGCTCGCGTGGCATTGGCCGCATGATTGCCGAGGGCTTTCTGGCGCAGGGGGCAAGGGTCTATATCTCGGCGCGCAAAGCCACCGCTTGCGACAACACCGCGGCCGAGTTGTCCGCAATCGGCCCCTGCCTTTCCTTGCCGGCCGACGTGTCGAGCGCCGAAGGCGTCAAAGCGCTGGTGGCGGCGTATGCGGCGCGTGAAGAACAACTCGACATTCTGGTCAACAATGCCGGCGCCGCCTGGGCTGCGCCGTTTGACGAGTTTCCCGAAGGCGGCTGGGACAAAGTGGTCGACCTGAACCTGAAGGCGCCATTTTTCCTGACCCAGGCCTTGCACGCACTGCTGTGCAAGGCAGGCCGGACCCGGCCCGCCAAAGTAATCAATATCGCATCCGTGGACGGGATTTCCGTCAATCCAATGGAGACCTATTCTTATGCCGCCAGCAAGGCCGGACTGATCCAACTGACGCGTCGCATGGCGTTGCGGCTGGTCCAGGACAACATTGTCGTGACAGCGATTGCGCCCGGCGCCTTTGCGTCCGACATGAACCGGGAGGCACGCGACCATGGGGACGAGGTATCAGCGCGCATTCCAGCCGGCCGGATCGGAACCGTTGAGGACATGGCCGGTGCCGCAATCTTCCTGGCATCTCGCGCCGGCGATTATGTGGTGGGGTCAACGCTGGTGGTGGACGGCGGCATCACACACGCGCGCGGCTGATCGTCCACGCTCCACGGAGACTCGTATGCACCATCTGAGCGGAGTCGACGCCTCGTTCCTGTACCTGGAAACCCCCGAAACCCCGATGCATGTGGGCGGGCTCAATATAGTGGAGCTGCCGCCGGGTTATGCAGGCGATTACCTGGAGGACTTTCGCCGCCACATCAGCAGCCGCATGCATCTGGCGCCGGTGTTTCAACGCAAGCTGGTGAACATGCCGTTCGAACTGGCTAATCCGGTGTGGGTGGCCGATGACGACCTGGATCTGGAATACCACATCCGAAGCACGGTTTTGCCCAAACCGGGCAGCCGCGCGCAACTCGACCGGCTGGTGGGCCGGCTGCATTCCAGCTTGCTCGACCGCAGCCGGCCGTTGTGGGAGTTCTATGTCATCGAAGGCGTCCAGTCGCCGCCGGACGCGCCCCCCGGTACGCGCCATGTGGCGTTTTACTCCAAGGTGCACCATGCGGCGCTGGACGGCGCGGGCGGCATTGCGCTGGCCAACGCGATCATGGACACCGCAGCGGTGCCACGCCATGTGCGTGCCGCGCCGGCGCGCCGATCGATGCCGGTTGACAATCTTGGCGTGGCCGAGTTGGCCATGGCCGGCATCAAGAATACGGCGCAACAAACCATCAAGCTGGTCAAGACATTGCCGGCGCTGGCCAGCACGCTGGTAGGTTTGTTGCGATCGAAGCGGGGGGCGGGTGCTGATACCGGCGCCGCGTTGCATGCCCGGACCAACTGGTTTGCGCCCAAAACGCCGATCAACGTGAGTGTCACCAACCAGCGCCTGTTTGCCAGTTTCTCGGTGTCGCTGGAAGAAATAAAACAGATTGCCAAAGGCAACCAGGTGTCGCTCAATGACGTCGTGCTGGCGATCTGCTCGGGTGCCTTGCGCCACTATCTGGCCGACCTGGGTTGTGTGCCGTCCGAACCCTTGCTGGCGGCTGTGCCGGTGAGCCTGCGCGAAGCAGGCAATACGGAACTCAACAACCAGGTATCGATGATGCGCGTCAGCCTGGCCAGCACGGTGGCCGACCCGCTGGAGCGCCTGCAGGCCATACGGCAATCGAGTTCCGCCGCCAAGACAACCTCGGCCAGCATGAAATCGGTCACTCCGACCGACTTCCCATCGCTTGGCGCGCCCTGGCTGATCAGTGGCCTGGCGTCCTTGTTCGGCCGCTCCAGAGTGGCCAACCGCTTGCCCCCGCTGGCTAACGTGGCTATCTCCAACGTGCCCGGGCCAAAGTTTGCGCTCTACATGGCCGGCGCAAAAATGCTCACTTATTATCCGGTGTCGATCGCCGTGCACAGCATGGCGCTCAACGTTACAGTGCAAAGTTACAACGGCTCACTGGACTTCGGATTGACAGCTTGCCGCAAGGCCATGCCTGACCTGCCCGAGCTGGCGAAACTGATGTTGGCGGCGCATCAGGAACTGCTCACGCTCACACCGGCTTTGGCGGTAACACCGCCAGCGCCAAAGCGCCCGCCCAGCAAGAAACCAGCCGCGAAAGCCAACCGGGTCCGCGCCAAACCGGCCGCTCGGGTTGCATAAGGCTTGTTTCGATCCGTCCGGTGCGGCTACCAGTGCCGCCAGCCGGCACCCAGGTGTTTTAGGCCGCCGCCAGCGCCTTCAGGCATTTCAGCATCTCGACCGCGGCGCGCTGTTCGCCTGCGCTGGCAACCGCCTGGTAGGGCTCGAGCGTGAAACGTGCTTCGGTGTACACCGAATCCCAGCAGGAGGTGGCGCTGACACGCGCCTTTAACTCGCGAAAGGCGTCCATCAGCGCCGGCCCGGCGCTGGCCAGGCAGCCAAGTGCCTGGGCTTCGAGCAGGCCGAGTTCGGTTTGTCCCGCCACCGACCAGAAGTCCGGCTTGCTGGCGGCGGCCTTGGCGAGCGATTCGCGTACCGCGCTCAGCCGGTCCTCGGCCAGCAGGGGCGCGCGCCGGTGCAGGAACGCGAGCCGCAACTCGGCGCTGATGCCGTTCTTGGCCGGGTAGTACAGGTTGTCAGCCTGCTGCTTGCGCGCCAAAGCTTCCGCCGCCGCGTAGTGCGCCACCATTTTCTTCAGGGCCTTTAGCGAGGCAACGTCCCGGCCCGCGCGTGTCTCGATCAGCACCAGGCGTTTGTAGGCGGAACCGAGCAGGCTTTGGCGCTCGAGCGTGGGCCGCAATGCCACCAGCCGGTCGAGCTGGAGAATGCCTTCTTCGATCATGTTGCGCGCCGCCGTTTCGTCGTCAAGCTTTTCGCCGCGGCGGGCAAGCTCGTTGCCGAGTTGTTCGGCGGCCCGGAAAGAGGCGCTAGCGTCGGAAGCATTAACGGCCACGCGGTACCACTCGATTGCCTTGTCGCTGTCCTTGGCTTCGGCATACGCCAGCCCGAACGCCTCGGCGACGGCGCCCATGGCACCCCACTCGGGGCCGAACTTTGCATCCAGGAAGCGCACCCGGTCGCGCTGCAGCTCGGCCGGCGCGTTGCCGAAGCGGCTGCGGATCGCCAGGGTTTCAAGGGTCAGCGCCAGCGCCACCGGCGAGGACACGCCGCTGAACATTTCACCTGCCGTCAGGGCCGGGCGCTGCGCATCGTTGCTGCCACGGCTCCAGGTCCAGCCCGGGTCGCCGTAACACTGGTAAGCGGCCCAGGTGTTGCCCTGCGGGCTGTCGCGCCATGCCGCTTCGCGCGCCGCGGCGACGGCGTCAATGAAACGTTCGCCGCGTAACAACACCGTGTAGAAGGTGGTGGCGAACGTCTCGGCCGGACCGTCTTCCACCGCCCAGCCGGCGGCGATAACGCAGCGCACACCGACTTCGATCAGCGCCTGCGCGATATTGGCCGCGAAGGTCGCGCGGTCGTACGGCTGCAGCGTGAGCGACGCGTCGCGCCC
Organism: Betaproteobacteria bacterium; assembly: GCA_031403955.1. Lineage (GTDB taxonomy): Bacteria > Pseudomonadota > Gammaproteobacteria > Burkholderiales > Burkholderiaceae_C > CAISIP01. The sequence goes on from JANNGR010000415.1 coordinate 3,797, forward strand.
GGCCAGGTGGCAGCAGTTCAGGAACACCAGTTCGGGCACCGTGCGCATGGCCTTGATCTCGGTCGCACCGAGGAAGGTATGCCCCGACAGCACCACGCCACCCTTGGCGCCGAGCGCGCCGTGGCCGGCCACATGCACCACGCGGTAGGGCCGCTCGAACAACGCGTTGATGACGCTGCGCGCGTCGTCTTCGCCGCTGACCAGCGCGCGCACCCGGTCCGCCTGGATGCCATCGGCGGCGCTGGTCAGCCGAGCGACGACGGCGACGGCCTCGGCGCGCGCGCCGGGCAGTGGCGGGTACATGGCAGAGTCGCACTTCGGCTCGCCGATCACCAGCACGCTGTCGTCGGCGCTCGCGTCCGCCACCTGGGCGCGAAATTCTTCGGTGCGCAGCTTGCGCAGCAGCTTGCTGCGGATTGCCCAAGGCCGCCGGTCGGCGCCACTTTGCGCCGGGGCGTCGGTGTCGAGCAGCTCCCATGGAATTACCGCAGAGCCGGCGTCGAGTTCGATCAACATCTCGGACGTGCCGCCCAGGAAGGGCTCCATTTCCACCGGCACCAGCAGCTTGAACAAGGTGCGGCCGATTTGCGCATCGCGGTTCGAATCGTTCGACGCCTTGGCCACCAACTCTTTGAGCAGCGTGCCTTGCGCCTGCTGGGCACGCACTTCGGTGCGGGCGCGGCGCGTGTCGAGCACGTATTCGATCGTCGGCTGGTCATTCTTGTCGCGTGCGCCGGTCAAGGCGCTGATCAGGTCGAAGGAGGCGCCGCGGTAACTCGATGTGAGTGGCCGGCGCAACGCACCGGTGCCCGAGGCCACCAGGCCGACCAACTCAAGCTGGTTCGGTGTGGCGATCGACTGCACCTGCAGCGAACGCCAGGCTTCATTGGCGCGGTCCAGGTAGAGCTCGACCAGGATCAGCCGGCTCAGGTGCGGCCAGCCATTTTGTTGCAACTTCTGGTTGGCCTCGAACGCACCCTGGGCGATCTGTTGGGCCGAACTGCCGGCGCTGATTCCGGTGCCGCCGCTGCCGATCAGCGTGGCCGCAAGTTCGAACTGGGACGTATTGCCGCCCTGCTGTTCGGCGACTCGCTGCGCATAAGCCAGCACCGCCTGGCGCACCGTATAGACCAGTTCGCTGGCGCGCAACTTGCCCTCGGCCCCAAGCCCGGCCACCACCACCGCATGCGGGCGTGCCATCGCCAATGCGTTGTGCGGGTCCCGGCGCTGGTTGCCGAAAATCTGGTGCGAGCCGGTCGCGTCAGGGTACAGGCCGGCGGACAGCGACTTACTGAGCGCATTGCCAACCAGGCCATCGACGACCCACTCGGTGCCGGTCAATGCCACCGACCGGTAGTGGCCCACCAGCAGCGGCTGGTTGATGAACTTCAGGTCGCCATTTAGCACCGACACGCGCAGCGCGGTGCTCTTGCCGTGGCCGCGCCGGGCTTCAACACCGTGGCGCGCCAGGCTCATCAACTCAGCTTCGCTGGACGGCGGGCTTGACGGCAACATACCGCGTGACGGCCGGTTGCGAACCAGCGCCGACGCCGCGGCAGTGGCTGCGCTACCGGCGCCGCGCGCGCCGCCGCCGAGGGCTGGTTCGTAGCGGTCAAGCAGGCGCGTCTGCCCGCTGCCAAGCAGTTCCACATAGGCCGCGAAGGCGCTTGCTTCGCCGGGCAACTTGCCGTGTTCGGCATCCACCTTCCAGGTACACACGCCCGGCAGCAGCGCGCTGGCCAGCGTGACGCGTCCGTCGCCGTCGTCGGGTGTGTCGAGGTACTCGATGCCGTCGGCGGTTTGCGTTATGCCGGCTGGCGTGAACGCCGCATGGCCCACCACCAGCAGGATTTTTTGCGCGTCGGCGCCCAGGTTTAGCAGTTGCTCGTCCAGGCGCCGGCGCAGCCTGACGGCCTGGTCGAGCACATCTTGCGGCGGCGCACCCCATTCGTAAATCGTGCGCTGCGAAGGTTCGTTGTGCCAACTGCTGCGTTCGCGCAGCGCCGCCATGTCGTCGTCGGCGAGTTTTTGCCAGGCGCTGGCCTGGTCCAGGCCCAGCGCGGGGTCGAGCAGCGCGGCCTGGAGCTGGATGAACCCGGGCATGCCGGCCATCATCTTGCGCGCGCCGCCATTGTCGAACAACGCGCCGAACGCGACCAGCGCATTGCCGAAGGTGTCGTCACCCGACAGGGTCTGCATCGGCGCCCAGGAGCCGCCGTTGGGCGTGCCGAGCATCAGCAGCCGGGCGCCCTCGCGCGCCATCATGCGTTGCCAGGTTTCGGGTTTTTCGAGGCGCATGGCGCGCGCCACCAGCCCGCCCATCGAATGCGCCAGCAGGCGCACCGGTTGCCGGCTCAGGTTACGCGCGGCGAGTGCCGCGTCTACCGCGTCCGCGAGCCGGCGCGCTTCGTCTTCGATCGGGCGGCGCCAGTCGTAGGCGAACGGGATCACCTCGTGGGTATCGGCCAGGCGCTCGATCAGGTCATCGTAGACACTGCCGATCGGCCCGTCGGGCTCGACGCTGGCGGCGCTGGCCGGGTCCCACGCCAGCTTCTTGAGGCCGTTCACAAAACGAAAGCCGAGCCAGATGCGTTTGCCGCCCATCTTCAGGTTGGAGCCCAGGATGCCCGGCAGCACGAACACCGCCGGGCGCTCGGCCGCTGCGGCGCCGGGGCCACCGCGCGAGCGCGCCACCGCCTTCGCCGCACGCGTGCCACTGGCGTCCTGACCGGCCCAGGATAACGGGCCGATGGTCGCGAAGTCAGCCGGCGCGGACTCCAGCAACGCACTGGCAATCGCCTTGACCGTGCGCTCGTTGGCGAAATAGTTGAAATGCGATACCTTCCCGCCGCGATCGAGCAGGAAACTCGCGCCAGCGCCCGAGGCGGTGTCCGCGCGCGCCGCGCCACCGTACATCGAACGGGTCTGCACCACGAAGTCGTTGTCGGTCCAGTAGAACGCGTCGGACAGCAGCGTCTTGACCCATGCGCTGATCGAGTCGCCTTCGATGTCGCCGGCCACAACGCGCAATTCGCCAGCGATCGCTTCGCTGCCGGCGTTTAGCCAGGTCACGATCGGGCTCTCGGGCATCATGGCTTCGATGCCGGGCAGTTCTTCCGGCTTTGCGCGGCGGCGCGCCACCTCCATCAAAAAATCCACCAGTTGCGGCGCCACCGGCACACCGCCGAGCTCCAGCGTCCACTTCAGCACCGACAGGTAGGCGTCGAAACGCCGGGACGCGAGCAGCGTGCCGCGCGCCGGACAGGCGACGCGCACGACACGCTCGATTTTCAGGCCCTTGGCCAGCGCCATTGTCGCGAGCGCCTGCAGGTCGGCGCGCTGCTGGGCATAACCGGCGCCGGCGAACAACGCCAGTTCGTCGGCACCGGTTGGCTTGCCGGCGCAGGCACGCGCCAGCACTTCGGCTACCAGCCCGCCACGCGAATGCGTTAACAGGTGCAGACGCGCTCCGGCGGGCATGGCGCGTACCAGAGTCAGGGCGTTGGCAATCGGGCTGAAGCCCAGCGTCGGATGGTCGAGCGCGTAGACCCGGTTGCCATAATGCTGGAACAACGCGCGCACCGTCTGCGGGTGTTGTGTCCATAACTTGCCGAAGGTGCTGACGGTGTCAACAAAGGTGCCGTGCACCAATACCAGCAGCGCCCCGCCGTCGGCCGCCGCGCTCACCGCGTCGCGTTTGCGGCCGCTGCCCTTGAGTGGCTGCAGGTCGTCAGCCGACAGTTCGTAGACGCCCGCATCCACCGCGCCGTCTACCTTTTTCGTGATCGCCGCGGCCGCAAGTTTGGCCGGGTCCTTGACCAGACCGGTGATGACTTCGAACCTGCTGAGCACCACCTGGCCCATCCATCCGCGTGTCGCGCCGCGTGTGGTGCCCGACTCCAATCCGGGCCAGCCAAGTTGCGGCGAGACCAGCACCTCGTTATCGCTCGCCGCATTCGCGCCAGCGCGGGCGGCAGCGGCGCTTTGCGCGCGCATCAAGTCACGCGCGTCTTCGGGATGCAGCACCAGCGCCGGCCCGTTGCTGATGCTGAGTACCACCACATCGTCGCCGGGACGTGCGCTGACATGCACCGCGTCACCACCGCTGCGTTGCGTGCCCACCCGCACCGAGGCCTTCACGCTGCCACGTGTGGGCAGCGTGGCCGGCTGCGCCTGACCCGGGACGATGAATGTGATGTCTTGCGGTTGGGTTGCCATGGCGCGCTCCTGTGAACCGGACTTGGTTTATGGCCCGAGCGCTCAGTCGGCGATCGCGGTTTCAGACCGCGAACGGCGTTTGTGTCAGGAACACAGCGGCCTTTCCAAGCGTGAACAAGTTCGGTGACTGACTCGGAGGCAGTCCGGCGCGGATGTGGGCGTGGAATGCGCCGTAGTTGCCGCTGAACAGGCCCAGGTTCCAAACCTTCAATAACTGCTCGGTGAAAGCGCCGTTGTGATCGCCATCCAGCGCGGTCTGGTTGTCCTGGCAACCCGAGATCAGTACCACCGCCGGGTTGAACTTGCCGACCAGCGCCGTGGCATGCGCCGCCGCGCCGACTTGAGCCAGCGCCGCGTCGGGGTCGACGATTATCTCGCCCGCGGCCTTCGCCACATCCTGCTGCAGCTGGTCGTAGAACGCCTGGTGTTCGGCGTAGACACGCCTGGCAACTGCATCGGGCATCAGCTTGGCGCGCTGGCCGCTCGGCGGCGGCGGAGGTGGCAACTCGCGCGTTACGCTGCCGCTGTGGCAGCTATCGGACAACACCAGAATGCGCACGCCGGCCTTGAACTTGCTGAGCTCAAAATACAACTCATCGTCGATCAATTGGCCGTCGAATAGGCACCAGGTTTCGTCCTTGCTGTCAGGCTCATCACCGTTCACGTCGGAAACCTGGCCACCGTGGCCGGAATAGGTCAGCAAGAACAGGTCGCCCGATTTGAGCGCTTTGGCCGCGCCGCGCATGCCAGCCAGCATGCTGGCACGGGTGGCCTTCTTGGTCAGCAGCAGGGTGGACTTCATGCCCTTTTTCTTGGCGATTGCCGCCATGTCGTTGGCATCGAACTCACACGCGGCCAGCGGGCCGGTCCAGCCGCCATAAGCCGCGCCGCTGACGCTGTTGAGGCCAATATGTAAAGAAATCCCACGGGCCGCCGCGGCCCCCGCCTTATTGTTTACCATTGTCTTGCTCCCTGGTGCTGTTGCAGCGATAGGATAGGAAATTCGACCGGTCCGGCAACAGTATCTCTGGACATGGTGGCCACAGTCAATCGGGTAACGCGCACCCGGACCATCAAAACACGGTCCGTCGAACCGCGCGCGCGCTGCCCTGACCGATAGAATCACCGGCAAGGCGCCACGGAGTTCACCCGACACGGAGCACAACACGGTGAAAATGAGATCGGCCGACTGGAAGATATTCACACTGTGGGTGACCGGACTGGCGTTGGCGGCGGTATGCCTGGTCTGGGTTCTGCGGGCCGAGTCCAAGCGCCAGTTGGAGCAGGGCGGCGAGCAGTCCGGTTTACGCTGGGCGCATTTTGCCAGCCGCACCGTACCCGATCTTGAAGCCGCATTTGCCGGTCAAGGCATCACGCCAGCGGCGCGCGAGCAATTGTCCCGATTGCGCCGCACCGATGACGTGTTTCGCTTCAAGCTATTCGACCGCCTGGGCAACCTGATTCTGCTGTCGGACGATCTGGACCAGCCGACGCTGCCATCGGCTTACAGCGCCGAGGACGGTATCGGGCAAGGCGCCGCGGCCGCTACCCGATTTGCCATTCGAGACCAGATCCTGGCCGGCAAGCCCTATTTCGAGCTAAAACGCGAGACCGGCAGCGGCCGCCCGGCGGTCTACAGCGAGGTTTATGTGCCGGTGCAGCGCGACGGCAAGGTGCTGGGCGCGGTCCAGGTTTTTGTTGACCAGACCGAACTCGCGCGTAACGCCGAAAGTGCCTTCGTGCGGGTGGCTGGCGTGGTGGCGGCGTTGTTGCTGGTGTTGCTGGCCGTCGCCAGTTACCAGTTCTGGATGCGGCTGCGCCCGTCGCTGCGTCAGGCCGAGACCCGGGTGCGCTACATGGCGCATCATGATGTGCTCAGCGGGGCGTTGAACCGGGCCAGTTTTAACGAGATGCTGAAGCAGGCCGCCTGGCGACGGGCTGAAGGCGGGCCGGCTTTTGCGCTGTTGTGCATCGATCTGGACCATTTCAAGGAAGTCAACGATTCACTCGGACACGCCGCCGGGGACGAAGTCCTGCGCGTCGCCACGCAACGCCTGAAGGCTTGTGTGCGCGAGGGCGACCAGGTGGCACGCCTGGGTGGAGACGAGTTCGCGGTCGTGCTGCTGGGTGTAGCCAGTGTGGCCGCCGTCACGCCACTGGCCCAGCGCATCGTGGAAGCTCTGTCGCAAAGTTACGACGTTGGCGACCAGCGACTGCGTTGCGGTGGCAGTGTCGGCGTGGCCATACATGGCGTCGACGCCACTGACCCGGATGACCTGCTGGGCAAGGCGGATCTGGCGCTGTACCGTGCCAAGGCCCAGGGCCGCGGCACCTTCAGTTTTTATGACGTGGCGATGGACCAGCAAATGCAGACCCGGCGTGAATTGACGCGCGACCTGCGCGATGCCATCGCCGCCAACCAGATGTCGCTGCATTACCAGCCCCTGTATGGCCGCGACGCGCGCACCCTGATCGGTTACGAAGCCTTGTTGCGCTGGCAGCACCCCAAGCGCGGCAACATCGCGCCGGTGGAGTTCATCGCGCTGGCCGAAGAGACCGGTGTGATAGACGCCATTGGCGTTTGGGTGCTGCGCCGCGCCTGCACCGAGGCAGCCGGCTGGCCGGCACCGCTGACGGTGGCGGTCAACCTGTCGGCGATGCAGTTCGCCAGTGACAACCTGGTGCAACTGGTCACCCAGGCGCTGTCGGACGCCGGCCTGGCACCCGAGCGGCTGGAGCTGGAAATCACCGAGTCGCTGCTGATGAACAACACCGAGCAGGTGATGGGCGTGTTGCGCTCGTTATCGGCCATGGGCATATCGATTGCCATGGACGATTTCGGCACCGGTTATTCCAGCCTGGCCTACCTGTGGCGTTTTCCGTTCGACAAGGTCAAGATCGATCGCGCCTTCACGCACAACCTCGGCCACGATGCCAAGGTCGGCGTGATCGTGCATTCGATCATCTCGCTGGCGCATTCGCTCGATATTCGTGTCAATGCCGAAGGCGTGGAAACGCCGAGCCAGATGGCCGCCTTGCAGGACCGCGGCTGCGACGAGCTGCAGGGTTTCCTGCTCGGCCGACCCGGGCCCGCCGACGGGCTGACGCATGCCGGCTGGGTGGTCGCGCCAGACGGCGCGACACGGCGGGCCGAACCGCGCGAGTCGCTGATCGACTCCTTGCCGATGGACTGGCCGGCGTCCCGTCCCGCGCCGTTGGTTTGATCAGGATTCCTGTCTTATGCACATCAAACTGTTTACCCTGCTGCTCGCCACGACCCTGCTCTGTGCCTGCGGCAGCACGGTACAAAACCCGGTCACCGGCCAGCGGGAACGCACGGTGCTGGACGAGCCGGGCGAAATCGCGCTGGGCCGCAGGGAACACCAGCAGGTGCTGCAGGAGTATTCGGTCTACGCCAACCCGAAGGTGCAGGCCTATGTCGATGCCTTGGGACAGCGGTTGGCGAAGCAGTCGCACCGCAGTCAACTGGAATGGCATTTCACCGTGCTGGACAGCCCGGAAATCAATGCGTTTGCCTTGCCGGGCGGCTACGTGTATGTGACGCGCGGCATCATGGCCTATCTGGACAGCGAGGCCGATCTGGCGGCGGTGATCGGGCACGAGATCGGCCATGTCACGGCACGCCATGGAGCGCAACGCGCGACGCGCCAACAGGATGCGGGCTTGGGCGTGCTGGCGGCCAGCGTGCTCGGCGCGGTGCTGGAAAGCAAGGGAATTGGCGGTGCCGGACAACTCGCCAGCGAAGTGTCTCAGGTGGCTGCGGCGGGTTACATCGCCTCTTACGGGCGCGAACAGGAACTGCAGGCCGACGGTCTGGGCGCCGAATACCTGGCGCGCAGCCGCTACGACCCCAGCAACATGGTGGACGTGATCCGCGTGCTGAAGAGCCAGGAGCAGTTTGCCGCCGACCAGGCCCGTGCCCAGGGCCGTGCGGCGCCGACACAAAATAGCTGGCTGGCATCCCACCCGAGCAACGACCAGCGGCTGCAAGCCATTACCCAACTGGCGGCGAAGTACAAAGGCCAGTATGACGACGAAGGGCGCGCGCGTTACCTGCAGGTAATCGATGGCATGCGGTTTGGCGAAAGTGCTGAGCAGGGCCTGACGCGCGGGCGCAATTTCTACCATGGGCCGCTGGGACTGGCGATCACCGCGCCGGCGCAGTGGACCATCCACAACAGCCCCGAGCGGCTGTTGCTGGTGAATGCCGCGCGCGACGCCGCGCTGGTCATGGGCCTGGTGCCGCCGCGTTTTGGAACCAGCCATGACGAAATCATCCGCAGTGTTTTCAAGCCGTCGCAGGGACGAACCGAGCGTTTCGTGATCAACGGTTTGCAAGCCACGCATTTCAGCGGAACACACGCCGGTGCACAAGGCCAGCAGGAGCCGCTGGAAGCGAGCGTGGTGACAGGTCCGGGCGACAACCGGTTTGTACTGGTCTGGAGCGCCAAGGACAGTGCCGCCATGCAACGCGCCCAGCGCCAGTTGCTGGAAGCGCAAAACTCGTTTCGGCCCATGACGGCCGCCGACCGCGGCGAAGCCAAACCGTGGCGGCTGTTGACGGTGGCGTACCCGCGGGGTGGATTTGCCGAGCTGGCCAGCCGCGCGCCAATGGACGCGGCGCAGCAGCAACTGCGCTTGATCAACGGCGTGTACGGTGGTGGCGAGCCGCGGCCGGGGCAATTGGTGAAGACGGTCGAGCGCCCTTGAGGAGAGGCCATGGCAAGCTTTGATTTTGATCTGTTCGTGATTGGTGGCGGCAGTGGCGGCGTTCGCGCGGCGCGAATGGCGGCGTTGCGTGGCGCGCGGGTGGCGCTGGCGGAGCAGGGCGGAACCAAAGGCTTGGGCGGCACCTGTGTCAACCTTGGCTGCATTCCGAAAAAGCTGTACAGCTATGCCGCGCATTACGCCGAAAGCTTCCAAGAGTCACACGGGTTTGGCTGGGAGGGTGAGCCGTTCAGGTTGAACTGGAAAACGCTAAAAGCCAACCGCAAGTTTGAGATCAGCCGGCTGAACGCGGTTTACCTGAACCTGTTGACCGGTGCCGGCGTGCGCATGATCAACGCGCGGGCGCGTTTGCTCGGCCCGCACCAGGTGGAAGTGCAGAGCCAGAGTTGGAGCGCGCGACACATCCTGATCGCCACCGGTGGCACGCCGCATGTGCCGGCGATTGTGGGCGCGGAACATGCGTGCACGTCGAATGCGATGTTCGACCTGGAGCCTTTCCCGAAACGATTGCTGGTGGTGGGAGGCGGTTATATCGCCTGTGAATTCGCTTCCATCTTCAATGGCCTGGGGTCGCGTGTCATCCAGCTTTACCGTGGTGAACAGTTGTTGCGGGGCTTCGACATCGATGTGCGCCAGTTCATTGCCGCCGAGTTGCGCAAGGCCGGGGTCGACTTGCGGCTGGCCTGCGACGTGGCGGGCATAACCCGGACCGCGGGCGGACTTGAAGTTCACCTGGCCGGAAACGATCCCCACGTGTTGCCATTGATAGTCGATAACGTGTTGTACGCCACCGGCCGCGTGCCCAACGTTCAGGGGCTGGGGCTGCAGGCGCTGGGCGTCGCGCAGGGCAAGGACGGCGCGATTGTGGTGAATGACCACTACCAGACTTCGGTGCCGTCGATCTTTGCAGTGGGCGACGTGACGGCCCGGCTGCAGCTAACACCGGTGGCATTGGGCGAGGCCATGGTGGTGGTGGACCAATTGTTCGGCCCGGCAAAAGGCAAGGCGGCGCGCGGCATGAGTTACCAGTTCATTCCCACCGCGGTATTTACACACCCGAACATCGGCACCGTGGGTTATTCGGAAGCCGATGCGCGCGAGCGATTCGGCAAGGTCACCGTCTACCGCAGTGAATTCAAGGCCTTGAAACATACCTTGAGCGGCAGCAGTGAACGCACGCTGATGAAGTTGGTGGTGGAAGACGCGACCGATCGCGTGGTCGGCCTGCACATGGTAGGGCCGGAAGCCGGCGAGGTGGTGCAGGGTTTCGCGGTCGCCTTGAAAGCCGGCGCCACCAAGGCGGTTTTCGACAGCACCATCGGCATCCACCCGACGGCGGCTGAAGAATTTGTCACCATGCGGGAGGCGGCTGGCTGACCCCTCCATCCCGCTGCTCAGGCCATACAATGCGACCCATGATTTGCGTTTGGAGAATAGTTGGACGTCCCCATCCTGGTCGTTGACGACCAGCCTGCCAACCTGGTCGCAATGGGGGCGGCAATTGCGGAATCCGGCATCGACATCGTCAGCGCGGCCTCGGGTGCACCGGCGCTACGCTGTTTGATAGAACTCGCATCGGCGGCGACGAGTTTCGTGGTGCTGCTGACCAAGTTCGTTGAAAGGCGGCAATCGACGCCGGTCGCCGAGAAAGTACTGCGCGTCTTCGCTCGGCCCTTCACGGTCGGCGCGGTTCAGGTCTGTCGCCCACTATCGGAATCGCCATCTATCCCGACGACCGCGACGACGGCATGTCGCAGTTGAAACGCGCCGACGTCGCCATTTCCAGGGCGAATGGATCGGCAGCGGTTCCGGCAGACTCAGGTGCGGCACGCATTCGCGGCCGACAGGCCAGCCAGGCGAAATCAAGCACGAGACCAACAACATGAACACGCTCCCGGCGATCCTGATGGTGGACGACAACCCCACCAATTTGTACCTGCTCAAGGCCATGCTGAGCCACACCGGGATCGAG
>JANNGR010000416.1:0-2047 GCA_031403955.1 Betaproteobacteria bacterium
CCCCGATTTCGCAGCATCCGACCCGTCACCGCCGGGCTGCAATGGCGCCAGCGAAGAATCCCCGGCGCCCGCGCGCTTGATGCGGTGAACCACCTGGGCCGAAAACCCGGCACGCACCAGCGTCTCGGTCAAGTCGGCATACAAAGGCGACCAGTCGATACTGTGGCGCGGATCGAGCGCCAGCACAAAGTCCTCGGCCGCTTCCGGATCGAACCCACCCAATTGCCACGCCACGGAAAACGCGCGCACCAGAATCGCCGGGCGAAACGGGTTGTCGGACAGCGAAAAGTCATCCAGGCGCAACAAGACGCCCAGCGCCTGCGTCAACAAAACCAGCTTGGCGTCATAACGGGCGTTGAAACGTTGTGCCACCCGATCGACCAGCAAATGCCGCTCGATTTCGTCGATATCCAGCAATGCCATGCTGGCCGGCCCACTTGCTTCATCGGGTCCGCACGGAGGTCGCAGGGCAAGCAATGCGCCCGGCAACACCGACTCCAACTCTTCTTCGATGGAGGCCCGCAGGGCGCCCTGAAACGAGCGATTAAAAAGATCAGCCTGCCGATCCAGCATGATTCCAGCCGTGCGCAGGTTTTGAGCCTGGGTCGCATTCGGCCTGGCATCCACCAGTTCAAATAGATGCGCGCGCAGAATTTTCAGATGTTCATCCTGGCGCTGGCCGAAAAACGCCAGCGTCTTGGTTATCAACGTGCGGATATGGCGCAGCACCAGCGTGCGGGCTGCGGCATCGGGTGATACGGTCGAACTGACAGACATCAATCTATGGCCTGAAAACGAAGTTACAGCGCAGACTTGTTGTTGCGCGGCAGGTTGGTGGTGTGCATGCGCAGCGCCAGCCCTTGCCTTCTCTTTATCGGCAGCGCGAAAGACTAGGCAAGGTTTATTTTGTAACAGACGCTGGCCCGACGGCTCCAGCCTGACGCTGGCGGTCGAACACGACGGACGGCTGGCCGCATTTGACCAAGCGGGTCTGGCATACGCGCCAAATTATCAAATACAGTCAGGAAATGGAAAAACCCAAAGCGCTGTTGTTCGACGCCTACGGCACCTTGTTTGACGTCTACAGCGTCGGCCGGCTGGCAGAGCAACTGTTCCCTGGCCAGGGCCAGGCATTAAGCGTGTTGTGGCGCGACAAACAGATCGAATACTCACGCCTGGTGACGACCAGCAACGACGGGGCGCACTACAAACCATTTTGGGAGCTGACCCGCGCCGCGCTGGTGTACGCGATCAAGCGCCTGGTGACGCCAGCCCAATCCGCGCCCAATGACGCAAACTTTCACGCACCAATCGAGCGCCTGATGGACCAGTACCGCAACCTGAGCGCCTTTGCGGAAAACCAGGAAGTGTTGCGCGAACTCAAGTCCAACGGCATCGTCACCGGCATTCTGAGCAACGCCGACCCGGCAATGTTGAACCAGGCCGTCAAGTCGGCCGGCCTTGAAGGTCTGCTGGACCATGTGATCAGCGTCGACCCGATTCGCAAATACAAGACCGCACCGCAGGCCTATGCGCTGGGTGAGCAGGCCACCGGACTGCGCGCGCCGCAGATCGGGTTCGTGAGTTGCAATGCCTGGGACGCGCTGGCCGCAACCTGGTACGGCTACCAGACCTTGTGGGTCAACCGCTACCAGTTGCCGTTTGAGGAATTGGGCACGCAGCCGACCCACACCGGCACGACACTGCGCGACGTGTCGTGCTTTTTTGATTCAACCGCCGCTGTTGAAGCGGATGATTTTTTAACCTAACGAAAGAAACACCATGTCCATCCAGTTGCCCCAAGGCATGCAGATTAACGCCCCGATGCTGCCGGGTTTTGAGGCCATATTGACGCTTGCGGCGTTGGAGCTGGTGGTCCGGCTGCACCGAGCGTTCGAACCGCGCCGCCAGGAACTGCTCGCTGCGCGTTTGGCAAGGGCCAAACGCATCGACGCGGGCGAGCGGCCCGACTTCCTGGCCGGGACACGCCATATACGCGAGGGCGACTGGAGGATCGCGCCGGTGCCAAAAGCGCTGCATTGCCGGC
>JANNGR010000417.1:0-3542 GCA_031403955.1 Betaproteobacteria bacterium
CAGTGGTGAGCAGATGGAAGCTACCCTGTCGGCCTTGAATGGTTTGTCGCTTTCCGCACGGCCCGACTTGTGGCAATCGTATGCTGCCGCAAGCGCGGAGGTGTTAAAACATGCGCGACCGGTGAGTGACCTGAAAACGCGCTTCGCGCAGCAGGCGCCGGCGGTGGATGCGGTGGTGGCGCAAACCGGACGCAAGGCCGAGGCACTGGTCTACCTGCCGATGACCGGTCGCAAGTCATTCTGGACCGTTTTTCTGGACTCGGCTACTGCCGAGGTACTGGCCTTTATGCCACTGGACTCATTTTGACCCACTCAAATATTCGCCGGCTGTGCGCCGCTTTGCAAGCTTTATCGCGCACAGCCACTTTTTTCACCGCCGTCGCAGTCGCGTCGGTCGTGGTTGCCCAGGCGCAAGCGCAGACCGAAGCGGCCTCACGGCCGTCTGTGCCGGCTGTACCGGGCATCGCGGGCCGGCCGCTGGCCAACCAGTTGCCGTCATTGGGCGACAACAGCGAACTGGCGGCGAGTGCTGAACGGCGCCTGGGTGACCGCATTGCGCGCGAGATTTACCGCGACCCGGACTATATCGATGACCCGGTGCTGCTCGAGTATGTGGAGGGCATCTGGCAGCCGCTGCTGGCGGCGGCACGTGCGCGGGGCGACCTTTCTCCTGAGCTCAACCAGCGTTTCGCCTGGCAGATCCTGCTCGGGCGCGACCGCACCGTCAACGCGTTTGCCTTGCCGGGCGGATATCTGGGTTTGCATCTCGGGTTGATTGCTGTTGTCACCAGCCGCGATGAGTTGGCCGCAGTGCTGGCGCATGAACTCAGCCACGTAACGCAACGGCATATCTCGCGTCTGATTTCCAAACAAGGCGAACAGACACCGTGGGTAATCGGGGCCATGATTCTGGCAGCCCTTGCGGCCAGCAAGAACCCGGAGGCTGCCAACGCTCTTATTGTTGGCGGGCAGGCGGTGGCAATCCAGAACCAGCTAAATTTTTCGCGTGACATGGAGCGTGAAGCGGATCGGGTAGGTTTCGGCGTCATGACCCAGGCCGGCTTTGCACCACAAGGCTTTGTTGCCATGTTTGACAAGCTCCAGCAGGCGGCACGACTGAATGACAACGGCTCGTTTCCGTACCTGCGCAGCCATCCGTTGACGACCGAGCGGATTGCCGATGTGCAGGCGCGCCAGCCACTAGGCACGCCATCCGCAGCGGCCAGCGAATTGACGATGGAGCATGCGATGGTCAGCGCCCGCGCCCGTGTATTGTCCAACCCCGGTGTTGACGCCTTGCGCCAGGCGGTAGCGGAGTCGGGCGGCCCGGCAGTCAGCACTGTGCCGGCAGCACGCCAGGCGGCAAACTTGTACGCAGGCGCGCTCGCGGCCACGAAACTGCGTGATTTCCCGGCTGCGCAAGTAATGGTGGAGCGGCTGTCGGCAGTCACCCGCTCCAGCGATCGGGCCCGGCGACTGACTGGTTTGTTGTCGGTTGAACTGGCGTTGCAGGCGGGGCAAACGCCGCCTGCTCTGGCGCCAGAGGGTCGACCCGAACTGCTGCTGTTATCGCAGGCGCTGATCGCAAAAGGCCGTGCGGGTGAAGCCGCTCCGGCCCTGCAAACCTGGCTGGCCTTGCACCCGAGGGATGCCGCAGCCTGGCAAATGCTGGCCAGCGCGGCAGCTGCTCAAGGGCAATCGTTACGGTCGATCCGGGCCGAAGCCGAGGCGCAGGTGGCGCAGCTTGATTACCCGGCCGCTCTGGACCGCTTCAAGGCGGCACAAGGGATGGTGCGAAATGCCGCTGGCGGCAGCGGCGTCGACCATATCGAGGCGTCGATCATCGACACCCGCACGCGCCAGGTTCAGCTACTGCTTCGAGAACAGGCGCTCGAGCGCTGATTCGATCACCAGACCAAAGGCCGAATAAATCAATGAGCCCAGCAAGGCGGCTCCAAAACCGTTCACTTTGAAGCCATCCAGGACGCCGGAGGCAGCCCAGAACATCAACGCGTTGATGACAAACAGGAAAAGACCAAGGGTGACGACCGTGACCGGCAGCGTCAACACAATCAGCACCGGGCGAAGCAGCGTGTTGAACAGCCCGATCACAAACGCCGCGATCAGCGCGGTGGTGAAACTGGTCACCTGAACGCCACCATAGATGTAGGCAACTGCCAACAGTGCGGCGGCGCTCAGCAACCATTTGACGATCAGTTTCATGCCCTCGCAGCATACCATCCGCCCCGCACGTTATGATGCGCTCCCCCTGTGACCCCTATGGCTGGCATCCACATCACCGACATTGAATCGGCCATCAATTACTGGCGCGACAAGAAGCCATCCGTGGACGGCTTCTCGCTCGAGCCAGAAGTGCGCGCGCTGGCCGAGGTGTATGGTTTGATGGTTTTCTGCCATGCGTCGCAGGCCGACGAATTTTCCATGCCCGCGCCAGCCTATGCGGCCTGGCTGATCTGGTACAACACCACGCCCGACACTCCTTGTATCGCCATTTGCTCGACCAGCCAGGGCGACGAAGTGTGTAAGGGCTGTGGGCGCAGTTTTGCCGAGGTGCAATACTGGACCGAGATGCGGCCGGTGCAGAAACGCGAGACCTGGAGGCGCATCACCTCGCAAGGGGATGCCTGGCGCTTCAACCGGTACGCCGAGCGGGCCGCCGAAGGCCGCCGGACTGGATGATTATTTCCAGCGTACCGGCTCAATGTCCAGGTGGCGCACGCCGTCTCCCAACATCAGAACGCCTTCCTGAATCGTCGCCTGCAATTGCATGCTGCGTCGCGCCAGCGCAATCAGCGACTGTGAGACAGCGCTCGGCAAGCGGAACACACTCAGGTTTTGCGGACGGCTGAGTTTGCCCTGCATGCCGCGCCACCACACTTCGGCAGCGTGATTGAAGCAGTACAACACCACCTCATCGGCCTTGCCACAGGCTTTTATGAGCGGTTTATCTTCCGGCTGGCCAACCTCGATCCACAAGCGTGTGCGGCCGGTAAAGTCGCGCAGCCAGACATCGGGTTCATCCGGGTCTGACAGGCCAGCCCCAAACGTGAAGCTGCCATCGCCGCCACATACGCTTTGCAGCTTGTGCGCCTGCAGCGCCAGCGCAGCCAGCCGCACCATCATGCGTTCGTCGGTTTCGCTCGGATGGCGCGCCAGCGTCAGCGTCTGGTCCGCGTAGTAACCGTGGTCGATATCCGCAATTTGCAGGCTGGCTTTGAAAATCGTCGACTTGATGGCCATGCCGGAGCTCAGAACCTATCCGTGAATAAGGCGGCCCTGCGCCGGGGTCCCAAGGGGCTCAGGCGTAGGAGCGAGGCGCGCCGTGGTGCTCTGCACCACAAGCGGCTTGCGACACCCGCATGTGCCCCTTGGGGCCCCGGCCCGAAGGGTTGTGACGATAAAGCGCGTCTGCGTCGTTGCAAACCTTGCCCAGGGGCCCACCCTGGGCCGCGGCTTGCGCCTAGCATCCATCGCTTTCTCGTCACAACGCAGGGTCGTCTTATTCACGGATAGGTTCTTAG
>JANNGR010000418.1:0-3804 GCA_031403955.1 Betaproteobacteria bacterium
GCTCGATCGCAGCCAAATCGGGCACGAAGTTGCTTTCCCACATGTGCTGGCCGGGCCGCAGCGGGACGAAGTCGCCCTCTCCGCTGAAATATTTCGACTGGCCCAGGCGCTCATCGAAGCGGAACGGGTTGTCGAACACGAACGCCTCGTTGTGGAACATGTTGAGCACCGCCGGCAGGTTGGTGGTGCTCGCCAGGCGCGCCCGCTCCGAGCCGCTGCCGTTGAAATGACGGTATTTGGTGTTGAGCGGGATGGCGAACAGGCTTCTTGGCTGCCATTCGAAGGTATGCGTGCGGCCGTCCGCGGCCTCGATGGTGGTGCTGCCCCGGCCCGCGAGCACGTACAGGACTTCCTCATAGAGATGGCGCTGCGGCGCCGTCGCCTCGCCGGGGGCCAGATCGAGGACGAACATCGAAACAAAATCGCCGCGACCCTTCAGGTGCACCGCGGCGCCGCCGGCGCCGAGCCGCGCCCAAGGGCGCGTGTCGACCTTGAACAGATCGACGCCGAAGTCCTCCACCAGCGGAATGCCCTCGTTCTTCAGCCACTCGAGATACGGATCTACGCCGATGCGCGGCGCCGTGCTTGCGTTCATCGCCTTGCCTCCTCAGTGCGCGGGAAACAGCAACGACTTGATCACCACGGGGACCACGTCGGCAGGCTGGATCACCTCGCCAATATCGACGTAATCCTAACGTCTACCGGCGCTGAGCGATTCTAGGACGCAAGCATCGGCTCTACGGAGCCCAACTTCACGGCCCGCACTTTGGCCGCCATCGTGTGGCTCAGCGAGTTGTCTCGCAACGACCGGTGAACCATTTCCATCAGCCCGTTGCCACGCTCCTGCCAATACTGTTCACTTAAGTACCTCGATGTTGGTCACGACGTGGCATGTTGTCTGCCGCTTCCTGGGCCGAAGATTGTACTCGCGCATCCTTCCCTTTACGCCGGGGGGGGATTTGATCTCGGCTTCAGGTGTTCGCTCTTGCAGAATTCCGCAAGAATCGCCTCATGCCGGAGTTTCCTGTCCCGGGGGCGGAAAGCACTGCACCTCACGCGTAGTTGGACCACCCGCACGGAATCCAAAAAGGAGAGGCGGTCGGGATCTTTATCGCCTTTCAGGGCAGCCTCGTGCATCGGGCCGTGAATGGGAAGGTGATCCATGAGCATGCCCCAATCCTAATGCGGGACCAAACAACATTCCGCATACCGATCGGGCTTTGCGGTTGTCGAATACCGTTGGCATCCGCTGCACGGACAACAGGTGCGGGTGGTTCATCGCAAGGGACGAGCTGGCAACGAAATCGTCCACGTCGAAGTGAGCGGTGGCCTCGCTCGCGAGCTACCCGCTTGGATGCTTGAGGCCTCGATCTGTCGTGCGATGGTACTGGGCTCGCCCGAAGTCTCCCTCAGCGCCCTCGTTGAGCTTCGTTCGGTACTCTCGGCGTACTCGGTTGCACACACCGCGGTCTCATTGCTGAACTCCTCGGAGGTGGAGGATAGTTCGAATGAGACGACCACCGCAACTCTCTCGAAGACAAATGGCACTGCCGCTGGAATGCGCAACACCCTGTTCACCGCCGGAGGCGATACGGGAGGAGGTAGTAACGGCCCTCGCCGACCTCCTTCTGGAGGCGTTAGGCGAGACACCCAACAGCCGGATCGACGAAAGGCGAAGCGCAAATGAATCCGAAGATTAGACCGGAGCACTTGGCTCGCGCCGCTGTCGTGTACGTGCGTCAGTCGACGATCGGGCAAGTCGAGCATCATACGGAGAGCCAGCGCCGCCAGTATGCCCTCGCCGAGACTGCGGCGGCCCTGGGGTTCGCGTCGGTCCAAACGATCGACGACGATCTGGGCCGCTCGGGGTCTGGGCTGGTTGAGCGGCCTGGATTCCAGAAACTCGTTGCCTCGGTGTGCAGCGGAACCGTCGGAGCGGTCCTCTGTATTGAAGCCTCCCGGCTTGCTCGCAACGGGCGAGATTGGCATCATCTGATTGATCTCTGCGCGTTGGCCGGATCTGTGGTGATCGACCCCGACGGAGTCTACGATCCAAGACTGGTCAACGACCGGCTCCTGCTCGGCCTGAAGGGAACGATGTCAGAGTATGAACTCAGTCTTCTGCGCCAGAGGGGGCTGGCAGCGCGAGACTCCAAAGCTCAACGAGGAGAGTTGCGGTTTGCGCTGCCACCGGGCTATTGCTGGAACGAATTGGGACAACTAGAAATGGATCCGGATGAGCGGGTGTGCGAAGCGATCCGTATCGTATTCCGCAAGTTTCGGGAACTGGGGAGTGCCCGCCAGGTAGCGCTATGGGTCATTCAAGCCCGTCTGCAACTGCCGGTCATGATGCAGAGCCCAATGGGTTCGCGGATCGACTGGCGGAGTCCGGCCTATCATATGGTGCTTCAGATCTTGCAGCATCCCGCCTACACCGGCGCTTACGTATTCGGTCGAACTACTCAGCGAACGCACATCGTAGACGGCCGCGCGAGAAAGACCTCTGGCCACCGGAAACCGATGCAGGCGTGGAGCGTCTTGCTTCGCGACCACCATGCCTGTTACATCAGTTGGGAGGAGTTTGAGCAGAACCAGAAGATGATCGCGGAGAACGCGCACATGCAGAAACGGGCGGATCGAAAGTCAGCGCGCGGCGGCCGCGCCCTGCTGACCGGGCTGGCGCGTTGCGGCCGGTGCGGACGCATGCTGCGCGTCTTCTACGGATCCAGAGCGGGCCACGCTCATCGATATCAATGCCGCGGCGATGCGCATCGTGTGGATGGTGGGCTCTGCATCGGAGCCGGCGGTGTTCGTGTCGACCGAGCCGTAGCTGGGCAAATCTTGGAGGCTGTATCCGGCCACGCCGTGGAGGCAGCTATCCAGGCTGCGGAGAAGGTCAGGCGCGTTGACGATGACGCAATCCGGGCACTGGGGAAGGAAATCGAAGAGGCGCGCTACGAGGCTTCTCTGGCGGCTCGCCGATACGAGCTCGTCGATCCGGCCAAGCGGCTGGTTGCTCGGGAATTGGAGGCGCGCTGGAACACTGCGCTCGAGCGAGTAGCCCAACTTGAGCGGCGCCTGACGGATCTTGAAGCCGCAGCCGATTCTCGCCCGCCAGTTGATCAAGAGGCGTTGATGACACTGGCCCACGACTTGCCTGCAGCATGGAACGCTCCGGGCGCCGACGCGCGCACCAAGCAACGACTGACTCGGATTCTCATTCGAGAAGTAGTCGTCGACGTTGAGGACAAATCCAATCAGGTAGTCCTCACACTCCATTGGATTGGCGGCCGCCATACCGAAGTGCGTGTCGCCAGGGTGCGCACAGGGCGCTACCCGGAAGATCGACATCCCAGCCCAGTGGAGGTGATTCGAAAGCTAGGCGGCCATTTCCCAGATCGTGAACTGGCTGTCACCATGAATCGGATGCGATGCAAGACGGCAGATGGAAAAACGTGGACGACGGTCCGCGTACGCGAGTTACGGGAACGGCTGGAGGTCGCGGCGTTTGATCCGGCGGCAGCCACTGTCGAGACCGTTAGTGTCGACGAGCCCGCGCGCCGGTTGAACATCTGTGTGGGCTCCGTGCTTCGTCTGATTCGAGAGGCCGTGCTGCCCGCAACGCAGCTCATGCCCTCCGCTCCATGGCAAGTACCTGTTGCTGCCTTTGAAACCGAAGCTGTAAGGATAGGCGTCCGAGACGTGGTGGAACGGCGGCCGCGCAATTTCAAGGCATTGCAGGACGTGAAGACACTCAAGCTGCCGGGATTTTGAAGGAGGGAGGCATTATGTCGTACGATTCCG
>JANNGR010000419.1:0-2224 GCA_031403955.1 Betaproteobacteria bacterium
ACCGCGGCTGGAACGTTCCTGGTCGATTTCGCCAGCGGGCTGTATGGCGTGATCGGCACGCTCGCCGCACTCAAGGCCCGTGAGCGCACAGGCCTCGGCCAGGTGGTGGACGTCTCGCTGCTGGACAGCGCGGTCTCGTTCCTTATGACGGCGATTCCAGAATACCTTTTGCTAGGGCGAGAAACCACGCGTAATGGCACGCGTGACCGCTATGTCGCGCCGGCAAACAACTTCGAGAGCAAGGACGGTGAGTGGGTGCACATTTCCGCCGGGTCCGATGTGCTTTTTCAGCGCTTTGCAAAGCAGGCTGGCCTGGCAGACCTGCTTAACGATGCGCGCTTCGCAAACGCAACCGCCCGAATGCAGAACGTGCAGGCGGTCGAAGCCGAAGTTTCGAAATTCGCGGCTCTGCACGGCGCGGAGGAAATTGTTCTGATGATGGAAAAGGCCGGTGTTCCGTGTGCGAAAGTGGCGCGTATTTCAGACGTGGTGGCGAACCCCCAGCTCCGGCATCGAAATCAGATCATCGAACTAGACGTGCCATTGGTGGGCAAGGTGCCGATGCAGGGACTGACTATCAAGCTCTCTGGCACCCCCAGTTCGATTCGTCTGCCACCCCCCAAGATTGGCGAACACACCGATCAGGTGCTGGCCGAATGGGCGGGATACAGCAGCGACAAGATCGCGGGCCTGCGCAGCGCGGGTGCGATTTGAGCCGAACCTTCATTTTTGCGGTCAATGCCAAATCACTGGCAATGTCGAAGGTGCAGTAGGGTAGTTGCGCGCTTGCGGGTCGCATCACGCTCAATCCACACTTGGTCAAGGCGCCTCGCGAATGCATCGACTACGTGATGCCGCACGAGTTGTGTCACCTGCGCCACCATAACCACAGCACCCGGTTTTGCAAAGCCCTGGACGGCCAAATGCCGCGTTGGCGGGCCATCAAGGAACGACCGGACGGGATGGCCGAACAGATTCTCCCGCCCCTGCCGCGCCAGCATGAAGTAATGCCGCGCCACCGAGAATCGAAGTAGACTAGACGCTCAACTAAAACGTTGGAGGCAACATGGCGTTCTTTTCCAAGAAAGACCCGGAACCGATTTTTCCAGTGGAGCAGGCAACCAGGCCGGCTGTGCCGGACACCAAAGGCGTATACGGCATCGCCGACGCCATCCAGCTCATGCGAACCTTGCCCGTTGATCAGAATGGGGAATTGGTCATCCGCGTGGTGCGCGCCACGCTGGGTTCGCTGAATGTGCGGCTGCCCCAAATCATCGAGGACGCAGCGCGCAAACAGAAGGTCACCCAGGAGCGCATCACGGGCATACATGCCCAGATCGCCAATCTCGAAAAGCAGCTCGAGGCGCACCGCAACGAGATAAAAACGCTCGAGGCCGACCTCAAGGAGACCACCGAAGTGAAAGAACGCCTGCAGACGGCCGAGATGTCGGCTGGCAAGGACGGCACTGCCATTGTCCGGAGCGCGGACAAGCCCGACGTCTATGTGCGCACGTAGATTGATGCGCGCCTGAACAGCTGCCATTGACGGGTGTTGCCTACAGCAGCTTGCGCTTTTCTGTCCCACGCGCGCCTCAGTTATCTTCACATCGCCTTCATAGGCTTCCAGCCTTCCGGTGGCATGCCAATGCGTCATGCTGGCCGTCATGGCCGAATAGGTTTCGGCCAGATCGAACCAGATGCGCCAGTCGCGCGATTCGTTGGCGTCGGCCAGTGTGGAGCGCTTGAGCGGCGAGCGAAATCCCATCGCGTAGAGCTTGGAGGCATTGGCGCTCAGGCTGACCTCGATATCGCGCAGACTCTCGCGCCATGTGAGCTGCGCGAAGGCCATGGCACGGAACTGCTCGGCACAGGTCAGCGTTCGTACGCCCGCGTTGCCTCGATGCCGATCCACGATGCGAGTGAAGCTCGTCCACGGCACGAACTCCATGACTTGAGCAAACAGGGTCTTGCCAACATACATACCAATTCCTCGGGAAAGTCAATCCCGGGAAAGTACGCGGTTTTCCTACGACGATCTGAAGCTCGGCGACGGCCAGATTCTCGATCTGCTGGAAGTGGCGCGCCAACACGGCGCGATGGCGATGGTGCACGCGGAAAACGCCGATTGCATCGAGTGGCTGACCAAGCGGCTGGAGGCCGCGGGACGCACCGCGCCGCGTTTTCACGCGCTCTCCAGGCCGATGCTGGTGGAGCGCGAGGCAAC
>JANNGR010000420.1:0-11085 GCA_031403955.1 Betaproteobacteria bacterium
CCTCGGCGCGCACTGCGAATTGGATCGCGTTGGTGAGGTTCGGTGCGCGCTGCTCGATCACTTCGAGACGGATGTTCTGCTTCAGTCCGCGCACAAACTGATGAACCTGATCCGCCGGCGCCATGTCGGTGATGTTCGTCATGATAGCGTAGAACCCCGATGCGTACGCGGCGATGCAGGGTCTTGAAATGGAATTTCACCCAATGGCGCTCATTTTTTGCATTAATGAAGCTGAAGGTATGGCTGCCGAAACCGTGCATGTGGCGATATGACGCCGGAATGCCGCGGTCGCTCATCACGATCGTTATCTGGTGCAGCGCTTCGGGCAGCAGGGTCCAGAAGTCCCAGTTGTTGTCGGGGCTGCGCAGATTTGTTTTCGGGTCGCGCTTGACGGCATGGTTCAGGTCCGGAAACTTCAACGGGTCGCGCATGAAAAAAACCGGCGTGTTGTTGCCGACCACATCCCAGATGCCTTCTTCGGTATAGAACTTGACCGAGAAGCCGCGGATGTCGCGCTCAGCATCGGCCGCGCCGCGCTCGCCGGCAACGGTGGAAAACCGCATGAACAAATCGGTCTTCTTGCCGACGGCCGAGAAGATTTTTGTCCGGGTGTATCGGGTGATGTCGCCGGTGACGGTAAAGCTGCCGAAAGCGCCGGAACCTTTTGCATGCATGCGACGCTCAGGTATCACTTCACGCGCAAAATGCGCCAGTTTTTCCAGGTGCCATACATCCTGCAGCAAAGCCGGCCCACGGGGCCCGGCGGTTTGGGTGTTCTGGTTGTCGACGACCGGCGCGCCGGCTGCCGTGGTTAGTTTTTTCATCGGTTGTTTCCTTTTCACTCGGTTAGGTTTGCTGCCTCGCGTCACCGTTGATTGGCAACGCGGTGGAAATGATTGTCGGCGCCAAATGACGGTTTGTGAAATCAATTGGGACTATCATTTTTATAGTCAAATGGCATCAACGTCACGGCGCAGTCAGGCCGTGCGTGAACGAAGTCCGCCCCGGCCGGCCTGGCAAGTGCAGTGAGGCGGTTGCAGCCGGTGACTCGGCCACCAGTTTTCCGCGCCGGAACACCTTTAGCCGGGTGGCTCGCAGGCGTATCGCCTCCACCGGGTCGCGCGCCTGTAGCAGCATGAAATCGGCGTGGCAACCTGGCTCCAGCCCGTAACCTTCAAGCTGCAATATCCGCGCCGGGTTTTTGGTCACGGCGTCGAAACACTGGCGCATGGCGGCCTGGCTGGTCATCTGGGCCACATGCAGGCCCATGCTGGCCACGTCCAGCATGTCGGCACAGCCGAGCGAGTACCAGGGGTCCATCACACAGTCCTGTCCAAACGCCACGGTCCCGCCCTGCGCCATCAGCTCCGGCACGCGGGTCATGCCACGCCGTTTTGGGTAACTGTCGTGCCGGCCCTGCAACGTGATGTTGATGAGCGGATTACTCACCACCTGCACCTGGGCCTCGGCCATCAGGGGCAACAGTTTGGACACGTAGT
This sequence comes from Betaproteobacteria bacterium, assembly GCA_031403955.1. Lineage (GTDB taxonomy): Bacteria > Pseudomonadota > Gammaproteobacteria > Burkholderiales > Burkholderiaceae_C > CAISIP01. Next base: position 1,500 of record JANNGR010000420.1, read on the forward strand.
AGTTGTCCATCGAATGCATCGACGTGAGATGCGAGCCGGTGACGCGTCCGTGCAGACCGAGGCGCTGGGTTTCGCAGGCCAGGGTCTCGATATGTCGCGAAAGCGGGTCATCGGACTCGTCGCAGTGCATGTCCACCAGCTTGCCGCGCGCGGCCGCAATGGCACACAGCAGCCGCACACTTTCGGCACCATCGGCCATCGACCGTTCGAAGTGCGGTATGCCGCCCACCACGTCGACGCCCATGTCCAGGGCGCGTTCCAGGTTGTTCAGGCCGCCGGGGGAGCGCAACACACCGTCTTGCGGGAACGCGACCAACTGCAGGTCGATGTACGGTGCGACACGACGCTGTACCTCCAGCAGCGCTTCCACCGCCAGCAGGCGCGGGTCGCTGGTGTCGACATGCGAACGTATTGCCAGCAGGCCCTTGGCCACCGCCCAGTCGCAATAGGCCAGCGCGCGCGTGATGATGGCGTCTTGCGTCAGGCTGGGTTTGAGTTCGCCCCACAGGGCAATGCCTTCGAGCAAGGTGCCACTCTGGTTGAACCGCGGCAGGCCGTAACTGAGCGTGGCGTCCATGTGGAAATGGGCGTCGACAAAAGGCGGGCTGACCAGCAGGCCCTGGGCGTCCAGGGTGTCGTGCGCTGGTGTTTGCAGGCCTGCAGTCAGTTCAACTATCCGGCCATCCTGCACCGCCAGCGACATTCCCGCACGGCCGTCTGGCAGGGTGGCGTTGGTCAACAATAGATCGAGCATGGTCGCGGGCTCCGATTAGCAGTTGGATGGATGATATTTGACTGACGATGTAACGCGCTCGGGACGAGCAGGCCTGCGTGACGCCGGAGTGCGCGGCGACGCTGCGCTTACCATGCACGGATAACGCGTCAGCATGCTTACCATCGTCACGCTGCTTCTTCTGCCTGCCGTGCTCTGCATGTCGATCTTTCGTGTCTGCCAGTTGCCGCGAGCCTACTTGTCTGGTGGCCTGAAGCTCAACCCGCGCAGACCCAGGACCGCGGCGGTGGGATTGGCGGCAATGTATTGTGCGTTGACTGTCTACACCGGCTTCGTACTTTGGACTGCCGGACACACGCTGTGGAATCCACCCAAGATGCTGGAGGAACTCTTTTCAGTTGCGGCTGTTGGTATCGCCTACCCGTTCGTCTGGCTGGTTTTTGAGTGGGTTCTGTTCCACGGCATCGAGCGAAGCGTGCGCAAAGGAACTTGATGCACTGGTGGTTGTTATGGAATGGCTGGACCAAGCGCCACCACCATGGCATGCGGCGAACTAATACAAAATGGTTGCGCACGCTCAGTGCAACAACACCAACTGGAGATGCCATGCAACGACCGATTGATCGGACGAGCCCCCAGGTTCGCGCGATGGGTTCAAGACAATACGCCCGCGTGGCTGCTGCGGCAGGAGCCATCGCCGTGGCGCTCGCCGCTTGCACCAGCGGGCCGCCGGTGCAACCCCGGGCGGCGGCGGTAAAACCGGGCGACTGTTCGGCGCTGCTGGGCGTTGCCTCCGAAATGGCCACGATCACCTCCGCCACACCGGTCGCCGCCGCCGAGACGATTGGCACGACCAAGGTGACCGCGCCTTTTTGCCGCGTGCAGGGAGTGGCCAGGCCCTCGGCCGATTCACTGATCAACTTCGAGGTGTGGCTGCCTGCCACGTCCAGTGCCTGGAGCGGCCGGCTCAAGACCGACGGCACCGGCGGTTACGCCGGCGCCACGCCGACCGCGCGCATGGCCGCGGACCTCGCGGCTGGCTTCGTCGTGGCCGGCAGCGACATGGGCCACTCAGGCGGCGAGTCGGCTGACTGGACTTTGGGGCATCCCGAGAAGGTCAAGGACTGGGGCTACCGTGCGCACTATTTCGTGACAACCGCGGCGAAGGCGGTGACCCACGCGTTCTACGGCAAGCCGGCGGCTAAAGCGTACTTCGAGGGCTGTTCCAATGGCGGCAGACAGGCCATGATGATGGCGCAGCGCTATCCTGAGCTTTTCGATGGCATCGTGGCCGGCGCGCCGTCCCAGTTCTATGGCGACACGTTGCTGTCGCTGGTATGGACCGGCCACAGCCAGGTGCCGGTGCTGGGCCAGCCGCCGGTCCTCGCCACCCAGAAGCGCGCGATGATGAGCGCGCGCGCACACGCCGCCTGCGACGCGCAGGACGGCCTGGTCGACCAGCAGATCACCAATCCGCGCGCCTGCACCTTCGATCCCGCCGTGCTGCAATGCACTGCGGGTGAGACCGCCGATTGCCTGACCGCGGAGCAGTTGCGCGCGGCGCTTGCTGTCTACCGCGGCATACCCGCGGCCGATGGCGGGCAACGCTGGAATGGCCCGGTCGTCGGGTCCGAGGCCGAGTGGATTCCGGCGTTCGCGGACGCCGGCGGTTATGGCGTGTTCATCGGGCACTTTGTGTATGCGCAGCGCACTCCGCCATTCATGCCGCGCGGCCTGAACGTCGCGACCGAATACGAGCGCATCAAGGAGGCGGTCGCACCGTTCATGGTCGCGCCGAGTCCGGACCTCACGCGCTTCAAGGCGCGCGGCGGCAAGCTGATCCAGTACCACGGCTGGTTTGACGCCGTCGTCGCCCCGCATAGTTCGCCGAACTATGCGCATGCATTGGCCCAATTCGAACGTTTGAAGGGGCTTTCGCCGGCGGCATTCGACCAGGCCGTCGAGAATCTGTCGGCGGCCGACGTGGCCGCCGCGGCGCAGACCCAGGCGAGCGTGGTTCAGCAGTACCACCGGCTGTTCATGCTGCCCAATGTGGCGCACTGCGGCGGAGGCTCCGGGCCGTCGATGATCGGCGGGGGCACCGGCGACCCGCTGCCTGCGTTCAGGGATGCCAACCATGATGTCGTACTGGCGCTCGCGCGCTGGGTCGAGCAAGGTGTTGCGCCGGAGGTCATCGTCGCCACCACAATGAAGGATGGCGCCGTGGCCCGCCAGCGCCCGGCCTGCGTCTACCCCAGGCAGGCACGTTACAACGGTTCTGGCGACATCAACCTGGCGGCAAACTTCAGCTGCATTGCTCCCGGCGCCGAGCAGCCCGGCGCATCAACGGCCGATCTCAACCAGATCAAGAACTCGCTGCGCCAGCGCGCGTTGCTGGGGCCGGTGCGCTGAACATGTACTGACGGCAACTGAAAAACGCACGCAGCGGCTGCGCGTCGTTGATTTTCGGCTCTGCCATACTTTGCACATGCGAGTTGTCGGCCACACCAGAATTCCTGGTCCCCAATTGACGCCCAGCGCCCAGGGATTGGTCGCGGCCCGTGCGCACCAGAATGCCGGGCTTGCGCTGGCGGCGGTACCCACCACCGGCATTCGTCATGGCATCTATCGGTTTGCCTCTCACGAAGAGATGAATCGCGCTACCGAGGAAGCATTGGTTGGCGCGATCCGGCTGAATGTGCGCGCGCGCGAAGCCGTTCGGGATATCGAGCATGATGGATGAAGCGCAAGGCACTGCCCGGCCTGCAAGTGTTGAGGACCTCAAGCTGCTGCTTCGCGCGCTGGCTGACAACGGCGTTGAATACCTGCTGATTGGAGGTTACGCGCTCTATGCGCTGGGTTATCAGCGCGGCACGGTGGACATCGATATCGTGCTGCAACCCACGGTGGAGCAGGGCGCGCGCGTGCGACATGCCCTCTTGAGGTTGCCCCAGGGTGTCGCCAAGGATATCGACCCCGCCTGGTTTCCCGAAGGCGAAACGATTCGCGTCGCAGACGCGTTTGTTGTGGACCTGATGTTCAACGCCTGTGGGGAGACTTACCAGTCCCTGCTGCCGTACGCGCTGACCATCGACTTCGAGGGAGTGCCTGTGCGAACCTTGAACCTCGAGGGTTTGCTCAAGACCAAACAGACCTCGCGCGACAAGGACAGGCTCGATAGACTTATTCTCGAGCGGGCATTGGACGCCAGCAAAAACGGTTGAGGACGGGTCCGGTGCGCCGAACATGCGCCGACGGCAATTGAAAGACGCATGCAGCGCAGCGACTGCGAGGAGTACTGTCGCAAGCACGCGCGACCTATGGTATGACTAATATACTAGACATCTCTGCATCCATGGCTTAGACTGAATTCATGAGTACGCTTGCCGAAATCAGCCATGCCGTGCGCGACCGTCGCTCAGAAATCGGGCTGACGCAGAGCAAGCTCGCCCAGATCTCCGGCCTGTCCCGCGCGACGATCGCTGCCCTTGAAACCGGCGCCATCAGAAACCTCAGCATCGTCAAGGCCGAGGATCTGCTGGAGACTATCGGGCTGTCGCTTGGCATCTTGCGGCCGAAGAAACGCGTTCGAAAATCGGACTGGAGCGCCTTGAAGGACGCCGCAGTTACCGCAAGCGTTAGCTATCGAGGTGATCTCACCCCGGCGACTCTCGCCGATGTCCTCGTTGGCGGCACGCCACCTGCCAATTTCCAGCCGCATATCCGCAAACTCCTCGACGAAGCGCCGATTGCGCTCCTGGCGAGCGTCGCCGATGAGCTGCAGGAGACCCGCGGCATTACCAGAAGGCACGCATGGACGCGCATGCGGCATCTGGCCAACGAACTTCGTTGTACGCGGAGGTTTTGGTTATGAGTTCTCCCGATATGAGCCGCCCAGGCCCATGGAAAGCCCTGTTCCGCAAAGCGCTTTTCCTGATGGATCCCATAATTGGGCCATGCCTCGACATCCTGACCGCGTCTGGCGCCTGCAAGGCGCAACAAATTTCCGAGATCTGGGGGGTTCGAGCGAGGAGAGAGATTCATGAGCGACGTCAGAGACTGGACAGATCTCGTAGCCGACCGGGGTGGCCGAGCGAGCCATCCTCCCTGCGGCGAACAGCGGCGCTTGCTACTTGGCGGAGTCGGCCTCGCGCTGCTTTTCGGTGTGAATGGGTTGCTGGCTCAAGATACTCGTGTTCGGCGAGTCGGTGTCCTCGCCGCGAGCACCGCCAGTAGAGAGGCAATCACGAACCGAGCATTCTTCGAACGCATGCGGGAGCTGGGGTGGATCGAGAATTCAAACATCGCGTTCGTTAGCTTTTACGCCGAGGATCGTCAGGATCGCTTGCCTGAGCTTGCCGCAAAGCTCATGGCGAGCAAGCCCGATGTCGTCTTTGCTCCGAACGCGCCGGCGGCCATCGAGGCGAGTAGCGCCACGCGCACCATTCCGATCGTGTTCGGCACGGCATCCGACCCGGTCGCGCTCGGGTTGGTACGGAGTTTGGCCAGGCCCGGTGGAAATGTGACTGGAGTGACCAGCTTGGGCGCATTTCTGCATGGCAAGCGGCTCCAGCTTCTGGCCGAGATCCTCCCGAGTGCGCGCCGCATCGGGTTCCTCGGCGATCGGTCACCAACCAATTTCATCGCGGGCGTCGAGCGCCAGGTGCTAGAGGATGCAGCAAAGACGCTGGGGCTCGAGCTCTCCGTCGCCGAATGCAGCGGCCCACAAGATCTCGACGCAGCCGTGGATACGCTGATCCAGAGTCGGATCCATGCTGCTCTCCATGCGCAAACTGCTGTTCTCTACAACCACGCCAAGCGGGTATTCGACCGCATGACCGAAGCGCGTATTCCCATTGCAACGCATCGCGGCGAGAAGGTTGCGGACGGCGCGCTTTTCAGCTACTCGTCTTCGCTGCCGGGGCAGTTCAGGCGAGCTGCCGAGATGGTCGACCTTGTGCTGCGAGGCAAGGCGCCGCACGACATGCCAGTGGAAGTGCCGACGCGGTTCGAACTCATCGTCAATCTACAGGTGGCACGCGCGCTCGGAATCGCGATTCCCGGACCCGTACTGGTGCGTGCCGACCAGGTGATTGGATGAACACGCGCAAACGTAGCAGGCGACGAAAGTCACCAAACCGATGAGCCGCATCCAGGTCGAGTTCGAGGACACCGATGACACGCTGTTGGCTTGCTGTCCATGTCAAGCGTCCGACAGCACAGGGGAGGGAACCGTGACGAGGAACTTCATCGCGTGCGTCGCTTAGCGTTGGCATCTGCTGCGCTGGGGCTCAGGTCAATAATAGCTTGACCGTCCGCTTCTAGGCACCGAATCCAGCGAGGCGGCCGACCGCTTCGGGTCGAATCCGGCCAATCAAGTAGGCATCCTCGATCGACCGCAAACAATATGAATATGAGAGAGCCATCCGGCGATTCGCGCAATCCTTGCAATCTTTGGGTTTGCGGGTTCGCTTGGGCTTGCGGTGTGGTAAGACCCCCGTGAAATGAAAAAGGCCCCGGTCGCCATCGCGGCCGAGGCCCCTTGTTCAGCGCCTAACGCCCAGCGGGCGTCAGGTTCATGCGGCTTGAGATCCCGCTTACTTCGCCGCTTCCCACACCGCGTGCGAATAGGCGGCCTTGCCCGGGTCCTTCTTGATCACTGGTGATTCTCCGCCCGTCAACAGCACCTTGACCGTACGTTCGAATGCCGCCGGCTCCAGGTAGCCGATCTTCGGCGTGTTGGCCGTAGTAATCAGTTTGGCTACGTTGTCCATCTGACGCTTCTGCACCTTTTCGGACGCGCTGCCAGAGGTATCCGCCTTGACCACGATCTTGGCCGCTTCCTCCGGGTTCTTGACCGCGTCGTTCCAGCCTTTGAAAGTCGCCTTCAGGAACTTGGCCATGCGTTTGACAAACGCCGGATCCTTCAGGTTGGACTCCAGCACATACAGGCCGTCTTCAAGCGATGCCACACCCTGGTCTTCGTAGAAGAAGGTGACCAGGTCACTCTCCTTTACGCCTGCGTCCACCACTTGCCAGTATTCGTTGTAGATCATGGTCGAGATACAGGCTGCCTGGTTCTGTAGCAACGGGTCTACGTTGAAGCCTTGTTTCAGTACCTTGATGTCGGTATCCGGTTTCAGTTTCAGCTTGGCCATCCAGTTCAGGAACGGGTATTCGTTGCCGCCGAACCAAACCCCCAGTGTCTTGCCCTTGAAGTCGGCCGGCTTGGTAACACCGCTGGACTTTTTGCAGGTCAGCATCAGGCCGGAACGGTTGAATACCTGCGCGATGTTGACCAGCGGCACACCGGCTTCACGGGCGGCCAGTGCATCGGGCATCCAGTTCACGACCACGTCGGCGCCTTTGCCGGCGATCACCTGTACCGGCGAGATGTCCGGACCACCCGGCTTGATCGTCACGTCCAGCCCCTCTGCCTTGTAATAACCCTTGGACTGCGCGACGTAATAGCCGGCAAACTGGGCCTGCGGCAGCCACTTGAGTTGCACCGTGACTTTCTCCTGCGCATACGCGCTAAGGCCGCTGGCCGCGAGAACGGCGGCCAGCAAGGTCTTGGTCAACATGGAACGACGGATCATAAAAACTCCTGGGGTTGATAAAGCGTTGAAAAAATCGGTCAGCTTCAAAGGGTAAACCACGCCAGGGGAAACTTCAACTGGTAGAAACCTGCAAGCCACGGGTCGTCTGGTCGAGCAATTGACCGCAACTCAGTCCTCCCGTCCCACGAATCCCAATGCCTGGTGCGCCGTGCGCAATACGTGGCGCTGCTTGAAGCGGGCGCTGAACAATCGGTTGACGGCGGCGCGCAAGGCTTGCGCCGTGGCATCGGGCACGCCGAGCGCGATCTCGTCGCGCACGGCGGCCCAGGTCTTGAGTAGATGGGCCGGGAATATGTACAGGGCCAGACCATGGTCGAGCACGGTGGCGGTGCACTGCGCGTCGAAGACCGGCACGTCGGCCACGGCCCAGCGCTTTAGCGCCGTCGCGGCCGGATCGTCGGCTGCCAGGTAGGGGCTGTTGCGGCCGACGAACAGCGCCATCTGCAGCAGGCCCTGCGGCCACAGCTCAGGCTGGCGCTTACATTGCAGTCGCACGGCGTGGGCGAAGGTGATGGCGTGGCTGAAGTCCAGCCAGCCGACGTTATCAGCCACCGGGTTGTCGGCGCGCTGCTCGACCTGCGTATCGAATAGCAGCAAGTGCCGGGCCGCGGCTTGCAGCAGCGCATGGTGAAGGCGTAGCGGTGTCGAACGCGCGCCAGCGGCCAGGGTCGCGGCCAATGTGTCGCGCACGTTGCGGCCGATGAAGGGTGCGCTGTCGAGCTCAGCGCCGTCGGCGGCCGTATGCCCAGGCCAATGCGCCAGCGCCGCTGCATAGCCGCGAAAGTCGGGCAGCAGGTCCTCGCGTGTGGCGTAGACAAGCCCGCGCAGCCAGGCCAGCAGCAACGGCCGTTGCAGCGCGGCGCCGAGTTGCCGGATCAGGCCGTACACATGAACCAGGTAGATCAGCGTGTGACCGAAGTCGCTGTAATGCGCCAGCGCGGCAGTGTTTAGCGTGGCCTCCAGATCGGCGCAGCCAAGGCCGCCGTTCAATGCGCCGACCAGCAGCGACGCCGCCTGGGCCTCGTCCTGCGCCTCGACGGCCGCCAGGAACGCCGGCGCGTCCCAAGGCCGCGGCTGCAGCTCGAAGGCAAACACCGGTTCGCGCAGCGTGTCGTAGGCAATATGCGCCAGTGCTTCGGTGGCGCAGGCCAGGCGCTGCGCCTCGTCGGCAAGCGTCGCACGCAGCCGCATCCAGACCTCGGCTGCGGCATAGGCGTGTGTCATGCCGTAACGAAGCCGCGCGTGGCTGCGCTCGATGGCGTGCGCCAGCGCGACCTCGGGCGCAGCCCCGGCCCTGGCCAGGCGCGCCAATTCGCGCGCAATACGCGGCGGGTCGTGGTCGGCCATCGCGGCGTCGAGTTGGCACAGTGCCTGTTGCGTTCGCTCGTGCGCCGAAGGGTCACGCACATCGACCCACACCGCGCCGGCATCGACCTTGACCGGGTAGATGCGCAGGCGGTCGCCGCCGGTGTGGTTGGCGCCGCTTTTAAGATCGAACTTCCAGTTGTGCCAGTGGCAGGTCAGGCGGCAGTCGGCGTCCAGCGCGCCTTCGACCAGCGGGTAACCTTCGTGCGGGCAGCGGTTGTTGCAGGCATACACGGCCCCGTCTTGCAGGAACAGCGCGAGCTGTTTGTCCCCGACCTTGACGGTGGCGCGGCCAGACTCGCGCAGCCGATCCAAGTCGAGCACCCGGCTCCATGCCGTTTCACCTTCGGGGGACGAATTGGTTTGCATTACACGCAACAGTTAAACGTGATCATCTCCGGTACCTATTTCATGCCACGCACCGAAGGATGCCAGAAAGCTGCCCGGCGTTCCAGCGCCACCAGCAGCGCGTAGGCCACCGAGCCGGTCACGGCTGCCACCACAACCGCCGCCCACACCAGTGTCATGTTCATTTTGGTGGCTTCGGTCGAGATGCGGAACCCGAGGCCCGATGTCGGTGAGCCAAAAAATTCTGCCACGATGGCGCCGATCAGCGCCAGCGTGGCATTCACCTTCAGCGCGGCAAACATGAACGGCAGCGCCACTGGCAACCGCAGCGACCACAGGGTTCTGGTGTAACTTGCGGCGTAGCTGTGCATCAGCTCACGTTCCAGGCGGTTCGACGCCTGCAAGCCGGCCAGCGTGGACACCAGCATCGGGAAAAACGTCATCAGCACCACCACGGCGGCCTTCGATGGCCACTCGAACCCGAACCACATAACCGCAATCGGCGCCACACCGACCAGCG
>JANNGR010000421.1:0-1832 GCA_031403955.1 Betaproteobacteria bacterium
GCGCGTTACGGCCACGTCCCCGTTGGATTCGGCATGTCGGCTTGACATCGATGCCTCTTAATTAAATGCGGCCTAAGAGCAGCAGGACGACCAGGATGACCACGACCAATCCCAGCCCGCCGCTGGGGAAATAGCCCCAGCTCCGGCTGTGGCCCCAGGTGGGCAACGAGCCCACCGCACCCAGCAGCACCAGGATTAAAAGCACCAGCAAAATAGTTCCGAGCATTGCAGTTCTCCTGCGATTAGTGAAACGAACGTTGACCGTCGAAAAGTTGTGTTCTATTGAGGGGCGATCTCTGAGGTTGTCTGGCCACTTGGCAGATCGAGCGCCACGGGGGCGCGGCCGGCACTAGGCCCATTCAGCTCCCCCTTGTCCCGCATCCGTTCCCAGATCTCCTGGCGAAACACGGGAACAGCCGCATCGGCCTCGAAACCCAGCTTCACCTTCCCCACGCCGATCTCCAGCACCGTGACTCGGAGCAAATGGTGAATGCCATCTTCCCCTCCCACGACGACCGATTCCCGATTCTTCCGTGACAAGACCAACATGACGCACCTTTTGGTTTAGGGACGAATCGCGTCAGCTTTTCCGGCTGGCGGCGACAGACCCAAGCGTTCCGACTCCTGCATCAGCAGCGTTTCCAAGACCTCGCAATCGACCGGCTTGATGAGCAACAGGTCGATGCCTGCCTCGGCACACCGCCTACAGCGCGGTTCATCGGCGTGACCGGTGATGGCGACGAGCAGACAATTTTTGTGACGAGCGTCGAGACGCAATTGTTGGGCCAAACCGCATCCGTCCAGGAAGGGCATGCCGAGATCGAGGAGCACCACGTCGGGCAGTTGAGCCGCGGCCACTTCCAGGGCGGTGGCGGCGTCGTACGCCCAGTGAACCTCGTGTCCCCAGCAGCGGACCAGTCGGGCGCAACCATCGGTCGCATCGTGGCTGTCGTCGGCCACCAGCACGCGAAGCTTTCGCGGCGCTGCGGGGACGCTGGCTACCAGGTTCGCAATTTCTTGCGCCCAGGTTTCCCGACACAGCGACTGGCGTCGATCCATTTGGCGTCGATTGAAAACGCGGGAACTTCCCGCGTCAATCAGCGACAGGTCGCACAGGGTGGAAGTGAGCATCGTGACTGTCCTTTCTGTCATGCCGAACCGATTTCGGTAACGGGTTTACCGTTGCCATGCACTGCACTCTTCTTCAGCAGGAACACCTGTACCATCGCGCCGGTGGTAAAGGCATGCACCACGGTTCCGGTTGCCGTTTCGACTTCCGCGGCTGCTTCGCGCACGTCCCGGCCAGTGATCCGCTTGATCTCCTGCCGCAAGGACTCGGAGGAGTTGGCGAAGAGCTGGCGGTGAAACTCCTGCACCTGGGCCGCGCCTGCCGGGCTGCGGGCCAGTGTTTTTTCCGCCGGCGTCAAGGCGTCGAGCATGGTCACCACGAGCGTGTCGTCGCCGAGCACCACCGTGACCGCGGTGGGCGCGTGGCCCGTGCGTTGTTCTTGCAGCGCGCTGGCAATTTCCGCGATCTCCTGCGCGACTGTCTGGGGTGATCGGTCCATGGGGTTCGTTCCTGCAAAGGCCGCCATGCCAGTTCGGTGTGCGCATAAAAAAACCGATGCGGGGCAACGCTCGGTAGCGTTGCCCCGCATCGGTTTACTTTTGTAACGAGCCTCCCGCCGCTTGCGGGTTGCCCTTTATCTAGTCAGCCGACCAGCTTAATCTGATGTGCTGGGCGAGGTTGCAGTTCAGAACCGCCGCCTCTCCCAACCCGCTCGATCCTACCGCGCGCGGCGCACAATACAAGCGCCATGTTGTCAGTTAAC
>JANNGR010000422.1:0-2718 GCA_031403955.1 Betaproteobacteria bacterium
GCCAGCACCAGCCCAGTGAACCCGCCCATCGAGAACACGAAGATGAAGCCGCAGGCGAACAGCATGGGCGTTTCGAAGGTCATCGAGCCCTTCCACATGGTCGCAATCCAGTTGAAGACCTTCACGCCCGTCGGCACCGCGATCAGCATCGTCATGTACATGAAGAAGAGCTGCGCGGAGGCCGGCATCCCCACCGTGAACATGTGGTGCGCCCAGACGAGGAACGACAGGATCGCGATCGAGGCCGTCGCATAGACCATCGAGGAATAGCCGAACAGGGGCTTGCGCGAGAATGTCGGGACAACCTGCGAGACGATACCGAATCCCGGCAGAATCATGATGTAGACCTCGGGGTGCCCGAAGAACCAGAAGATGTGCTGGAACATCACCGGGTCGCCGCCGCCCGCCGCGTTGAAGAAGTTGGTGCCGAAATGGCGGTCGGTCAGCAACATCGTGACCGCGCCCGCGAGCACCGGCATCACGGCGATCAGCATGTAGGCGGTAATCAGCCAGGTCCACACGAACAGCGGCATTTTCATCAGCGTCATCCCCGGCGCGCGCATGTTGAGGATGGTGGTGATGATGTTGATCGAGCCCATGATCGAGGACGCGCCCATGAGGTGCAGCGCGAAGATGGCAAGGTCCATCCCCGGCCCCATCTGGGTCGACAGCGGCGCGTAGATGGTCCAGCCCGCGGCGGTTGCCCCGCCCGGCACGAAGAAGGAGGCGACCAGCAGCAGCGCGCCCACCGGCAACAGCCAGAAGCTCCAGTTGTTCATGCGCGCGAATGCCATATCGGGCGCGCCGATCATCATGGGAATCTGCCAGTTGGCGAAGCCGACGAAGGCCGGCATGATCGCGCCGAACACCATGATCAGCCCGTGCATGGTGGTGAGCTGATTGAAGAACTCGGGCCGCCAGAACTGCAGGCCCGGCTCGAACAGTTCGAGGCGCAGCATCAGGGCAAGAAGCCCGCCGACGAAGAACATCGTCAGGCTGAACAGCAGATAGAGCGTGCCGATGTCCTTGTGGTTGGTGGTCTTGACCCAGCGCATGATCCCCGAGGGATGATGGGCGTGATCGCCGTGGTCGTGGCCGTAGCCGTGGGTGTGGGTGGCTTGCATGCGCTGTTTCTCCCGAATGCCTGTTGGTCCCGTGCCTACTTGCGCGCGGCCTTCACGTCAGCGGGCGCGACCGAATCGCCGGTCTTGTTTGCCCAGCTGTTGCGGGTGTAAGTAATCACCGCCGCGATCTCCACGTCCGACAGGTGCTTGAACGACACCATCGCGGTCGGCTTGCCGTCCTTGACCACGCCGTTCAGGAGTACGGCGACCTGGCCATCTTTAGCGCCGGTCACAATCTTCGAGCCTGACAACGCGGGGAAAGCCCCCGGCACGCCCATGCCGGTCAGCTGGTGACAGGCGACGCAGTTGCCGGCGTAGATCTTCTCGCCCTGGACTTTGAGTTCGTCCAGCGTCCACTGCTTGCCCGGATCCGGCGCCGCCGCGGCCATTTTCTTCTTCTGGTCGGCGACCCATGCAGCGTACTGCTCCGGGGCCACCGCCTCCACCACGATCGGCATGAAACCGTGGTCCTTACCGCACAGCTCCGCGCACTGGCCGCGGTAGGTGCCCGGGTTGTCCGCCTTGAACCAGGTGTCGCGCACGAAGCCGGGAATCGCATCCTGCTTGATACCCAGCGCCGGCACCCACCATGCATGGATCACGTCGTTGGCGGTGGTGATGATGCGCACCTTCTTGCCGACCGGCACCACCACCGGGTTGTCCACCTCGAGCAGGTAGTGCTCGCCCTTCGGCGCCTTGTTCTCGATCTGCTCGCGCGGCGTGGAAAGGTTGCTGTAGAAGCTGATGCCTTCCTGCAGGTAATCGTAGCCCCATTTCCACTGGTAGCCGGTGGCCTTGATGGTGACGTCCGCGCCGGAAGTGTCCTTCATCGAGATGATGGTCTTGGTCGCGGGCAGGGCCATGAGGATCAGGATGATGAAGGGGATGATGGTCCACGCGATCTCGACCCCGACATGCTCGTGGAATTGCTCGGCCTTGTGCCCGGCCGCCTTGCGGTGCATGACGATGGCGTAGGTCATGAAGCCGAACACCACCACGAAGATGCCGACGATGATCCACATGATCAGCGTATGCAGATCGTAGATCTCGCGCGCGATGATGGATTGCGGTTCCGGCAGGTTGTAGCGGTTGGCCAGCGCCGTCCCCGCCACCAGCCACATTGCAGCGGCCGCGAACAACCCTAACCCCTTGCTGATCATGCTTCCCCCGCCTATGAATCAGATGTGCGTTGTTTCTGCCGCGTGGCGCGCGGCCTCTTTACCGCGCCGTCGCCGCCCGCCACCCGCTGTGCCCAGTTCTGCCATGCGCCGGCGGCCGCGGACGCAATGCCCACCGAAACCACGAAGAGGAAGGCGAAAATATCCGTGTCGAGCGTGTGGAATTTAACACAGGGCTGTCCTCCAGGCAACCGGAAAACCTTGCGAAAACCCCAACCTGCGCAACGAGTTGCGGCACGCGGGTCACGGCAGTTTGCGAGTCTCCAAAACGCCGGCAAGCGCCGCCGGATCGGGACTGACGGCATGCGCAATACGCGCGATCAGTGGTTCTTCGCGCCGCACGGCATCGCCGGTGACTCGCGCGGCGATCTGTACGTATCCGAAGTGCTCAACGCGGCCGGCGGAAACGAGGGTCT
>JANNGR010000423.1:0-3272 GCA_031403955.1 Betaproteobacteria bacterium
GGATGTCGATCTTGGTGATCATGCTCTGGATCTCTTCCAGCTTGGAAGGGATGTCACTGACGAACAATTGATTGGTGCGCGTCTCGTACAGCACGCTGCCGCGACTGGACAGAATCCGCGAGTTGCTGGCACCGCTGTTGCCGGCACCGGCGCTCCCGCCTTGACCGGACGACGTGCCGGTCAGGCCCCTGGCCACCTCTTCGGCCTTGGTGTAGTTCAACTGGAAGGACTGGGTCCGCAGCGGCTCCAGCAGGGCGATCTGCGCCTTGGATTCGAGTTCGACCTTTTCCTTGGTGGCCAGCTCGTCCTTGGGGGCGATCCAGATCACGTTGCCGGACTTGCGCAAGCCCAAGCCCTTGGCCTGCATGATGATGTCCAGCGCCTGGTCCCAGGGCACGTCCTTCAGGCGCAAGGTCACGTTGCCGGTGACTGTGTCGCTGGTGACGACGTTGAAGTTGGTGAAGTCTGCAATGACCTGAAGCAGGGCCCGAACCTCGATGTTCTGGAAATTCAACGACAGCTTCTCGCCGGCAAAACCCGGACCCTGCGTCAGCTTGTTCGGGTCGACCTTTTGTTGGCGCACTTCCAACACAAACTGGTTGTCGCTCTGGTAGGCACTGTGCTCCCAGGCGCCACGCGGTTCGATCACCATGCGCACCCGATCCCCCGCCTGGGTGCTGGAGATGAATTGCACGGGCGTGCCGAAATCGGCCACGTCGAGTCGCTGACGCAGGTTTTCCGGCAAGGTCGACCGAAGGAATTCCACGACCAGGCCCTTGCCTTGGGCGCGGATATCGACGCCGACCTGGTTGTTCGGCAGATCAACGATGACGCGACCGGCGCCGTCGGTGCCACGCCGGAAGTCGATGCCTTTGAGTGCGAGCTGCGACGGGTTGAGGCTCTCGGAAAAACGCTGGGTTGGTGCCGCAGCGGGCATGCCAGCAGCCGCCGGTGCAGCGCCGGCGCTGTCGAGCACCAGCATCAAGACCTTGCCGTCCAGTTGCGAGCGATAACTCGTTGCCTGCTTGAGATTCAGGACCAACCGGGTGCGGTCACCCGCCTGAGCAACACTGACCGAGCGCAAGTTGCCTTGATTGATTTCAATGCTGGACCGGCCCATTGCGTTGCCGACGCCGGGCAGGTCGATCGCGATACGCGGAGGCGCCTGGACCGTGAACCCCACCGGGACGCTGGTCAGGGCTTCGCTCAACTCAATGCGCACGACCTCCAGGCCGGCCTGCTGGGTGGTGTTGATCGACTGGATCGCATTTTCGGCCATCGCCATGAATGGCGCGCCGACGAACAACGCAAACGCCAGGGCACGTTTGCGCCACTTGCTCATCATCTGGTTCTCCTGACTTCTTTTCATCGCGCCTTCTCCTGGAGCTGGAGGGCGCTGGTGCGCTCAATCCATTCGCCCGCTGCATCCTGAACGATCTCCCTGAGCGAGACACCGGTTTCAGAAATCTTGGTGATCTTTCCGTAGTTCTGGCCGAGGTAGTCACCCGGTTTGACCTGGTACAACAAACTGTCCACTTTGAGCAGCGCATAGGGCCGCCCGGTTTTCACCACACTGCCCACCATCGTCATGCTGTCGAGCGGGTAGGCCTCCAAGGCAACGCTTGTCGTGCGCGACGAGCGCATCCTCAGCCCCGCCGAAGCCGAGCCTTTGCGGCCGGGCGACTACATCTATCTTCTGGCGCCGCCCGAGCGGGCGCAGGCGCTCGACCGCTTCTTTGTCGATCTGCCGCCGCCGGCGCGGCCGGACCCACGGCTGCTCGGCGACTTCTTCGTGACGGGCGATCACACGCTCGGCGAGCTCGCGGAGATCTACGGCCTCTCAATCGCGCCGGACGAGACCGCGATGACGCTGGCCGATTTCATCGCCAGCCGGACGGTGCGCACACCGAAGGCGGGCGACATCGTGCCGCTCGGCGCCATCGCGCTGGTGGTGCAGAGGGTGACAGACGGCCGCGTCGCGACGATCGGCCTGCGGCTGGCGGAAGAGCTGGAACCTGAGACGCCGCCGGCGACGATGCTGGAGCGGATCAAACGCGCGATCCGCCGCGCGCTGCCGCCGCGCGCTTGACGGGTTCAGAGCGGCCGCAACAGGATCGGATGCGGCCCGAGTGCGTCGTCGGTGATGATGGCCTCGACCCCGAACACGGCTGCGATCCGTTCCACCGTCAGTACCGCGCGCGGCGCGCCGTCCGCCACCAGCCGCCCGCGGTCCATGATCACGATGCGGTCCGCGAAACGCGCGGCGAGCGCAAGATCATGTCCGATCGCCAGCACCGCGCCGCCGTCATGTGCCGCACGCGCCAGAAGCTCCATCACCACCAATTGGTGACGCGGATCGAGCGACACCGTCGGCTCGTCGGCGAGCAGGATCGGCGCCTCGCAGGCCAGCGCCCGCGCCAGCGCGACGCGCGCGCGTTCGCCGCCCGACAGCGTCGTGACCGCGCGATTGGCGAACCCTTCGGTGTCGGTGGCGGCGAGGGCCTTTTCGACGGCGCGCCGGTCGGCGTCGGTCACCGCCGAGAACGCATCGCCATAAGCGTAGCGGCCAAGCGCGACCACCGCGGCGACCGGCATCGGCCAGTGGAACACGTGCCCCTGCGGCAGATAGGCAATGCGGCGCGCGCGATCACGCACCGTCAGGGTGGAGAGTGGCTTGCCTTCGATCTCGATGCGTCCTTCCGCCGGAACGAGGCCGGCCAGCGCGCGCATCAGCGTGGTCTTGCCGGCGCCGTTCGGCCCGATCAGCACGGTCAGCTCGCCGGCGCGCAGGTCGAGCGCCGCGCCGTCGACGATCAGCGCGTCGCCGAACCGGACCACCACATTGCCCGCATGCAATTTCGGCTTGGCGGTCACGAGGGCGTTCCATCGAGCAGCCGCCGCTCGCGGAAGATCATCGCCAGGAAAAACGGCACGCCGATGATCGCCGTGACCACGCCGAGCTTGATCTCGATCGCGGTGGCGTTGGGATTGGCCGGCACCAGCCGCACCGCGATGTCGGCGGCGGTCAGCAGAACCGCGCCCATCAGCGTCGCCGGCAGGCACACGCGCGCCGGGTCGGAGGCGACCGAGCGCCGCACCAGATGCGGCGCCACCAGCCCGATGAACCCGATCGATCCCGCGACCGCGACCGCTGCGCCGACGCCGAGCGCCACCCCGATCACCACCATCAACCGCGTGCGTCCGACATCGACGCCGAGCGAGGCCGCGGCGTCCTCGCCCAGCGTCAGCGCACGAAAGGCGCGCACGTTGAG
>JANNGR010000424.1:0-4946 GCA_031403955.1 Betaproteobacteria bacterium
TGCGTATGAGGGTCAAGAAGAAGTGCTCGAACGCCGTGAAGGCCTGTTCGTGCAGCGACGAGAGAGCGGCTGTAGCAGTCAGTCCGGATTGCCGCTGCATCAAAGTCGCGGCAAGTGACGCGGTTGCCGGTCCAGTTGTGAAAATATTCATGCCCCACCACCGACTCGATGTTGGCGTAATCGGTATCGGTCGCCGTGGCCTGGCTGGCGAGCACGTATTTGGTATTGAATATGTTCAGGCCCTTGTTCTCCATCGCGCCCATGTTGAAGTCGCTGGTGGCGACCACCATGAAACGCTCCAGGTCCAGCGACAGGCCAAACCGCGCCTCGTCCCAGGCAATCGAAGCCATCAGCGAGTTCATCGCGTGTTCGGTCTTTTCCAGGTCGCCCCGGCGCACATAGATCTCCAGCAAATGGTCGATGCCGGCGCGTGAGGTGATGCGCTGCTGGCGGCATACCAGACGGCCCGCCACCAGCGCGAACAGGTAACACGGTTTGCGGTGCGGGTCCACCCAGCGGGCAAAGTGGCGGCCCTGATTGGCCTCGCCATGCAGGTCGCCGTGTTCAACCAGATTCCCGTTGGACAACAACACCGGGTAGCAGGCTTTGTCGGCGCGCAACGTTACGCTGTAGCTGGCCATCACGTCGGGCCGGTCCAGGAAGTAGGTAATGCGGCGAAACCCTTCGGCTTCGCATTGCGTAAAGAAGGAGTCGTTGCTGACGTACAGGCCCATCAGTTTGGTGTTCTTGAGCGGCGCGCAGGTGGTCAGGATTTCCAGTTCAAACGCGGCGTCGGATGGCAGATTTTCCAGTACCAGTTTGCCGTTGTCGATTTTGAACGACGCGCCGCTGCCGTTGACCAGCACGCGCGCCAGATTCAAGTCTTCGCCGTCCAGGCGCAGTGGCTGCGCCGGCACGTCCGGGTTGCGGCGCAGGCGCATCTTGTTGAGCACACGGGTTTTTGCCGGGTCGAGGTCGAAGCACAGGTCCACCGTATCGACCCAGTAGGCCGGCGCGCTGTAGTCCAGGCGCTGGATGCTTATGGCCTGGCCCTGTCCGTCACGTCTTGTGAGCATGAAGATCCTCCAGAAAATTGGATTGAATGAGTTCGTGGTAGTCGTTGACGCTGGCGATCACATGTGGCCCGGCCAGTTGTCCGGCCGTGTGGCTGGTGCATACCGCCACGGCGCGCATGCCGGCCCGCCGTGCCGCCTCAATGCCAAAAGGCGCGTCTTCAAACACGATACAGGCTTCAGCCGGCAGGCCGATGCGGCGCGCCGCTTCGAGAAAGATGGCGGGTTCGGGTTTGCCGGCCAGGCCTTCATCACCACCCACCACGGCGTGTGGCATCGGGTCCATCTTCAGGTGTGTGAAGGCGAACGCGATATTGTGTTTGTCGCCGGCCGTGCCCACACCGACCTTTAGCCCGCGTGTGATGGCTTGGGCGCTGAACGCCTTGAAACCGGGCACCTCGGCGAATACCGGCGCGAACAACTCGCGGTAGATCTGCTCCTTTTCGTGCACCAGGTCCCAGCACTCCTGCACGCCCATCGCGCGTCCAAACAGCAGCTCCATACATTCCGCGCCGGTACGCCCGGTGGTGCGGCGCAGCAGTTCCGCCACGTCGATATCGATGCCGTGCCGCTGTGCGAAGCTTACCCAGCTACGCGCGTGGTACGGCATGGAATGGATCATCGTGCCGTCCATGTCGAAGATCAGGGCTTGCGTGCGCATGGGTTCTAAACCCCCTGTTTCAACGAGGCTTCAATGAACGGGTCCAGGTCGCCGTCCAGCACCTTTTGGGTGTTGGAAATTTCCATGTTGGTACGTAAATCCTTGATCCGGCTCTGGTCCAGCACGTAGCTTCGAATCTGGTGGCCCCATCCGACGTCGGTCTTGCTGTCTTCGAGCTTTTGTTGCGCCGCCATCTTGATGCGCATCTCATGTTCGAACATGCGCGAACGCAGCATCTGCCAGGCTTCGTCGCGGTTGCGGTGCTGGCTGCGGTCATTCTGGCATTGCACCACGATGCCGCTCGGAATATGGGTCAGGCGCACGGCCGAGTCGGTCTTGTTGATGTGCTGGCCACCGGCGCCGCTGGCACGGTAGGTGTCCACGCGTACATCGGCCGGGTTGATGTCGATCTGTATGTTGTCGTCCACTTCCGGGTAGACGAACACCGACGCGAATGAAGTGTGGCGGCCACCGGCCGAGTCAAACGGCGACTTGCGCACCAGGCGGTGCACGCCGGTCTCGGTACGCAACAAGCCAAAAGCGTATTCACCCTCTAGCTTGATGGTGGCACTCTTGATACCAGCCACGTCGCCAGCCGACTCTTCCATCACCTCGGTTTTGAAGCCTTTGCGCTCCGCGTAACGCAGGTACTGGCGCAGCAGCATGCTGGCCCAGTCGCAGGCCTCGGTGCCGCCGGCACCGGCCTGGATATCGAGGAAGCAGTTCAGCGGATCGGCTGGGTTATTGAACATGCGCCGGAATTCGAGCTGCTCGATTTCGGTCGCCAGTTTGGCCGTCTCCGCCTCGATGTGCAGCAGGCCATCGATGTCGCCTTCGTCCTTGCCGATCGCGTACAACTCCGAGTTGTCCGAGAGTTCCGATGCCAGCCTGGTCAGCGACACCACGACGCCGTCGAGTGACTTCTTCTCGCGCCCGAGTTCCTGGGCGCGTTTGGGATCGTTCCAGACTGTAGGGTCTTCCAGTGACGCGTTGACGGTCCTCAAGCGTTCCGATTTGGCATCGAAGTCAAAGATACCTCCGTAAATCCTCAGTACGTGCGCTCAAGGAGGAGAGTTGGGTGCCGATCTGGTTGATTTGTTCTGCGTCCATGGAGAGTCCTATTGGTTGCTTGAGGTGTAACAGAGCATTTTAGCCAGGCCGGATTTCCATGCGGGGCGATTCGGCCAACGCCGCGGTCTCCGCGGACGTGCAAGGAGTAGCCGCGTCAACAGTGAATCGGAAAGGGGGTATTGCGCGCCGCCTGAAAGATGCCTGCTCCGCGAAACGCATTGACGGTTGACGGAGCGCACAAGAAAATGAAACTATCACATTGTTTTGTGCGCCATGAACTTCATACCGCTCACCGAAGACCAGCTGCGTCAGTTGATCGACGCGGAGTCAACCTTCACCGCGCTGGAGAATGCCAGGCGCGGCGCCGAGGAGGTTCGAGGTTCGATGTTCTGGCGCGCCGACAAGGGCAAGGACAATCTGGTGCGCGCAAGCACGGTCGCCAGGCAGCAGCGGCTCGGGGTAAGAAGCAGCGAAACGGAAGCCATCTACCAGCGCTTCACCGAGCGAAAAGCCGCAGCGCAGGCGCGCGTCGATAGTTTGCAAATTGCGCTGGAACGGCATCGCCGGATGAACCTGGCGTTGCGTGTTGGCCGGTGCCCCAACATTTTCGTGAAGATCCTGCAGCGGCTGGACAAGCTGGGTCTGGCCGGCTATTTCCTGACGGTTGGAACCCATGCCTTGTACGCCTTTGAGGCGGCCTCGGGTGCTCGCATTACCCCTGAGGCGCTGGCAACCCAGGACGTTGACCTGTTGTTCGACACACGCAAGCGGTTGACTTTTTTCGCGCGTCTGGAAGAAGCCGATCTGTCGTTCATCAACGTCCTTCAAAAGGCCGACAAAACCTTCGAGATAAGGCCGGACCAGTTGCATACGGCTGTGAATGGAAATGGCTTCGAAGTAGACATCATCCGTCGCCAGGCCAAACATGGCGACCCGCATCCACTGCGCATGAGCCATCACGAAGCGGATCTGTGGGCGGTACAGGTGGACAGCGGGGAGCGAATGCTGGGAGCGGCGCGTTTTTCCCGGATGGTTGTCGCAACCGACGGTTCGATGGCGCGATTGACAACCATCTCTCCGAAGACGTTTGTGAAGATCAAGCGCAAGTTATCCACCAGCGCCAGCCGGGATGCCCGCAAACGTGGCAAGGATGCGCTGCAGGCCGTTATTGTTCAGCAGCTAATGCAGCAACACATGATCGAACCGCGCGGGACATTGCCGAACGTCAAAGGCGGTTAATAAATGCGGCGATCAGCACCCGGCCACGCATTTCGCGTCGCCATCGAACTCCATCGTGCGCCCGCTGAGCGACAGGTGCACTTTGCGCCCCTCGACAAGCCGCACAAAATCCGCCGTCCGGCTGCCCGCCCTGAGCTTGCCGCCTTCGGTGGCATCCTCGCTGGAATGCGAGGGAATCACCGCCGCCGGACGCAGCATCACGTTCACCGCATAGGCGGCTTCCTCAGAGGGCATGGTGGTGGCACCCAAATTGATGATGGCCAGGTTTGGCTTGTAGAAGTCTCCGATGATGGTCTTCATCTCGCTCATGATGCCGGTGTCGCCCGACAGATAGACCCGCAATCCATTCGTGAACACCAGCACATAACCGTTGGCATGCCCAAGGTACGCATTCAGGTCATCCGGTATCAGCGGCAATCGCGCGGATTCGGACAGCATCCCGCGCGTAGCATTGTTGCTGTGCACCGCAAACACCGTGGTCACCTGCACGCCTTTGGTCTGCCCGGCGGTCTTGAAGGTGCGTTTGCCGCCCAGTTGCACGCCGGCACGGCACGGCGCGCGCAAAGGCACGATGGTGTCGCGCGTGAGGCCGGTCTCGGAGCAATTTTCGATTGGCGCGCCGCGAATGACCTCGACCTTTTTGGCCAGGAACCCAGTCATGTCATTGCCGGTCATGATGGCCGAATTCTTGGCCGCGATGATTTCGCCGCTGTTGGTCGCTGGCAGCGCACTGGTAGTGTCAGGTCTGCCGCAGGTGCCGGCATTTAGGCCACTGATTTTGTTGACGCCGATATGGTCGCCGTGCTCAACAACCCCACCAGCGTGGTCGACCCGTTGACCTACGAGACCAAATACTTCTACCAGGATGCCAACTTCCCGACGCTGCCGACGCGGGTGGAATA
>JANNGR010000425.1:0-25897 GCA_031403955.1 Betaproteobacteria bacterium
GGGCGCATCCTGGGCGTGGTCGGCGAGTCGGGCTCCGGCAAGTCGAGCCTGGCGAGTTGCCTGCTGCGTTTGTTGCCGTCCAACGTGACGCACCTGGGCGGCCAGATCGAATTCGACGGCACCGATCTGCTGGCGCTGGAAGAAGCCGCCATGGCGACCTGGCGCGGGCGGCGCATTGCGATGATCTTCCAGGACCCGATGACCGCGTTGAACCCATTGTTCACCGTGGCCACGCATCTGGTGGACGTATTGCGCCGGCGCCATCCCGGCATCAGCCGCGACGCCGCGCTGACCCGCGCCAGGGCCGCGCTCGACAGTGTGGGTATTGCCGACGCCACCTTGCGTCTGGCGGCCTACCCGCACCAGCTCTCGGGTGGCATGCGCCAGCGGGTGATGATCGCCATGGCGTTGCTGGTCGAGCCCGACCTGCTGGTGGCCGATGAGCCCACCACCGCGCTAGACGCTACCGTGGAGGCGCAAATCGTGGACCTGTTCGAGGGCCTGCGGCGCAAGTTTTCGGGCTCCATCGTTTTCATCTCGCACCACCTCGGTCTGGTGGCGCAGTTATGTGATGACCTGTGTGTGATGTATGGCGGCACGGTGGTCGAGACCGGGCCGGTGGCCGAGGTGCTGGCGCATGCGCGCCATCCGTACACGCGCGCCCTGCTGGCGTGCGAGATCGAAGCCGACGCGCAGGGGGGTCGCCTGGTCTCGATACCCGGTGAAGTGCAGGACCCGGTCGCACCGCATGTGGGGTGTGTATTCGCGCCGCGTTGCGCCTACGCGATCGACGCTTGCCGATCGGCCGTGCCGGCCATGCGCGACGCCGGTGGGCAACGGCGCGTCGCGTGCCTGCGGTTTGAGGAACTGGAATGACCAAGCCCCTGGTGGCCTTGAACGGCGTCAGCGTGGTTTTCGGCGCGCAGGTGCGCGCCCTCGACGATGTGACGCTGACTATCGAACAAGGCGAGATAGTTGGTCTGGTGGGCGAATCCGGTTCCGGCAAGACTACCTTGTGCCGGGTACTGGTGGGTTTGACGCCGGCTTCCTCCGGCACGGTGGAAGTGGGTGGCCAGTCGGTTGCCGGGCAACTCGCAAATGAGCCGCTGGCTTTTCGCCGCCGTATCCAGATGTTGTTGCAAGACGCCGTAGCTTCGTTGTCGCCGCGCATGACGATTGGCCGCGCGTTGCAGGAGCCGATCGCCATCCATCGGCTGCCGCGCCAGCAGGCACTGGAACGCTTGCAGGTCATTCTCAAGCGGCTCGGACTGCCCGAAGACGTGCTGGCCAAGTTTCCACACCAGATTTCGGGTGGCCAGGCGCGCCGTGTCGGGGTCGCGCGCGCGCTGGTGATGCAGCCGCAAATCATCGTCGCCGATGAGCCCACCGCCGGACTGGACGTTTCGGTGCAAGGCGAGTTGCTCAACCTGCTGCTCGACTTGCAGCGCGAGTTCGACCTGACCTATCTGTTGGTGAGCCACAACCTGAATGTGATTCGCCGGGTAACCGGGCGCACCGCTGTCATGTACCTGGGGCAGATCGTGGAAGAAGCGCCAACGCGCGTGTTGTTCGAGAAGCCGGCGCATCCCTATTCCGCCGCGTTGTTGTCCACCAACCCGGCCATCGACCCCAGCCACCGGGCACGCCGTATCGTGTTGCAAGGCGAGATTCCGAGTGTGGTCAATCCGCCCGCTGGTTGCCGCTTTCATACCCGTTGCCCGGTAGCGCAGGCGCGCTGCGGCAGCGACGCCCCGCGCCTTAGCGAGCTTGGACCTGGGCGGCGCGTGCGATGCCATTTTCCGTTTTCACTTGATCCACAACGATGAAGACCGTCAGCAATTTTCCGCGCCCGATCCGCGAAATCATGACCGCCTGGATACCGATGCCCGACGGCACGCGGCTGGCCGCGCGACTCTGGTTGCCGGTGGATGCCGAAAGCGACCCGGTACCGGCACTGCTCGAATACCTGCCTTATCGCCGGCGCGACGGCACCAGCTACCGCGACTCGGTCACGCAGCCTTACCTCGCCGGTCACGGTTATGCGGCGGTGCGGGTGGACATTCGTGGTAGCGGCGATTCCGAAGGTCTGCTGCGCGACGAATACGACCTGCCCGAACAACACGACGGCGTGGAAGTGATTGCCTGGCTCGCGCGCCAGGCCTGGTGCAACGGCAACGTCGGCATGTGGGGCATCAGTTGGGGCGGGTTCAATGCCTTGCAGGTGGCGGCGCTACAGCCACCGGCGCTAAAGGCAATCCTGCCGATGGGTTTTGCCGCCGACCGTTACAACGGCGACTGCCATTTCATGGGCGGCTGCCTGCTGGAGGGCAATACCAGTTGGGGCGGCACCTTGTTCGCCGGCACCGCGCGTCCGCCCGATCCCGATGTGGTAGGGCCGCGCTGGCGCGACATGTGGCTGGCCCGGCTGGAGAACGCGACTCTGCCGATGGAGATCTGGCTCAAGCACCAACGTCGCGACGACTACTGGAAGCCGGGATCGGTGTGTGAAGATTACGCCCGCATCAAGGCGGCGGTTTTTGCGGTCAGCGGCTGGCAGGACAGTTATTCGCGCGGCGTTTTCCCGTTGATCGAGCACTTGAGCGCGCCCAAGAAGGCGCTGATCGGGCCCTGGGCGCATGGCGCGCCACACATGGCGCGCCCCGGGCCGGCGATCGGGTTCCTGCAGGAAGCGCTGCGCTGGTGGGACCACTGGCTAAAAGGCCGCGACACCGGCATCATGGACGAGCCGATGTTGCGCGTCTGGATGGGCGACTGGGTCAAGCCGGCCAAGCTGGTGGCCCACTGGCCCGGGCGCTGGGTGTCCGAAACTTCCTGGCCCGGGCCGGGAGTAACCAACACCACGCTGGTGTTGAACGCCGAGGGCTTGCATGAGGCAGCGACCGCGCCGCGCGATCTCGTCATCCGCAGCCCGCAAACGACCGGATTACGCGCCGGTTACCAATGCTCCTATGGGCTGGGGCCCGATCTGTCGGACGACCAGCGTATCGACGATGCGCAGAGTTTGTGTTTCGATAGTTTGCCGCTGGACCGGCGCTTCGAGATTCTGGGTGAACCCGAGCTGGAGCTGGAGCTGCGCAGCGACCAGCCGCAGGCGCTGCTGGCAGCGCGCCTGTGTGACGTGGCACCCGACGGGAGTTCGTTGCGGGTCAGTTATGGCCTGCTCAATTTGTCGCACCGCGACAGCGATGGCTGTCCCGAGCCGCTGGTGCCGGGACAGGCTTACCGGGTGAACATAAAGCTGTGTGGCATTGCTTACGCGTTTGCGCCGGGGCATCACATCCGCGTTGCGCTGTCAAGCTGCTACTGGCCGATCGCCTGGCCGTCGCCGTTGGCGGCAACACTGACGCTGGTATCGGGCAGCGGCTTGTTGCGCCTGCCGCGGCGCTTGCCCGACCGCGCCAGCGACCAGGCGCTGCGGGTGTTCGGGGAAGCCGAAGGCTGCGCGCCCACGGCCCTGGTGGAGACACGTGCACGCGCAACCGAGCAATCGCAGGACCGGATCGAAGAACATCTGGGCGAGGGCCGGGTCGAGCTGGTCCGTACGCGCGACCGCGGCGCCTGGCGCACCACCGACACCAACGTTGACTACGACACGCGCGGCGAACTGCGCTTCTCGATCCAGGCCGACGATCCGCTTTCGGCGGCGCAACATCTGGCGTTGACCACCACCATGGGCCGCGACGGCTGGCGCGTGCGCACCGAAGTTGTGACCCGTCTGAGATCGACCGCACAGGCGTTTGAGCTGCATGCCACGCTCGACGCTTTCGAAGACGACCAGCGCATCTTCAGCCGCATTTGGGACCTGCAGGTATCGCGCGACAACGTCTAGAGGCTGTGAATCTTTCTACTGCGCGGGCCGTTCTGGCGATTGTGGTGCTCACCGTACGCTTGTACGGCTGCGCTCCTCGACGCCACCTCGACCCGCTCGCTACGAAATCTTCACAACCTCTGAACAGGTAACGGCCGGGCGGAGCGGATGGTCCCGGTCTGGCGCCTTGTTGCTCGCCGGCTGCGTAATGCGGTGCCGGTACTGGCGATCGTGGCCGTGGGCTCCTATGCCTGCTCGAACTGGCGCCCGGCGACGCGGTGGACGCCTATCTGTCGGGCAGCGGCGGCGATGCCGGACTGGTGGCGCAACTGCGCCAGCAATGGGGCCTCGACCGCTCGTTCGGCGCCAGCAGATCGTCGGCAGGCAGAGGAATTCCGACAGGTCGGCGTTGAACGGGCGCGGCACGGTGGTCACCGAATCCACCCGCACGGCGGGGGGACCCCGATGGCACCGGCGCAGCCGCCGGGTTGTGTCGTCGAAGTGGTCCGATGCGTCCGGCGCACGCTGCGGATCGTGCCGCGGGGCCAGGCGCCGAGTGGCTTCCAATTGTCCTATTGACAGAACAATTGGCCTGTTGCATCATCAATTTTTCTCGCCACGGCCGAGCTGGCGTGAGGGCCATGGCCCCTGCCGACAGCGCCCGGCAATCGCCTTGACAGAGGCGCCGTGCAGTTTCAGAAGGACAACACCAGTGGAACTTTCCTCCAAGACCAGCCGACAGCTTTTCACCGATTTCAAGGCCCATCCGACGCGCAGGCGTTTTGGTTTTGGCAGCATGCCGGCGCTGATCAACATCGACCTGCAAAAGGCCTATACCTGCGTGGGCGAATTCGCCACCGCATACGAGACCGACCCGAAGCAGATCGACCATGTCAACACGCTGGCCGAGGAGTTCCGCGCGCGGGGCTTTCCGGTGGTATGGACCTATGTGGCCTACATGGAGTCGGGCGAGGACTGTGGTGTCTGGGGCACCCGCACCAACACGCCGGATTCACTGCAGAACATCAAGGTCGGCAGCCGGCGCTCCGAATTCGACGATCGCCTGAAGATCGACAAGGTGCGCGACATCATCGTCAACAAACGCATGGCATCGGCGTTTTTCGAGACCAATCTGGGGTCCGTCTTCACGTTCCACAAGGTCGACACCGTGGTGGTCACCGGTGGCTCGACCTCGGGCTGCGTGCGCGCCACGGTGGTGGACAGCCTGTCGCGCAGTTTTCGCACCATCGTGCCCGAGGAGTGTGTGGCGGACAAGCACGAGGGCCCCCATTTCTCCAACCTGTACGACATGGCGGTCAAATACGCCGACGTGTTGTCGGTACAGGATACGCTGGAGCAGTTGCGCCGGGTACCGGCCGCGAAAGGGGCCGTTCGGTGATGCGCGACCCGGGCCTGTACGACTACCTGCCGTACGAGAACCGGCCGCGGATCCGCTGGCCCGGCGGCGCCAGGGTGGCGTTCTGGGTTGCGCCCAATATCGAGTTCTACGAGATCGACCCGCCGCGCAACCCGGCGCGCGCGGCGTGGGCCAGGCCATCGCCCGACGTGCTCAACTACGCGTACCGGGACTACGGCAACCGGGCCGGGTTCTGGCGCATGCTGCAGGCCATGCAGCGCTGCCAAACGCGCGGCAGTGTCTCGCTCAACGTGGCTGTGTGCGAGCACCATCCCGAGGTCATCAAGGCCTGCGCCGACAACGGCTGGGAGTTCTATTCCCACGGCACCTACAACACGCGTTACCTGATGGGCATGACCGAGGCGCAGGAGCGTTCGGTGATCCAGGACTCGATCGACACCATCCGCAAGCATACCGGCCAGAAACTCGACGGCTGGCTGGCACCGGCGCTGACCTACACCGACAACACGCTGAACCTGGTGGCCGAGATGGGCTTGACCTATGTCTGTGACCTGTTTCACGATGACCAGCCCGGCGCCGTGAAGGTCAGGAAGGGGCGCCTGATCAGCGTGCCGTATTCGCTGGAGATGAACGACGTCATCGTCTACAACGTCAACCTGGTGTCGCCGCGGCGTTATGCGGACATCCTCAAGCGCCAGTTCGACCGCCTGTATGAAGAAGGCGAGACCTCGGGCACGGTGATGTGCATCCCGCTGCATCCCTATCTGGTGGGCCAGCCGTACCGCATGGCCGCGTTCGAAGAGGCCTTGTCGTACATCACCAGCCACGACAAGGTCTGGCTGGCAACCGGGCGCGAGATTGCGAAGCACTTCAACGACCACTATTACGACGCTTTTGCGGCGGCCAGCCAGACCGTGGGGGAGGTGCCATGACCATTCCCGACAGTTATCTGCAATACCCGCGGCGCCGCTACGGCATGGACCATGATCGCTACGACTGGTCGATCCTGCCGCGGCGCAGGCCGGTGGCCTGGCCCGACGGCGCGCGGGTCGCCCTGTGGGTGGTGCCGGCGCTGGAATGGTTTCCGCTGGACATGAAGGGCGTGCCGTTCAAGCCGCCAGGCGCGATGCAGACCGCGTATCCGGACCTGCGGCACTACACCTTGCGTGACTACGGCAACCGGGTCGGCATCTTCCGCCTGATGAACACACTCGACCAGCATGGCATCCGCGCCTCGGTGGCGGCCAATGCGGCGGTCGCCGTGCGTTACCCGAGCCTGCTGCAGGCCTGTACCCGGCGCAACTGGGAGGTCATCGCCAACGGCCAGGACATGGATCATCTGCACCATGCGGGCCTGGCCGTGGAAGCGGAAAAAGCCCTGATCGACAACACACTGGCCTTGCTGCGCACGGCGTCGGGCCAGCCTGTGCGCGGCTGGTTGTCGCCCGCCAAATCGGAATCCGCCGCCACGCTGGACCTACTGCGCGCGGCCGGTGTCGACTACGTGTGCGACTGGGTCAACGACGACATGCCGTACCCGATGCGCACCGCCTGCGGGCCGATCCATGCGATGCCGCATCCGATCGACATCGACGACTACACCATACTGGTGCAGAACCACCACACGGAAGACGACTTCCGCGACCAGCTGTGTGACCAGTTCGACCTGTTGTATCGGGAGTCCGCGACGCAAGGCGGGCGCATCATGGCGATTTCGCTCCATCCCTGGGTGATCGGCCAGCCCTATCGCATCAAGGCACTGGAAGACGCCTTGCGGCACATCATGCGCCACCGCGGTGTATGGGCCGCCACCGGCAGCGAGATCCTGGACGCCTGGACGGCGCAGCAGGTGTGATGGACAACGCGGCGCGCGTTGTAGACAGCCAGGCATCGAGGACAGGCGCCATGCAAAGGGTTCTTGTGATTGTCCCGTTCGCGATGTCCACCGACAACCTGTTGTTGCGCCAGCAGCAATTGGCCGGTTTGCAATTCGGGCCCGACATCGCATTCGAGTACCGCACCGTCAGGGCCGGCCCGGTCAACTATTCTAGCCACCATGATTTCGTACTCGCCGATGTCGCCAATTTCGAGGCCGGATGCCGGGCGCAGGACGAGGGGTTCGCCGCGGTGTGCATCGACACGATGAGCGATTCCGGCGTGGCCGCGCTGCGTTCGGTGCTCGACATCCCGGTCTTCGGGCCCGGCCGGGTGTCGATGCTCACCGCGTTGATGCTGGGCGAGCGTTTCTCCATTCTGACCATGGCCAGCCGATGGAAGCCGCTGTACAAGAAGGCGCTCGACGAACTCGGGCTGCACCACAAATGCGCCTCGGTGCGCGCGATCGAGGTGCCGCCGGACAACCAGGCCCTGCTCGCCGGCAAGGAGGACGAGGTGTTCCCATTGCTCGAGCAGGCCGCGCGCAAGGCGGTCGACGAAGATGGCGCCGACGTGCTGATCCTGGGCTCCACAACCATGCACCAGGCTCATGCCTACCTGGCGGCCCGGTTGCCGGTGCCGGTGATCAATCCCGGGCCGCTGAGCTACAAGATGGCGGAGGCGGCACTGGCGCTGGGATACAGCCATAGCCGCGTTGCCTATCCCAAGCCAATGCATCCGCGACTGGACATGCTCTGTGCGATGCTTGCCGCGGGGCAACACCAGGTGGGGGATGTGCCATGAGCCGCCGGGCCGTTCCCAAGGCGAATTCCGCAGTGCGCAGCACGGAGGGTAGTCCAGTGAGCCGCCGGGCCGTTCCCAAGGCGAATTCCGCAGTGCGCAGCATGAAGGTACACCAGTGAGTTGCCGCGTGTTGTGCCAGGCGCGACCATTGACCGGCCGTACGAGAGTCGGTCGGCGGCTGCCTGGCCGATGAACGACCATGACCTGATCGCGCTGGTCGAGCGCTACTTTGCGGCGGTGGACCGGATGGACCTGCCGGCCACGCTGGACTGCTTCACAGCGGACGCGCGCGTCACCATCGCCACCTTCGACACGCCATACCAAGGGCGCGACACCGAGGTCAGCGGCATGTACAGCCGCCTGTTTGCGCGCTACGCCAGCGTGTGGCATGGCGATTTCGACCATGTGGTGCAGCCCCCGATCCGGATCGCCAGCCAGTTCACGGTGCGCAATGTGTCGCCGCAGGGTGTGGAAACTGTCAAGCACAATTGCAATTTCTTCCGGCTGCGCGATGGCCGCATCCGCGACATGAGCGTGTACATGAGCGGAGACAACTCACTGCGCTGAGGGTAAGAATGCCAATGTACGCCGTGATGTCCACGGCGCCAATCGGAACACAGGGAGCAAACATGGCCGCCTATCTCGATCAGGCTCACATGGTCGTGGATCTGGCAACTGTAGGGATCGGGACTGGCCGACTTGGTGATCTCCACCACCCGCTTATAGGCCAACGAGCTGTTATCGGACGACGGCGACAGGGTGTAGATGCCTTCCGTGACCTCGCCCGGCAGCGCCTCGATCAGCTTTTGATTTACCGAATACCAGGCAGCCTTGCTGGTGGCGTTTGCCGTGGCAGGCCTGATCGGCAAACAACCATACCTTGTCCAACGTCACCAGTGACGGGGTGATGATTCGAGCCGTTGAAACCAGCGCGCTGCAATTCCTGATTTCAACCCGAATCCGGGGCGCATCAGCCCTATGCGGCGACACGTGTCGCGGGCGCGCGTTGCAGCAGCGCGGCCCAGTCGCCGAACGTGGTCCCGTTGTCGGCCAGCGCCAGTGTCGCATCGAGTACCTCGGCGCAGTGCCGATTTGGCCATACCCGCTGCGTCAGTTCCATGAACTTGGCGCGCAGTTCCGCACGGCTGTAGGGCAGGGCGTCGTCGCCCCGGTTCACGCCGACCTCACCGGCCGCAGTCGTGCCGTCAAG
The DNA here is from genome assembly GCA_031403955.1 of Betaproteobacteria bacterium. Lineage (GTDB taxonomy): Bacteria > Pseudomonadota > Gammaproteobacteria > Burkholderiales > Burkholderiaceae_C > CAISIP01. The sequence goes on from JANNGR010000425.1 coordinate 9,097, forward strand.
CAATGCTATTTCAACCCGCGCCGGCCGTTCAAGCGGCAGGCGCCGGGTCATCGAAGGGTCCTCCTGCACGCTGACCTTCCCGGCAAGCGCCAGCACCCGCGGATCGCGCACCGCGTCCCAGCTGAAACTGGCCAGACCACTGTTGCCATTGACCAGACGCGTGGCGACCGCGAACGGCACCGAGAACTTGGCGGCCAGCGTGTTGTGGGGCGTCTGGCTGCAAAGTTCGGCGGCGTAGCTGTAGCTGGTGACACGTACGGCGCGAATCCGCTCGGGCGCGGGCAGTCCACCGCGTGCCGCGATCTGGTCGATCGCGTCGAGAGCGCCATGGTTGAAGCGGCAGCACGAATGCAGCTTGAAATAGTTCTGCGTCAGGTGCCAGACATCGCCCAATCCGCGCAGCAACTCGGTGGCGTCGAATTGCTCCGACACGATCTTGCCCATCAGCGAGCGCAGTCCATCGTTCTCGCCGGTGAAGCCGCTTGCGGCCAGTTGCAGTGCCAGCACACCGTTGCGGTTGGACAGGCCGGTGTAGACGTTGCGCACCAGGCCTCCTTCGAGCATGGTCTGCTTGGAGGTGGCGGTGGTCATCGATGCGCCGATGTTGATGAGCTCGCGCATGGCCTTGGGGTCCAGTCCCGCCACGCGCGCGCAACTTGCCGCCGCACCGACGGTTCCCCAGGTTCCGTGCGGATGCATGGCCGCGCGCAGCCACGACGCCGCCCCGATGCGGGAACCGACTTCATAACCGACAACCAGCGCGGACAGGAAATCGTGTGCGCTGGAGCCGCGCTGCTGGCACAGTGCAAGGGCAGCAGGTAACACGTGCATCGCCGGATGACCGCGCGAGAACCGGTTGCCTTCGTCCATTTCGAGGAAGGTGCCGGCGCTGCCGTTGACCAGGGCGGCAACGTCCGGACTGGCGCGGCGCCCCAGCCCGATCAGCGTGGCGCGCCCGGTGGAGTCGAAGGTGTTTGCCAGAGCGCGCAGTTCGGGTTCCGCCGATCCACCAACGATGGCGGCGATCGAGTCGGCCAGGATCCAGCTGGTCTGGTCCCGGACTTCGGCCGGCAGGCAGGCGAATTCAAGCTGCGCCGCGAACTGGCTGAAGCGGTCAAGGTAGTCCATATGTCCGATGTCCGGCGTGGGCGCGCGGTTCGATGTGGCGCAACGCGCCGCCGGCCGTGAGATCCCAGTGCTCGACGAACAACACCGCAAACGCCGACAGGGCGCCCACGCCGCCAGCCGGCGCGGCGGCACGGGACGGCAACGCCGAATACTCGTATAACCTGTGGTCCATCAGGGGGCAGCCCTCGCTAGCGCGCACATCGGGTTTTGCCGGAGTTGACTTGCCGGCGGGATCGGTGCATAGTCTAATCGAATTGTTCTATTTATGGAACAATCTTCTTCAACCCGATCACGAGGATGTCCATGAACACCACCCACCCACTGTCGCGTCGATTGATTCTTCAGGCCGGTGCCGCAAGCGCGGTGCTCGGTACGCCGGGCCTGTTGCTGGCCCAGCCCAAACCCGTCAAGGTGGGTCTGGTTCACCCGGTCAGCGGGGGTCTGGCCTATAGCGGCGGGCAGTCGCGCATGGGCGCGCAGATGGCCATCGACGAGGTCAACGCCGCCGGCGGCATCAAGTCCATGGGTGGGGTCAAGCTCGAGGCGCTGCTCGGCGACTCGCAATCGCGCCCCGAGGTCGGCGTGAGCGAGGTCGAACGCATGCAGCAGGAAGGGGTGTCGGCCTACCTCGGCTGTTTTGCCAGCGGCATCGCGCTTCCGGCGACACAGGCCGCCGCAAAGTACAACACGCCGTTCCTGATCGACGTGGGCGCCTCGGATCTGATCGTTAATCGCGGTCTCAAGAACGTGTTTCGCCTCAAGCCAGGCTTCGGTGCTTGCGTGGACGATGCCATCCTTGCGCTGGGCGCGATCAACAAGTCCGCCGGCGGTGTTGCCAAGAGCGCTGTGCTGGTGCACGAGGAATCCGAGTTCGGCACCGGTACTGCCAAGTTGCTGGGCGACAAATTGCCGGGCGTCAATATCCAGGTGCTCGAGACCATCAAGCACGCCAATCCGACCCGCGACTTCTCCAACGTGGCGCTGCGCATCAAGGGGCTCAAGCCCGATATCGTGCTCATGAGCAACTACCAGAATGAATACGTGCTGCTTGCCAGGACGCTGCAGCAGCAAAAGGTCGACGTGGCGGCGATGTTCAGCGTGCTCGGCGGCGGGTTCAATTTCAAGCTGGTCAAGGAGCAGCCCGACGTGGCCCAGTACATGATGGACTTCAACCACTGGTACAGCTCGAAAAGCCCCAAGGCGGCCCAGATGCGCAAGCAGGTGGAGGCCAAGGGCGGCCTGTTCACATTCGAAGTCTACCTGTCCTACAACGCCATCATGTTGTATGCCGACGCATTGCAGCGCGCCGGCAGCGCCGACAAGGACAAGGCGATTGCGGCCCTCGAGACCAGTACCTGGTCCCCGGAAATGATGCCCTACGGCCCGACCAAGTTCGTCAACGGACAGAACCAGGGTGGGCGTGGAGCGCTGTTGCAGGCGTCCAAGTCTGATATCGACGTGGTCTGGCCGGCCGAGTTTGCCGCCGCCAAGCCGGTGTTTCCGCGTCCCAAGATGAGCTGAGAGCGCCCCCGCAGGGGCCCCGCAGGGGGTAGATACGCACGCGTGGCGTCGGGTTCGGGTCCGATGCCATATCACTAACGGGAGCGCTTTTGGATTCGACCATTCTTGCCTCGGCGGCCATCAACGGCTTGCTGTTGGGCGGCATCTACACGCTGGTTGCGTCAGGTCTCACGCTGATCTACGGCGTGCTGCACATCATCAACTTCGCCCATGGCAGCATGTTGATGCTGGCGATGTTCGGCGTCTATTACCTGCTGACCCTGCTGGGCATCGACCCCTATTTGTCGATATTCATCATGGTGCCGGCGATGTTCGCGCTCGGCTACCTGCTGTACAAGGGTTTGATCGGGCGCCTGTCCAGCGGCAAGGACGAGAACATCCTGCTCGTGACCCTGGGTCTGTCGATCCTGATCGAGAACCTCGCGCTGATGTTCTTCAAGGGCGATTCGCGCACCATCCTGGTGTCGTATTCGGACACCATGGTGCAGCTGGGCCCGACGCTGGTGCCGCTGCCCAAACTGATCTCGTTCGTGGTGGCCATGGTGCTGTGTGCGACTCTGGGGCTGTTCATGCAGCGAACCGACACCGGCCGCGCGATCCGCGCGGTCGCCAAGGAGCGTGTGGGTGCGCGGCTGGTCGGCATCGATGTGGACCGCATCTTTGCAATCTCCTACGGCATCGGGCTGGCCACGCTGGGCGCGGCCGCCTGCCTGATGATGCCGATCTTCTATGTGTCGCCCACCGTGGGCCATGTGTTCGTGCTGGTTGCCTTCACCGTCGTGGTGCTGGGCGGCATGGGAAGTTTTCTGGGCGCGGTGGTGGGCGGGCTGATCATCGGCCTGACCGAATCCTTCGGTGGTCTGTACCTTGGCGAGAGTCTGGGGCAGATCGGCATTTCACTGATCTTCATCCTGATCCTGCTGCTGCGTCCGTCGGGCCTTTTCGGGGCGCGCCAATGAGGTCCACGTTGCAACCCATCCCGTGGAAGACGCATCTGGCGGTACTGGCGACAGCCCTTGCTTTTCCGTTCGTGTTCCCATCGAGTTTCATGGTGAACTTCGGCGTGCTGGCGCTGTTCTATGCCTTCATCGGCCAATCATGGAACATCTCCGGCGGTTTCGCCGGGCAACTGTCGTTTGGCCATGTGGCGTTTTTCGGTGCCGGTGCGTATGCATCCACGATCGTCCAGATCCGTTTTGGCTTTTCGCCATGGCTCGGCCTGCCTGCGGCGGCGCTGGCCGGTGCCGCCGTGGGGGGCATCATCGGTGTGTTGTCGTTCCGCGCCGGCCTCAAGGGCTCCTACTTCGCGCTGATCACGCTGGCGTTCGCCGAAGTTCTGCGCATCGTCAGCAACTCGGTTTCCATCACCGGCGGTGGCCTGGGCATGCTGATTCCGATGAAGTCCGGTGTCGCCAATTTCCAGTTTGCCGAACGGATCGGTTTCTATTTCCTGATCCTGGTGCTGACGGCCGGCTCGGTGGCCCTGGCCGAGTGGTTGCGCCGCTCGCGGTTTGGCGCGCAACTGGCGGCGATCCGCGAGAACGAGGATGCGGCCAAGGCCCTGGGCATCCATGTGTTTTCCGAGAAGGTCAAGGTGATGCTGCTGTCGGGCGCCATCGGCGGCCTGGGCGGCTGCTTTTTCGCGCAGTATTTTCTGTACATCGACCCGCTGATCGTGTTCGGCGTCGACAAATCGGTCGAGATGCTGCTGGTCAGCATGATCGGTGGCGCCGGCACGGTGTATGGCCCGCTGGTCGGCGCGGTGTTGTTGGCCCTGGTCAGCGACGGCACCCGGGCGCTGACGCAGATCCAGGGCCTGTCACTGGTGCTTTACGGTGCCTTGCTGGTGATCATCATCGCCTTCCTTCCCAATGGCCTGATCGAACTGCTCGGGCGTTTGCGTCGGCGCAACAGGATCGCCAAGTGATGTTGCAGGTCAGCGGATTGAGCAAGGTATTCGGCGGTCTGCGGGCGGTCGACGACGCCAGCCTGACGGTGGACCAGGGCCGCATCGTGGCGCTGATCGGCCCCAATGGCGCCGGCAAGACCACGTTGTTCGCCTGTATCGCCGGCTTCCAGCCGATCAATGCCGGCCGCGTGTTGTTCATGGGTCAGGACATCACCGGCTGGCCGGTGCACCGGATTGCCCGCGCCGGCATGGTGCGCACCTTCCAGATCACGCAGCCGTTCGCCAGGCTCACGGTGCATGAAAACATCGCCGTCGGTGCCTACCAGAAGCATCCCGATCGCGCACAGGCTTGGGAACACGCGCGGGCGATCGCCCGCCAGATGGGCATGGAGCCGATGCTGGAGCAGCCTGCATCCGACCTCACCGTGGCCGGACGCAAGCGGCTGGAACTGGCGCGCGCCCTGGCCACCGGACCGCGTCTGCTGTTGCTCGACGAGGTGATGGCGGGGCTCAATCCATCGGAGATACTGGAAATCATCACCATCATCCGCACGATCCGCGACGGCGGTGTCACGGTGCTGCTGATCGAACACGTGATGCATGCGGTGATGAGCCTGTCCGACCATATCTATGTGTTGTCGTATGGCAAGATCATCGCCCAGGGTACGCCGCGGGAGGTGGTGTTGAACCCGTCCGTAATCGAGGCCTATCTGGGACGGGGCAGCGCCACGCCCCCAGCCGATACCCTGCCGGAGCCGGCCCATGCTTGAAATACGCGCGTTGCACGCGGGCTACGGCAGCGTCGAGATCCTGCGCGGCATCGACCTGGACGTGGGACGGGGGGAAATCGTGGCGGTGCTGGGCAGCAACGGGGTTGGCAAGTCCACGCTGAACAACAACATCTCGGCGCTGTACCGGCCATTTTCGGGCTCGATCCGTTTCGAAGGCCAAGAACTTGTGGGTCTGAGCTCGTCCGAGATCGTCAAGCGCGGCGTGATCCATGTGCCGGAAGGACGGCGGGTGTTTCCCAACCTCAACGTGCGCGAAAACCTGGAGACCGGCAGCCTGGTGCGCGGCCGCGCCCGGCGCGAGCTGAACATGGAAAAGGTGGTGGCCATCTTCCCGCGTCTGCAGGAACGTTTCAAACAGTCGGCCGGCACCTTGTCCGGTGGCGAGCAGCAGATGCTGGCGATTGGGCGTGGCCTGATGTCCGAGCCCGAGCTGCTGATCATGGACGAACCATCGCTCGGCCTGTCGCCGATGCTGGTGGAGGAAATGTTCGCGCTCATTCTCAGGATGAACCGCGAAGGCCAGTCGATCCTGTTGATGGAGCAGAACGCGGTGCAGACGCTGGCCATCGCGCACCGGGGATACGTCATCGAGAACGGCACGGTGGCCATGCAGGGCCGGGCCGGCGCGCTTGCGGCCGATCCCGGGCTGCGGAAAAATTACCTGGGGCTGTGAGCGATGGCGACCGTTCTGCCACTTCCCAAGTACCACCAGATCTACCTGGTCCTGCGCGAGCAGTTGCACGAGGGTCGTTTTGCCGGCGGCCTGCCGACGGAGATGGCGCTGAGCAAGCAGTTTGGCGCCGGACGGGTCACGGTGCGCAGGGCGCTGGAGCAACTGGCGAACGAGGGTCTGATCGTGCGCCAGGCCGGACGCGGTACCCACCCGGCGCCAGTCAGGACGAGCGCGGCAGCGGTCCCCGAACGCGGCCGAAAAGGCAAGTTCAAGGGCATGACCGGCTTGCTGGAGAACATCGTCAACATGAGCCTGCGCACCTCGGTCAAGGTGATCGAGGTCCGCACCATCCATGCATCCGACGACGTGGCCCGCGCCTTGCGGATACCGGTGGGTGCAAAGGTGCAAAAGGCGGTACGCAGGCGCAGTTCGAAGCTCGGTCCGGTGTCCCATATCACGACCTATGTGCCGGACGCACTGGCCAGCGGCTTCGGGCGCAAGGATCTGCTGAGAAAACCCATCCTGCGTCTTTTGGAGGAATCCGGAGTCGAGATGGGGCGCGCACACCAGGTCGTGAGCGCGCGCCAGGCAGACGCCGTGGTCGCGGCCGAACTCGGGGTCGCAGTGGGCACCGCGTTGCTGGCGGTGCGCCGTCTGGTGTTCGACATCGACGATCGGCCGGTCCAATGGCTGCATGGCCTGTACCGGCCGGATCGGTATGAATACCAGATGGATTTGTCGCAGGTTGGCAGCATCGATGCCAGGATCTCGGTCAAGGAGAACCTGTCGGAATGATGCGAGGCCAATGCCGCTCAGCAAACCAACGGACGCATCGGAAATGCCATGAGCCAATCTGAACAACCAGCGCGCACCCTGGCGCAGAAACTGATCGCCCGGGCGGCCGGACGCGCCCATGTGACGCCGGGCGAGATCGTCAACTGCCGGGTCGATCTGGCCATGTTCCACGACTCGTCGGGGCCGCGCCGGCTCAAGCCGATGCTGGAGGAGCTGGGCGCGACGATCTGGGACAAGTCCAAGGTGGTGCTGGTGATGGACCACTATGTGCCGGAGCAGGACGACGAGTCGCGTCGCATCGTGCGGATCGCGCGCGACTGGGCGCGCGACCAGCGGCTGCCGCATGTCTACGACAGCATCGGCATCTGCCATGTCGTGTTGCCGCAAAAAGGCCATGTGCGGCCCGGCATGTTCTGCGTCGGCGGGGATTCGCATTCACCCACCGGCGGCGCATTCGGGGCCTATATGTTCGGGATCGGCGCCACCGAGATGCTGGGCGTGGTGGTGACCGGCGAGTTGTGGCTGCGGGTGCCGCAGACCTATCGAATGATGTGGCGCAACCGTCTGGCACCCGGGTTGACCGCCAAGGACATGATGCTGCACATGATCGGGCGCTTCGGCATGAACGGCGGCCGGTACCAGGCGGTGGAGTTCTGCGGCCCGGCGGTGCAGGCGCTGTCGATGCAAGAGCGCATGACGATGTCCAACATGAGTGCCGAGATGGGCGCGCAGGCCGGGTTGATCGCGCCCGATGCCACGACCCGGCAATGGCTCGCCGGTGTCGGTGTCACCGAGCCGGACGACGGCAACTGGGCGAGCGACGATGGCGCGCCGGCGCAGACCCATGACTTCGACGCGGCCACGCTGGCGCCACAGGTGGCCGCTCCGCACAGTCCGGCCAATACGGACAAGGTTCAGGCATTTTCGAATGTGACTATCCAGGTGGCCTATGTCGGAGCCTGCACCGGCGCCAAACTCGACGACCTGCGCGCCGTCGCGCAGGTGCTCAGGGGGCAGCGGGTTGCGCCGGGTGTGCGTCTGATGGTCGCGCCGGCCAGCCGGCACGACCAGGGCATGGCCGAAGACGAGGGCGTGATGGGGGTGTTGCGCGATGCCGGCGCCGAGATACTGCCCACCGCCTGTGGCGCCTGTTCGGGCTACGGCGGCAGCATCCCGGATGGCGCCAACGTGATCGCCACCACCGCGCGCAATTTCAAGGGCCGCATGGGGTCGGCCACGGCACAGGTCTACCTTGCCTCGCCCTATACAGTGGCTGCGTCGGCATTGCGCGGGCGCATTAGCGACCCGCGGGAGATGGTGCAATGAGACGCCCGGGCGCTCCCAGTTCCGACAACCGCGGAGCGCCGCGCGACGGTCTCCCGATGATACGCCGCGTGCGAGTTTCGACATGAGTCTGCACAAGGTCTGGAAGTTCGGCGCCGACATCGATACCGATGTGCTGGCGCCCGGTGCCTACATGAAGCTGGGCATCGAGGGTATCGCGCCGCATTGCCTGGAGTCCGTGCGTCCCGGATTTGCATCCGCGGTGCGTCACGGCGACGTGCTGGTGGCAGGCGCCAATTTCGGCATCGGCTCGTCGCGCGAACAGGCTGCCCAGGCGCTGGCATACCTGGGCCTGCGGGCGGTGATCGCGCCATCGTACAGCGGACTGTTTTTCCGCAATGCGTTCAACCTCGGCCTGCTGGCGCTGACCTGCCCGCGGGCGGATGAATTGCAGGACGGCGAGATGCTGGATCTGGACCTGCCGTCACGGACGATCACGTCGGCAAACGGATTGCGGCTTGCGTGCGAGCCGATTCCAGATTTTCTGCTCGACATGGTGGCCGCCGGCGGCCTGCTCAACCAGCTCAGGAAGAAACTGGGGCGCGCCGTATGACGGCTTGCCAACGTGCAGGGACGATGACGGCCGGCGGGTGTCCGTCGTCCGATCGAAACAGAACTGGGGAATCCGTGTGACCGAAATGACTGTCGTTCGTGTTGAAACGATGCCGGCGGCAACCCGCGCGCCGGTGGCCATCGTGGGCGCCGGCGCCTGCGGCCTGACCGCGGCGATCGGACTGCATGATCGCGGCATCGACTGTGTGCTGCTCGAACGCGATGCGGCACCCGGCGGCTCGACCGCGTTGTCGTCGGGTTTCATCCCGGCGGCCGGCACGCGATTGCAGCAGTCGCTGGGCATCGCCGATGCGCGCGAAGCCTTCATGCAGGACATCCAGACCAAGGCGCATGGCGAGGCGGCACCGCATCTGGTGGACGCCTACACGCGGGCGGTGGTGCAGGCGATCGATGCGTTGCAGCAGCACGGAATTGAATTCGAGGTGCTGGACGGCTTCCTGTATCCGGGACACCGGGCGCGCCGCATGCATGCGGTGCCCGAGCGCACCGGCGCGGCTCTGATGGCCAGCCTGGAGCGTACGGCTCAGGCCGCCGGTGCCGACATCCTGACCGATGCGGTGGTGCGCCAGTTGTTTGTCGATGCCGCTGACCGCGTACTGGGTGTCGGTTTCGAGCGGCCCGACGGCACGATCGACACGCTGGGCTGCGACGTGCTGCTGCTGGCCTGCAATGGTTTCGGCGGCAACGCGGCGATGGTGCGCGAGTTGCTGCCGGAGATGCGCGAGGCCACGTTCGCCGGCCATGCCGGCAATGACGGTAGCGCGATTCAATGGGGCCGGCAACTGGGCGCCCGGCTGGCCGACCTCGGGGGCTACCAGGGGCACGGGTCCTGGGCGGTGCCGCAGGGTGCCCTGATGAGCTGGGCCATGATGATGCAGGGTGGCGTGCAGATCAATGCGCTGGGCGCGCGTTTTCATGACGAAGCCCTGGGCTATTCGGAGGCCGCTGTGCATGTGCTGGCGCAACCCGGCGCAGTGGCCTGGAACGTGTTCGACGGGCCGCTGCTGGAGATGGCCCGCACCTTTCCCGATTTTGTGGAAGCCGAGAAGGCCGGCGCACTCAGAACGGCGGCGGACCTGGATGCGCTGGCGCGACTGATCGGCTGCGATGTCGCCGATCTGCGGCAAACCCTGGCCGCTGTCCGGCCTGACCGCCCAGACGCCTTTGGCCGGGTGTTCCAGCGCACGCTCGCCGCGCCGTACCACGCCGTGAAAGTGTCCGGCGCCCTGTTTCACACCCAGGGCGGCCTGGACATCGACGCCGACTGCCGGGTGATCGGCGAGAAGGGCGCACTTTTCCCCAACCTGCTGGCGGCCGGCGGTGCGGCGCGCGGTGTGTCGGGCAACGCGGTCTGGGGCTACCTTTCCGGCAACGGGCTGCTCAGCGCCGTCGGCGGGGGCTGGATCGCCGCCGCCACCGCGGCCTCCCTTCTTGGATATTGACAGGCACTGCGCGATGCCTTTTCACCTTCACACGGAGTTCCGATGTCTCTGACACTGAAAGACCGATTGCAGCAATCCCGCGTCCTGCTGGCGCCTGGCGTGTATGACGCTTTGAGCGCCTTGATCGCAGAGCAAAGCGGGTTTGAGGCGCTGTACCTGTCCGGCGCCTCGATCGCCTACTCACGGCTCGGGCGTTCCGACGTCGGCCTGACCACCGCCAGCGAGGTCGCCGACACGCTGGCGCGCGTCACCGAGCGGGTGTCGATACCGGTCATCGTCGATGCCGACACCGGTTTTGGCAATGCGCTCAACACCATGCGGACCGTGCGCGCATTCGAGCGGGCCGGCGCCGCGATGCTGCAGCTCGAGGACCAGACCTTTCCAAAACGTTGCGGGCATCTCGATGGCAAGACCGTGGTGCCCGTGGCCGAGATGTGCGGCAAGCTCAAGGCCGCGCTGGACGCCCGGGCGTCCGACCAGACATTGATCCTGGCCCGTACCGACGCGCTGGCGGTCGAGGGTTTCGACGCCACGATGGAGCGCGCTGAAGCCTACCTGGCCTGCGGCGTGGATGCGCTGTTCATCGAAGCGCTGCGTACACCCGATCAGATGAACCGGGCCTGCACGCAATTCGCCCAGCGCACTCCCTTGCTGGCCAATATGGTCGAGGGAGGTTTGACGCCGGTGCACAGTGCCGATGATCTGGGCCACCTGGGTTTTCGTATCGTCATATTCCCAGGGGGCACAGCGCGCGCGGTCGCCTTCACGCTGCGGAAATATTATGCAAGCCTGCACCAGCATCGCAGCACGACACCGATGCGCGATGCCATGCTGGACTTCGATCAGCTCAACGCGGTCATCGGAACGCCGGAGTTGCTGGCGCTTGGTCAAGGCTACGAATAGGCCGGGTATGGCAGCGCCGGCCCACAGCCTGGCCGCCGTGGTTGTCGCCGCCGCAATCCTGGTCGAGGCGGCCCTGTCGTTCCTCGGGCTGGGCGATCCCAACCGCATCACCTGGGGCCGCATGATCGCCGAGGGCCGCGCCGTGTTGCGCAGCGCGCCGTTCCTCTCGATCATCCCCGGCATCGCCATCATCGTGACGGTGCTGGCGGTGAACCTGATTGGCGAAGGCATCAATGAAGCGCTGGCCGGCAGGCGGGTGGCGGCGTGAAGGAGTTGCTGCGCGTCGATCGGCTGGCGGTAGATTTTCCAGATGCTGGTCAGACGGTCGTGGCGGTGCGCGAGGTTAGCTTTGCGCTTGCGCCGGGCGCTCGTCTCGCGCTGCTGGGCGAGACCGGTTCTGGCAAGACCGTCAGCATGATGGCGGTGGCGGGCCTGTTGCCCGGAAACGCTGAGGTTCGCGGCACGGTTTCATGGCCCGCGCTGACCGAGCCGCCGACGTTGGGCCGCGACATTGGCGTGGTGTTCCAGGATCCGATGTCGAGTCTGAATCCGGTGCTGACGATTGGCGAGCAGATCGCCGAAGTGGGTATGACGCACCTGGGCCACGACAGATCAGCGGCGCTGCGCCACGCGCGCGACCTGCTCGAGCGCGTCGGCATACCCGCCGCCGACCGCCGCCTGGCGGCCTATCCGCATGAGCTTTCCGGCGGCCAGCGCCAGCGTGTGGCGATTGCCATGGCGATCGCCGCCGGCCCCAGGCTGCTGATCGCCGACGAGCCGACGACGGCGCTCGACACCGTGGTGCAGGCGCAGATCATGGCGCTGATCGATGCGCTGGTGCGCGACACCGGCATGGCATTGCTGCTTGTCACCCACGACATCGCGCTGGCGCGCGGGGTAGCCCAACATGGCGTGGTGATGCGCAACGGCGCAGTGGTGGAAAGCGGCAGGATGGAAAACATCGTGGCGCGGCCCGTCCATGCCTATACGCAAAGCCTGCTAAAAGCCTCGCTGGATCTGGACCGGCCAGCACCAAAACGGTCGCCGCCGCCAGCCGGCACACCGCTGCTGACGGTGAGCGGCCTGGCCAAATCGCTCGGCCGGGGCGCAGCGGCCGCCACCGTGCTGCACGGCCTCGACCTTGAACTTCGCGCCGGTGAGACTCTCGCGCTGGTCGGCGGCTCGGGCTCTGGCAAGACCACACTGGCGCGCATTGTCATGCGGCTGATCGAGGCGGATGCCGGCGCAGTGCGCTTCGATGGCAGCGACCTACTGGCGCTGCGTGGCGAGGCGCTGCGTCTGGCGCGCCAGCGCTTCCAGATGGTGTTCCAGGACCCGCTTGGTGCGCTCAACCCGCGCTCCGACATCGGCCGCCTGCTGGCCGATCCGCTGCGCCTGCACAACTTGCCCCATGACGATAACGCGGTCGCGGGGCTGTTGCGCCGCGTCGGGCTAGACCCGGCCCTGGCGCGCCGGCGGCCACACGAAATCTCGGGTGGTCAGCGCCAGCGGGTGAACATCGCCCGTGCGCTGGCCCCGCGTCCCGCGCTGCTGGTGCTGGATGAGCCGGTGTCGTCGCTCGACGTTTCGGTGCGCGCGCGGATTCTCGATCTGTTGCGTCACATTCAGCAGGACACCGGCATCGGCTGCCTGTTCATCAGCCACGACCTGGCAGTGGTGCGCACCGTGGCCGACCGCGTGGCGGTGATGGAGCGTGGCCGGATCGTGGAAACCGGCCCTACCGACGAGGTGACCGCGAACCCCCAACACGAAACCACGCGCTCGCTGCTGGCCGCAGCCCCGCGCCTTGGCCGGAGCGCCTATTGCGAAGGAGCATCTACATGAGCGCAGCGCCGAACCGCTTCAAGCAAGCGAAGCCTTGCAGGCCGCGGCGATGCGAGACGCAACGCCTCCTCGTGCCGTCCATGCCGGCGCAGGCCGGCATGGAGCCGCGGCACTCGGCCCCCTCGGGGGGCAGCGAGGACACGCAGTGCCGAGCGTGGGGGTCAACATGAGCGAAGAAACCCTGCGCCAGGAACTGGAGGCGAGTTTTCGGAACCGCGCCGACCTGTACCGGCTGATACACGCCGAACTCGTCGCCGAACTCGGCCGCGCGTCTGGCGAGGCGCTGATGATCCGCATCATCGAGCGGCGCGGGCGCGAAGTGGGCGAGGCTTACTTCAAGGCCAAGGGGCCAGGCGCGCTGGCGGTAGGGGAAGCCTTCCTCGCCGTCAGCCCCGACCAGGGCCGCATGTACCCGACCGACGTGGCCCGGCACGCCGACGGCATCGACTTTCGCGTGAAACGCTGCCCGTTGAAGGATGCGTGGAATGACGCCGGCCTGGACCCCGAAACGATCGCCACCCTGTGTCGCATCGCCGGCGCCTTCGACAAGGGCCTGTTCGAAGCCGCCGGCGTGGACTTCCGAAACGAGACGTGGAGCGAGCAGCGTGGCTGCGGCTGTTGTCACATCAAGTTGCGGGATGCGCCGGGCTGAGGTGGCCTGCGCGGGAAATCCAAAACGAAAACCTGGTCCTCTCCCTCAAACCGGATGCTCAAGCCGCCTCATATCAGTCGTTTGCCGGCGCACGATGCGCGATAACGCATCACCCATGCAAGCGCGTGCCAACGCCATGGCGTAATCGATTTGCATCCCAAGCCAGAACTCCGCGCTTTTACCGAAGTACTGGGCCAGTCGCCAGGCGGTATCGACAGTGACTGCACGACGCTTGCGCACCACGTCATTGATGCGCGGAGGAGCAGCGTGTCCGGTGGTGTGGGAGGGAGAGGCCGAGAGGCTTCTTCCCGGCTAGCCATCCGAAAGATGCACCCGTGAAGTGGGTGACTTGCGCATATGCATCAGATATGCATAATGGCGCGTGTCCATCGAGTTCGATCCAGCCAAGGCCAAGACGAACCTACGCAAGCACGGTGTCAGCTTCGCTCACGCGGAGCAGGCACTTCGCGATCCGATGGCTTTCACCATCGAAGATCCTGATTCCAAAGGAGAACAGCGCTTTGTCAGGCACTGATGTACTGGGCCGGGTACTCGTGGTCGTCCATACCCAGCGCGATGAGCGGACGCGCGTGATTTCCGCTCGCAAGGCCAGTCGCGGCGAAGCGGACCGATACCATGCGTGAAGAATACGATTTCAGCAAAGCCAAGCGCGGGGCAGTCATCCCGTCCCCTGGCAAGACGCGCATCACCATCATGCTCGATAACGACGTCATTGAACACTTTCGCGCGCAAGCGCAAGCCGAGGGTGTCGGCTATCAAACGCTAATTAATGCTCTCTTGCGCAAGGCGGCTGTCGGTACGGGCAAGGCGAAGTCGGAAGCCAAGCCGCTGACGGTAGCAACGCTGCGTCGGGTTCTGCGGGAAGAGCTTCACACTTCCTGAGCTGTTTCATGAGGCGGAGGGAGGCAGATGGCTAACCATTTACAGGGACGTCCCACGTGGTCAAGCAGGCTCCTAGCGGGCTTCGGAGTTTCGGGGCGCTAAAGGTTAATCACGACCCAGGCGCTGGTCCAGCGGATAACGCGACATGCATTCGACGTACGTTTCGTGGATCAGGTACTGCTGTTCCAGCTTGACACCCTGGTGGGATTGTTCCGAGCCAACATAACTTTCCAGGCAAATCACCATACCGGGCTCGATGTGGTGCGAGAGGGGGTACGGCGTTCCAGCCTCGAAGTGCGGGATATTGGGAAACTCGCCCGCCATGCCCAGGCCATGGCCCAGCAAACCATACTGGAACGGGCGGTACTGCGGCGGGCATTTCCAGGCGCGTTGGGCAAACTCCCGGAACGCAAGGCCGGCTTTGAGCAGCGCGGCATTGGTCGCGATCTGTTCCTGTGCCAGTTGGTATAGGTTGCGCTGCTGCGCTGTCGGCGCGCCGTCGCCACACAGAAATGAGCGCGAAAAGTCGACTGCATAACCCGAGAAGCCCTGTGCGTCGGTATCCAGGCACAGCAACTCCCCGGCTTGCAGAACCCGGTTGCCGCATTCATGAAAATACGGAAAGGTGCGCGGGCCACTCTGGAACAGGCGGGTGGTCATGAACTGGCCGTCCTTTTGCATGAAATCGAACCAGAACTCAGCCCAAACCTGAGACTCGGTGCGGTCCGGCTGGATCGCGTTTTCAAGCCGTCGGACGCCTTCTTCGACCCGTCGCATGGCCTCGCGCATATAGGGTATCTCGATCGGCAGCTTGACGGCTCGCGCCGGAATCAACGCGGTATCGGAATCCCGCAGACTAAAGCCCTGTCGGCGCAAGGCATCGGTCGCGCTAAACGGAAACCGGTCGATGCCGATCTTGTCAATGGTGGCATCCACCGATCGGACGGTGCTGGCGATCTCCTGCGCGAATCGTTCGCTCGCCTGCTCCAGATTGCCGCCGGACCCCAGCAACGACAGGCCGATGGACGGCTTGGTATGGGTCACCGTAGGCAACGACAGGGCCAGGTGTTCGCAACCGGCATATTCGTAGAGAACTGTCGGGCCAGACTGAAAAATCAGCAGGTAGCGCGACGGCGAGCGCAAGGTGAACAACTGCATGTTCCTCGCGCCGGTGGCATAACAAATGTTATTGGAGTCAAGAATCAGGAGCACTGGCAAGTCGGCCAGTTGCATAAACTGGCGCAGCCGTTGCAGCCGCGCCAGGTACAACGAATGTTCTTGCTCCAGCAGCACTTTTTCATTCCAGACCAACGCCGGGGGGTGTTGTTCCAAGCTACCCGAGGGTAGCGGCCGGTTCGCCGTCATGGCTTACAAAGCATCGCAACCCAGCGCGATGGCGCGGTCGCGCATCTGGGCACAAATCCGATAGGCTGAAACCTCGGTGGGCACAAAATCCTGAATGAAAAGCGCCTTGCGAACCGTGCTCAGAGCGGGGTCCTGCATGACGTCCATCAAGGCAGCATACAAGACCGCCACTGTGGTGTTACTGGTGTGCACCGAGGTGATCAGGGGCAAGCCCGGATAGGGGTCGCTGTAGCCAATCACACGCACGCCCTGTGTAAGCTCGGGCGAATACCTTTCAATCGCGGCAAAGCTCACACAGTCAACACAAGCGATATCGGCCACGCCATCGCGTACCAGTTCAATCGACTTCGCATGACTGCCGGTCTCAATCCGCTGGCCGAAGAATTTTCCTGCTACGGCCAATGGGGCAACCAGGGCGCGCAGAGCGTTGTAGCCGGACTGGGAATGGGTTCCGTTGTAGGCCACGCAACGACCCCGGAAATCCACCAGCTTAGCCGCCGGGTCATTGGCCCGCGCAATTAGCTTGCTGCGGCAAAACAGGCCGTCACACCCGTCCACGTCGTAACCAAAGGTGCCTAACAGCCGGACTTTGCCGGCCAGTTTGTCAATCAGGGGAAAGCCGCAGGCCTGACTCAGCAGAAGCTCGGGTTCCAGCCAGTGCTGAAAATAGTCCACCGGCCACGACAAATTTGACGGTACCGCGTCAATACCGGCAGCGGTCAGTTTCGGCGCCAGATGGCCCCACAGCTCTTCGACCCGCGCCGGACTGTGCAGGTACATGGGCAACGACGAAATCATCCTAGAAACCGCGGTTGAACGCGCCCGAGTGGGCCGTCATGGCGTGCGCTGGCAAGGCTGAACGCCGCGGCTCCAAACCCGCTGGCGCGGGTTTGGACGGCGTGAAGAAGGCTGGACTCTGACCAGACTGCGCCCTGCAAGCGCGACGACGCGGCAGGC
>JANNGR010000426.1:0-1715 GCA_031403955.1 Betaproteobacteria bacterium
GGGGGGCTGGGGGGGCCCGGGGGGGCGACCCCCCTGACTCCGCCCCAGGCCCTACGAGGCCAGCGACGGCGTCGAGCAGGCCTGGCTCTGCGTGTACCGCGATCCGCACCGCTACTGGGACCTCTACCAGCTCGGCGAAAAGCTCACCGACATAGAAGACGCCTTCCGCCTCTGGCGCTTTCGCCACGTCACGACGGTCGAGCGCGTGATCGGCTTCAAGCGCGGCACCGGCGGCACCGGCGGCGTCAGCTATCTGCGCAAAATGCTGGATGTGGTGCTGTTCCCGGAGCTATGGAAACTGCGCACCGATTTGTAGATCACCCTCCTACAATCCGCGCGGCGCCGGCCCTTCAAGAATTGGCGAGCAGCAAGGCGATTGGTCGTTCCCTGTCTCGTGCTGTGGGGGTACCCCCACGGTAGATCGGATGGTTTTGCATTTCGGCGCATGAGCCGCACCGCGCTGCCGCGCGGGATTGCTCACGCCAGACCTGCTGGTTGAAGAGCCGGTGCCACCCAGCGATTCAAGGCCTTCGTACCATGCGTGAACCAAGCTTCCGGGAGTGGATTGCGCGCAGTCTGGCGCGGGCCCTGCTGGCGGATGCCCAAAGGCCCGGCGGCACCGCCGTGCACGCCCTGCAGGCGCGGGCCGAGGCCGCGCTCGGCAGCAGTCCGCCCTGGTTGAAAACGCTGACGCACGCGCTCGGCCGGCTGTCGCTCGCGACCTGGCAACGCAGCGATCTGGCGGTGCTGAGTCGGCGCATCCACGACATGCCCGAGCTGGACGCCGCGTTCGAAGCGGGGCAGCGACCCCGGGTGCGGCGCCTGATTCTTCGGCCGGCCCGGATGCTGCCGCGCCCCCTGGGGCTGGAACAGTGCCCGCTGCCGTCCGCGGCCCATCACCAAGAGCTGGCCGCATGGCTGGGGCTGGAGAGCGACCGCTTGATCTGGCTCACCGGCGAGGCCCAGGCTTGGCGCGAAAGCGATCGCCCCCATCACCCGCCCGCCAGCCACTACCGCTATCGCTTGCAGCCCAAGCGCCTCGGCGGGCTGCGCCTGCTCGAGATTCCCAAGGCCGATCTGAAGCGCGCGCAACGCCGCGTGCTCGAGGATTTGCTTCGGCATGTGCCGGCGCATGAAGCAGCCCACGGTTTCGTACGCGGGCGTTCCGTCGCCACGCATGCGGATGCCCATGTCGGCCAGCACGTGGTCATCGCATTCGACCTGCGCGATTTCTTTGCCAGCGTTCGCGCATCGCGCGTGCACGCACTGTGGCGCACCCTGGGCTATCCCGAGGGCACGGCGCGCACCCTCACCGCCCTATGCACAACCCGCACGAAGGCTGCCGTGGTGCAACGCCTGCGCGAGGATGGCGGACGCGACTGGATGGGCGCCAAGCGCCTGGCCTCACCCCATCTGCCGCAAGGCGCACCGACCGCGCCCGCGCTGGCCAACCTGTGCGCCTTTCGGCTCGACCTGCGGCTCGAGGGACTGGCGTGGGTCTTCGGCGCCAGGTACAGCCGCTACGCCGACGACCTGGTGTTCTCCGGCCCGGCGGCGTTGCGCCAGCAGATGACGGCATTGCACGCATGGGCAATGACATCAACGCAAAAATCAGCCAGGCAAGCGGAGCCAGCTATGCGGAGAAGGTGAACAATGCGTTGCAAAGTATTGTTATTCCTTCAGCCAAATTTACCAATACCAGTGATGGGACCATC
>JANNGR010000427.1:0-2076 GCA_031403955.1 Betaproteobacteria bacterium
CGACGTTCTTGTATTCGGGCGGGAACACTTGCTTGTGGATGTCGAACCAGTAGTGGCTGACGGCGTCGATCTCGGTGGTGTAGAGGTAGATGCCGAGGTCGCGCAGTTCACGGTTGCCGGTCGCTTCACCCCACAGGATCAGGCTGGCCCATGCGTTGATGGCCTCCGACGTGGATTCCTGGCCGTTGCCAAAGTCGTACAGCCCGACGCCCGACGCCATCGAGAAGCCGGAGTAGGGGTCGAACGGACGCAGGAACGGGAAGTCGGCACGGCCGCGCTGCGCCGTCGCGATGTCGGCCACCAACAGGTCGACCATGCCGCCCCATTTGTCCTTGGCCGCCCAGGCCGGGTCGCGCAGCGCGATTTCAGCGGCGGCGCGGATCCAGTAGCCATAGTGGAAGTGGTGGTCATTCATCTCCGCGACCGCGAAAAACTCGTCCGGGTAGGTGACGACGGTACCGAGCCCCTTGTCGTTGTGAAAGTAGCTGCGGCCCGCGCCGCCGAACCACCACTCCATGCGCTCCCTGGCCAGCGTCAGCAACTGGTCACGTGCGTCGAGGTCTCCCTGTTGCTCGGCCACGGCCGCCAGCTGCGTGGTGCGGGTCAGGCCTTTGCCCTGCCAGTAGGCGCTGACGCGCCAGTTGTCCTTGTTCTCCCGCGCAGGTATCAGTTCGCGGCGCTTGCGCAGATCGACCTTGAGCATGTCTGTCACCTCGGCCACGCCCGGGCCCTCCTTGATGCCCGGCCAATGCGGCAATACGCCCTGGTAAGTGCGTTCTATGCTGAACTGGCTGGCTGCCAGCAGGCGGATCTTGCCGCGGATGCTGTCGTAGGACGGGCCCAGCTTGTCGGCTACCGACGCATTGTTGAACCACTGGTGCGGGTATAGGCCCAGCAACGGCCCGTTGTCGGCGCCTTCCATCACGCGTGTCTTGGCCATGAAGGTGGTTTCGACCTTGCTGCTTGCGGGGTCAAAGCGCCACTCGACGCGCGTGTCCTGCAGGAAGGCGTAGGCATGGCGGGTCAGCAGCGCCAGGGATTCGGGGCGGTCGTCCGGCAGAGCCGCTGCGGACAGGTAGCCGGCGCCGGCAGGCAGTCGGCCGACCCATTCGCTGGGCGAGGCCTGCTCCCAACGCACACCGGTGGGGCCGAACATGGCATACGACTTGCCGCCAATACGCAGCGCCAGCACGCGCGCATCGGCGTTGTTCGCGAAACGCTCGCCGCCGACTGCCGGCAACTTGATACGCACGTCGCCGCGCGACAGAGTGATGTGGGCGTACGGACTGCCGTGCGCCACTGTCACCTGCATCTGGTCGGCGCCGCGGTCCATTGCGATGTCGATCGCCCAGTCCGATGTCTTGGCCAGCTTGGCCGGGCCTGGCTCGAAGGCGACCGGCGAGATCAGCAGCGCATCGCGGTGCATGTAGTGGATCTCGTTTTCACGAAACTCCGTGGGCACCACCTGTTTGGACGGCAAGGACAGCTCCAGCCCGGCGGGTGTGGTCTTGACCGTCAGCGGGTGGGCGAACAACGCCTCGGGCTTGGGGTTGAAGATCAGCGTCGAATACCACTGGTTGGTGGGGGCGGCCAGTTTCAGCATCGCCTCGGTGCGCAATGGCGCCGCTGGTGGCGGCTTGTCGCCCGCCTTGGGAGACAGTAAGTACGTGCCGGCGCCCAGCTTGACGGGCTGCGCCGCGACGCTGGCCAGAGCGCCGGCCGCGATGAAGAATGCCAGGCCGCAGCCTTGGATGAATCGCATATTTGGTTCCTTTGCAGTTGCTGTCGCTGCAGCACCGCATGATAGTGAAAGCGCTTTCAAATGGCATCCTCAGGTTTACCCTTAGTGGTTTACCCGGATCGACATACCGTCCCCAAAAAACGATTTGGGCGAACTAGGGAAAGTACGGGGGTGCCGGTCGTTGACGGCCAGGACGGTCGCCCACTACACTCCTGAAAGCGCTTTCATTCTTCATCCGAGCACCCCCTATGAACCTCCATTCCAGTTAAACCTTCAGACTCCCCCATTCTTCCGGCACCACTTGAGACACTCTTAAGTCAATCGCGCGAACGAGC
>JANNGR010000428.1:0-30582 GCA_031403955.1 Betaproteobacteria bacterium
GCTGAAGGTGCAGGGATTCATCGTCAGTGAACACATGGAAATCTGGCCCGAAGCATTGAAGGAGCTCGGCACCCTGGTTGCCAGTGGAAAACTGCGCCCACGCGAGACCGTCGCGCAAGGAATAAGCGCCGCGCCGCAGGCTTTCCTTGGATTGCTAAAAGGCAGGAATTTCGGCAAACAGCTGGTCCGGCTGATTTAAGTCCCGTTTTGCGCCGCTGGTGATGCATGGACACTACCACCCACGAGGTCTTCAACCAGCCTGACCCGCTGGTGAACTACAACCTGTTCACCAGCAACCAGGCGTTGCGCTCGGCATTGGCATTCAATGCTCCGGCGCTAGCCACAACTGCGTTGGCGCAATTGGGCGACAGGCTCGGCAGCGCGGAAATGCAGGGCCACGCGCGGCTGGCCAACCTACACACACCTCAATTGCGCAGCCATGACCGGTTTGGTCGGCGCATCGACGAAGTTGAGTTTCATCCCAGCTACCACCAGCTGATGCAAGCCGCCATCGGCGCCGGCTTGCATGGCGCGCCGTGGTCCGCGGACCACACGCCGGTGCCGCAAGTAGACGGCGCGGCGCATGTAGCGCGCGCCGCCGGTTTCATGATGTTTACCGAGTTGGAACCGTCCATCCTGTGCCCGATTTCCATGACTTACGCCGTCACGCCGGCGCTGCGCACCAATGCGGCGGTGTACGCTGATTGGGGCCCCAAACTCACCAGCCGGGTCTATGACCCGGTCCTCGCGAAGTGGAGCGACAAGCCCGGTGTCACGATGGGCATGGGCATGACCGAGAAGCAAGGTGGCTCGGACGTGCGGGCCAACACCACGCAGGCGACGGCGGACGGCAGTGACGGTTGGGGTGAGCGTTACCGCGTGAATGGCCACAAATGGTTTTTTTTCGGCACCGATGTGTGATGCGTTTCTGATCCTGGCCCAAACCAGCAGTGGGCTGTCGTGCCTGTTTCTGCCACGCGTCTTGCCGGATGGTTCGCGCAACGCGATCCGCATCCAGCGCTTGAAGGACAAGCTGGGCAACAAGGCCAATGCGAGTTCCGAGGTCGAGTTTCATGGTGCCAGTGCCTGGCTGGTCGGCGAGGAGGGACGCGGCATCGGCCAGATTCTGGAGATGGGAACACTGACCCGGCTCGACTGTGCGCTTGGCACCAGCGGACTGATGCGCCAAGCGCTCAGCATCGCGCTGCACCACACCGCGCAGCGACAGGCTTTTGGCAAGCCGCTGATTGCGCAACCCCTGATGCGCAACGTGCTGGCTGACCTGGCATTGGAGAGCGAGGCGTCGTGTGCACTTGCGCTGCGGCTTGCGCGTGCATTCGACCATGTCCAAAATCCGCATGAGCGGGCCATGGCGCGGCTGCTGACCCCCATCGCCAAGTTCTGGATCTGCAAACGTGGCAGCCATTTCGCGCAGGAAGCAATGGAGTGTCTGGGTGGCAATGGTTATGTGGAGGAGGGCGGCGAGGGCGTCATGGCCCGCATCTACCGCGAAATGCCGCTTAACTCGATCTGGGAGGGCGCGGGCAACATCATGGCGATCGACCTGTTGCGCGCATTACGCAAGTCAGGCACCCAGGCAGCACTGGTCGATGAACTGGCTCCCGCCAAGGGCGCTCATCCGGCGCTGGACCGGATGGCCGAGTCGCTGTGGCACCGGTTCGATGAGACGGCAGGCGAAGTGCAAGCGCGGCGGCTGGCGCAGGATCTGGCGTTGGTGCTGCAGGCTGCATTGCTGTACCAAACCGCTCCCGGCTGCGTGTTTGGCGCCTTTTGCGACTCCCGGTTGGCCGGTAACTGGGGCCATGTATTTGGCACGCTGGGCGGCGGGGTGGACTTTGACGCCATACTCGCCCGCGCACGGCCGCATTGACCGAGCCCGAAACCATGAGCGCTGGCAATGGCATTACGTGGACGCTTTCTGCTTTCGACGCGCTGACAAATCAGGCGCTGTATGCGCTCTTGCAGTTACGCGCGGAAGTGTTTGTCGTGGAGCAGGGTTGTGCTTTTCAGGACCTGGACGGGTTTGACGCGCAAGCTGTGCACTTGCAGGGCGACATCGGTGGCCGGTTGGTGGCCTACGCGCGCTGTTTCGGTCCGGGCGCCAAGTGCACCGAAGCCAGCCTAGGTCGCATCGTCACGCGCAACAATATGCGTGGCACTGGCCTTGGGCATGTATTGCTGCGTCGCTCGATCACGGCGATAGGAGAATTGTGGGGCGCGCAAGCGATTCGTATCGGCGCGCAGGCGCGGTTGCGGAATTTTTATCAATGCCATGGATTCATTGACGCCGGTTTGCCGTATGTAGAAGACGGTATCGACCATCTGGAAATGTTGTGGCAACCCTGGAGATTGAAATGATGGTTGATTTCAGTAATAAAACCGCCGTGTTGACCGGTGCCGGATCGGGTTTTGGTCTGGAATGTGCCCGCATCGGCGCCAGATTGGGCATGAAACTGGTACTGGCCGACGTGCAGCAGGACGCGTTGGACAACGCGGCGGCCGAGTTGCGCGCGGCCGGCGCCGATGTGCTGGCATACCGGCTCGACGTGTCCAAAGCCGGCGAGGTACAGGCTCTGGGCCTCGCGGTACAGGAGCGTTTTGGCGCACCGCATCTGGTCTTCAACAATGCCGGTGTTGGTGCCGGCGGACTGATTTGGGAAACCAGCGTCAAGGACTGGGAATGGGTTCTGGGCGTCAACCTAATGGGTGTGGCCCATGGTGTGCGCGTGTTTACCCCGATGATGCTGGATGCAGCGCGGCGCGACCCGACTTACCGCGGCCATATCGTCAATACCGCCAGCATGGCAGGGTTGCTGAACCCGCCCAACATGGGGGTCTACAACGTGAGCAAACACGCCGTTGTCAGTTTGTCCGAGACGCTCTACCAGGACCTGGCCCTGGTTACAGACCAGATTGGCGCCAGCGTGTTGTGCCCATTTTTTGTCCCGACTGGAATCACCCAAAGCCAGCGTAATCGCCCAGCCGAATTTCGGGAGCCAGGTGCCAGTTTGACCAAGAGCCAATTGATTGGTCAGGCGATGAGCAGCAAGGCGGTCGGCTCGGGCAAGGTATCCGCCGCGGACGTGGCGCAATTGGTGTTTGACGCGGTTTGCGCCAACCGGTTTTACATCTACAGCCATCCCAAGGCTATCAAGTCAGTGCAAACCCGGCTTGAAGACATCGTACTGGCGCGTAATCCAACCGATCCGTTTGCCGACAAGCCCGAGATTGGCCGGGAGCTGAAAAACGCCTTGCGCGCCGCCGCGTAATCAGGCTCTCAATGCGCCTGCTTGGCACCCATCTGGTCAAACAGATCCACCTGGGCCCGGACATTTTCAGTCTTGCCCAGCAGGTTGGTGAAGCGCAGCAGATGTTCATCGCGTATGAAACTGGCCGACGACTCGGCAGTCAGTAATATCTCGGGCGATTGGGGCCGCGCGACTACATAGCCCTGAACATAATCAACGCCGATCTCGGTCAGGGTTTGGACCGTCGCAGCGTCTTCCGCCCATTCCGCGATAGTTTGCATGCCCAGATTTCCGGCCAGGTTGACGATTGCCTCAACAATCGCCACATTGGCCGGGTGGCTGTTCATGTTGACAATGAAGCTGCCATCAATCTTCAGCAGATCGGCTGGCAATTCCTTCAGGTATGAAAATGAGGTGTAACCGGCACCAAAGTCATCCAGTGCGACCTTGGCGCCATAACTGCGCACCGTATCAATGAAGTGCCGGGTGTTGTTCAGATCGTGCAGCGCTACGGTTTCGGTGATTTCGATACACAGGTGGCGCGCGATGTCGATGTTCGCCGCCAGCATGGCGAATACATCCTGCATGAATTTTTCGTCGTTCAGAGATGCGCCGCTTAGGTTCATACATACGAACCGGGTGTTGGTCAGACGCAGTTGATGGCTATCGAGCCAGGCCAGCGTTGTCGACAAAACCCAACGGTCTATCACACCCATACGTCCGCTGTTCTCGGCGGCCGCAATCAGGCGATCGGTCGGTACCAACTTGCCCTCGGTGTCCCGCATGCGCAGCAATACCTCAAAGTTGAGCGAAGCATGCGGTGCATTGAGCGACATGATGGGCTGCATCTCCAGAAACAACCCGTCGGTGGCCGCACTGGTCGAAAGATGCTCCACTAGTCGCAGCTCGGCTTCATGTTGGCGAAACGCCGGAGCATCGCGGTCATACACCACCAGACCATCGCTGTGGCCGTGTTTCGCTTCACGGCAGGCGTGGTCGGCAGTCGACATGGCGTCCTTGATCGTGCTTCCCGGGCGCACTTCAATCAGCCCGATGGACCCACGCACGTGAAAGGCCTTTTCACCCACGCTAAATGGGGAATTACCAATGCTGCGCACGATGCCCTGGCACACCAGCGCCGCCAGCGGCATCTTGGTGTCCGGCAGTACGATGACAAACTCGTCTCCGCCGACACGCCCGACACGAATGGCGCCCGATACCACGTCAGTGACGCGCTTGCAAACCTGCTGAAGGACTTCGTCACCCACGTTGTGGCCGTACAAATCATTGATCAGCTTGAATCGGTCCAGGTCAAGATAGCCCAATGCCAACGGCTTTCCCTGCGCCACCTGGGCGGCAGCGTCCTGAAAGGCGTTTTCGACCCCACGCCGATTCAACACTTTCGTCAGTGGATCGTTGTGGGCCAGGAAATTCAGGTCTTCGGCGGCTCTGGACTTGTCAGTGACGTCCTGCAGCGAGCCTTCTATTTTGTCGTTCGCTAGGGTCGCCTTGACCAGGAAGCGGCGCTGTTCACCATCGTCGCGTGCCCGCGTTCCCCTGATCTCCAGTTCGCCACCGACCCGCGCGTAAACGATATGGTGCAATTGAGTCCACGCGCCCTGATCGAAGTATTGTTGCCAGGTGTTGTGTCCGGTTGCCAGCACCTTGGGGCCGAGCATCTCGATCAGTGCCGGATTGGCGCTCAGGAAGCGGCCGCGCGGGTCCAGCGTGAACAGCCCGATCGGCATCGCGTTGAAATTATGTTCGAGTTCTGCCTGTACCTGCAGCCGCTGCTGATGCTCCTGGCGCATCTGCTCGGCAATTGCCAGCGCCGCCAGCAGGCTCGACGACAACGCAACAGTCACAAAATTGGCCGCGCCTACTAACTCCTTGATACCGCTTGCGGCAGCGACGATTTCAGACAGGCTAGAGACAAAAGTGACGGCCAGCGAGGCGCCGTACCAGATTGCCACGCGTGAACGGGTACGCCGCAGGATATTGCCCAGGCTGAACGCCATCAGCAGCAAGCCCGACCCGGTGACCAGCCACATCACAGGCAACCAGAACTTATAGGGCAGGAAGAACGAGATCAACAGGAACGGCAGGCATATCCACTGCGAGACCCTTAGCGGCGTCGCATAACGTGTCTTTGCCAGATCATCATGGAACAACGTTCGGTATAAAGTCAGCGTCAGCATGGCGTACACCGCGACTGTCACGGAGCGGCCCTGTGTCAACCAGTCGGCTGGAACGCTGTGACCGAGCCACTGAATGTCCCATCCCTGCGAAATCGCGCCCATCCTCAAGGTGACTACCAGCCAGGCGGCGAACAACACGTACAGGATTTGCCGGTTGATCAGAGCCGTCATCAGCACGAATACCGCCAGCACAATCAAGCCACCGTCAAGCAGGCCGGACATGCGATGGAATTCATGTACCGAGCGGCTGAGGTCCTCGGCCGACCATGCCGTAGCACTTAGCCGGGCCGGACCAACAAACGAAGCGCGGCATAGGATGGACATGCCGGAGCGATCGAGTTGAAGGGCGAATCCGGCCTTGACCGGTGCCAGCAGCCCCTGCGACATGTCTCGTGACGCTTCGCCCAATAACCGTAGCGAACCAAGTTCCCAGCACGCAACTTCCACGGCGTGACGTGATGGAAACTCCACCATGGCGTCACCTTCCGTACGAGCGGGTGTGGCGAAGCCGAACCAGACCGGCGCTTCCGAGCGTCGGGTGTCGAAATGGCTAACCGGGCGCGCCGAGCTGATCTTGCTTCGCGCTTCGGCCGGTGTCAGCGCCGCAGTTGCAGCCGCGAACACCTGCAACTCCAGGTTCTTGCCACCGCCAACCGCGTATTGGTTGTCCCACAGGAACACCGCCGCGACGGAGACCAGCCCGATCAACAACGGTACGACATAGATGGACAGGGCCCATGACAACCACTCCAATGCCGCGTCGAAGCGCCACTTTGTTGACCCGTTCGAAAATGCTACCCGCTGCGACATGCGTGCCTACCGACCTTGGAACTGATCCAATGTTTGATTAGTCTAAACACATGCGGTGTATGGTTAACCATGACGCTGATTGTCCATCCAGCCGTGTTCGGCTGGGACAGTCAAGCGCCACTCGGATCAGCCGGGTTGACGGCCCAGCGCCTTTGCGCCTCGTTTGCCGATCGCGCTCGGGAGCAGCCCCTCCCAATTGGTTTCTTCCGGCACCCGTACATCAATATCCGGATGGTGCGTGTAGCGGAAGAAGTTGAGCAGCGGGTGGTTTGCTTCGACCCAACGTTGGTGCCCGGTGTCGATTTCGAATGCCATGACGCGGTGCGGCACGTTGTTGCCATGGCTCATCGGAATGAAGCCCTTTTCCGGGTACAGGTCTTCAAACAGGAGTTGATCGTACTGACGGTCCAGCGGCGCCCGCGCGGCCACAATCGCCCATTCGATCCCGTCCTGCTCGCAGTACTGAAACGCAGCCTTGATCAGGACGATCTTTACCAGGCGACCAATCGTGCCGCCGACTATCCCCAGTCGGCTCACCTCGACCAACGGCCGATCGCGCAACCAACGGGGCAAGACCACCGACTGTTCGACCTTCAGGGGCATATGTGCATTGCTCTGGACGCGCAGGGTGCCCAACGCGGCACCATCGAGTCTGGATTCAGCCAGCAGCACGACCACGCCCGGCTCGCAATCTATGGCCTCGGGGGAGCGCAACGTTTCCGAAAATTCCGGCATGTGCCGGGCATAGGCCGCATGCCGGATGCTGACAGCCTTGGCCAGTTGTTCATCCGTGCGCACCACGCGTACCGAAAAAGCCAGTCGCTCCTCTTTCATGGGTGGTTCGATAGCCACATCGTTTGCGGCGCTGGCGGCTAGTGTTTCCAGATAGCTGGTTGAATGGACGCGGTTGGACAAGGCGGTCAAGGTGGTTTCCTTCTTCGAATTGATCGGATCGACAGAACGGGCGATGCCGCCCTTGAAGCCGACTTTAGTGTGTGAGCGCTGAAAATCGAAGTCGCCGTTTGACTAGATCGTCTGTAGGAATTCGCCCTACAACGGACCTTTAGCCTGATCATCCGGCTGGCCCGGCATGGAGCCAAGTCAACCGCGGGCGCCTGACTGCAGCGGCTTGGCCGCCGACGATTTCAGCAGCTAGCCGTGACCGCCTGCAGCGTCTGGCCGGTCTTGCTGTCAAAAACCACCAGGTTGATCTGCCGCGCATGGCCAGCGGTGGGGGCGATGGAACGTAGCACCAGCCTTTGCGGCGTGGCGGCGTCGCCGCGGTAGTCACCGACTGGCGTGTATTGGCGCACCACATAGTCGTGCTGCAAAAACTCGCCGGCGTTTTCGCCCGCTTTCACCCTGGAACTGTGACTGTGCTCGGTAACCGTCCAATAGGCGCTCCAGACCGCCGGGGTGCTGGCGTGCGTGATGACCACGGCTTCAAATTGGTCCGCCGCATTTTGCTTCAGTGTGATACTGGCGCGGGCCAATTCCCGGGTCGTCGGCACAACAGAGCCAGTTGCATGCCAGTCGCGCCAGTCCCGGCCACTTAGCACTGCTTGCGGCGTGTAGATTGAGCGTTGGTTATTCCAGTTCGCAATCTGCCGCTGCCGAATGGTATGCGCCGGGCTCGCAAACCGGTCGACCCAGCCAATGTAGTCCCAATAACCTACATGAAACGCCTGAATAACTGCCGCCGTGGAACCTGCCTGCTGAGCTTTCAGCGCCGACAGCCATCGGTCAGCTGGCGGGCACGAACTACAACCCTCCGAAGTGTAGAGCTCGACAACCGGCGTCACGGTCGCACCGGACTGCGCGGTGCAGCTTGCCTGGGCGGCAAACGAGACAGCGCCAGCCGTGCAAACCAGACTTGCCGCCAATCTTCGGGTTGTTTGCAAACGCATATCCGGGCTCCTGGTTGGCTCACTTTGCAAAACACGACGGGTAATACGCGTTACAGCTGTCGTCAGCCCGTCACGCCTGGCCTTGAGTCGGCCCGGTCAACCGAACCTTACCGCTTGCAGCAAAAAGGGTGCGAAGCGACAAGCCGTTTGGACGAAATTGGGTTGCGCGCACTTGCTTGGCGCCGGGCAACCATAAACCCATCAGCAGGCCTTGTGTGACTTAATGACGGCGATGTAATCCAAACCGGCGCATTAAAGGAAATGCCCCGGCAGGACGCTGATAATTCAACCATGGTGGTCAACCCAGATAGGAACCTGCGTCCCATGCAACTGAATGCCTTGCTAGCGTCACAGTTCGTCCTACCCAGCATTCCCAAAGTGGTTGCGTTGCTGCTCAGCGAACTGGAGCGAGCGGAACCGGACCTGAAACGGATCTCCCAGCTAGTCAGCACCGACCCGGCGCTGACGACGCGGCTGTTGCAATTGTCGAATTCTGGTTATTTCAAGCTATCCCAACGTGTCAACAGCGTGTCGGAGTCGCTGGCCATTGTCGGACTTGGTCATGTCCGGACCATCGCTTCGGCGTCGGCCTCGGGAGCCTCGCTAAAGGCGGTACCGGGTATCAATTTGCAGCAGTACTGGGACTACAGCCTGGACGTAGCCAAAGTGTCGCGCTCGCTGGCCGGGGTGGTGCGCCAGAACCAGCAGGCAGCGTTTACCGCCGGCCTGATTCATTTCGTGGGCGAACTGGCGATGCGTATTGCGATGCCAGCGGAAATGGCGGCGCTCGACACCGAGGTTCCGCCGATCGATGCACGACGTGCAAAGGCGGAACGCAAGGTGTTTGGTTACGACTATGCGCAGGTTGGTGCCGGGCTTGCGCGCAAGTGGTCGTTTCCGGAACCTATAGTCGATGCGCTGGAGCATCAGGACGCACCGTTTCGCCAAGACGCATATGAACCATTGGCGGGAGTGATTCATCTAGCCGCATGGCGCGCCAGATCCAGACACGCTGGCCTGAACCAGAACGAAATGGCCGTTACTTTCCCTGGCACGGTCGGAGAAGTACTGGCACTGGACATCGACATGGTGCTACAACAAGACCCGATCGACTGGGCCGGTCAGAACACCGCATGATGGCGCGCCAACAATAGTTGCAAGCCGATTGGTGCGAGTTCGCCGCAATGCGCGCAGGCGACAATAAAGCCGGTTACCAATTCCACCCAATCATGTTCTCCCCATGTCCCGCTGCCTGACTGCCGCCCTGTACAAATTTGTCGACCTGCCTGGCTGCGCGCAAATGCGCCTGCCGTTGCTGGCGGTGTGCCAGGATAACCAGGTCAAGGGAACATTGTTGTTGGCCCCTGAAGGCATCAACGGCACGATTGCCGGGCCATCTGCTGGTGTCTGCGCGGTTCTGGCCTGGCTGCGCGCCGATCCACGCTTGGTGGATCTTGAACATAAGCAATCCTGGGCCAACGAGCCTCCGTTTCACCGGATGAAAGTCCGTCTGAAGGCGGAAATCGTGACGATGCATGTGGACGGCGTCAATCCGGCCCGGATGGCAGGCCGGTATGTCAGGCCGCAAGACTGGAACGCCCTGATTTCCGAACCTGGTGTGGTACTTGTTGACGCACGCAACGACTATGAAGTGGCGATTGGGTCATTCGCCGGGGCCATCAACCCGAAAACCAGGAACTTCACCGAGTTGCCGTCATGGATACGCCAACAGTCCGAACCGGGCCAAGCACTCGCCGAAGCGGATGGCAGAAAGCGCCGGGTCGCGATGTTCTGCACCGGTGGTATTCGTTGTGAAAAATCGACGGCGTTGTTACGCATGCGCGGATTCGAGGAGGTCTACCACTTGCAAGGCGGAATCCTGAAATACCTCGAAACGGTACCGGCGGGCGAAAGCCTTTGGCAGGGTGAATGTTTTGTGTTTGACGAGCGTGTGTCGGTTGGCCACGGACTGGTGCAGGGGTCCTTCGAGTTGTGCCGTTCGTGCCGCAGGCCACTCGGTGAACCCGAAAAGGCTTCGCCGCGGTACCAGAGCGGCGTCAGTTGCCCGCATTGTTTTGAAACCAGGACTGAGGCACAAAGGCGTGGTTTCTCCGAGCGCCAACGCCAGGTTCAACTGGCGCGCGAGCGGGGCCAAGCGCACATTGGAGCGCAAATGCCGGCGCGGCAAAAGCAGCTGGGCTAGCAGCGGTCGAAGATGGAAAGAACCGCGCCAGTTTTGAAGACCAAGTGGGCTTCATCTTGCGCGTGATGTCGGCAAAAAGCTGACAGGCTGCAATCCGTGACCACTGCAACTGGGCCGAAACTATTGGCCAACCCAGTCCAGCGGCTGGTCGAATTGCTGGCGAGCAAACCCGCCCGCCGCCATGTTCTGGGTCTGGCCGGCCTGCCGGGCTCGGGCAAGAGCACACTCGCCATGCGTCTGGCGCAGGAGGTGAACAGCCTGACCGCAGGTCACCCTATGGTGGCGCTGGGAATGGATGGATTTCACCTGACGCGCGCCCGGCTGGCGTGTTTTCCAGATCCGGTCGCCGCACTGGAGCGCCGCGGCGCGCCCTGGACCTTTGATCCGTCGGCGCTGGCCCGGCAACTCAAGGCCCTGCGGGAAGCAGCTTGCGCACCGGCTGCGCAGGCAGTTTCCTGGCCGGCGTTCGAGCATGGCGCCGGAGAGCCCGTACCCGACGCAATCACGGTCGGGCCGGCGGTTCGCCTGGTACTGGTGGAAGGCTTGTACCTGTTGCATCGCTCCGACGGCTGGAACCTGAGCGGTGTGCTGGACGAATGCTGGTTCCTGGAGGTGGACACGGAAGTCGCGCTTGAGCGCCTGGTGCAGCGCCATATGAAAGCCTGGGGAATCACGCGCTCACAGGCGCAAGCGCGAGTCGGCGCCAATGACCGACTGAACGCGCAAATAGTGCTGCAAGGCCGCGCTCGGGCAGACTGGCTCGTGGCAGGTGGAGCCTGACTTTTTGCTGCAATGGATTTGATTTACAGCGCCTGTTCCAGCATGGCGCGGTAATCGTCGGCGCTCGCGATTCGCGGGTTGGTCTTGTGACAATGGTCCGCTAGCGCGCCGGTGATGATTTTGTCAAACTGCGACCGCTGCACCCCCATGGCCGCGAGTCCGGTGGGTAACCCGAGGCGGCGATTCATGTCAATAATGGCAGCCCCGATATCGCCTGCCGATGACAGGTCCATGGCCCGCGCCATACGTTCCAGACGCCGGTCTTTGCGGATTGACTCGGCGCTCGCGTTGAAGGTAATGACGGCTGGCAAGAACATCGCGTTCAGGGTGCCGTGGTGTAGACGTGGGTCCACGCCGCCCAGGCTGTGGCTGAGGGAATGCACACAACCCAGCCCTTTCTGAAACGCCATCGCTCCTTGCATCGACGCGCTCATCAGGTTCAGGCGCGCGTCGCGGTCGGTGCCATCGACGGTAGCGCGCTCAATAAAGCGCCAGGCCCGCTCCAGCCCGTCCAGCGCAATGCCGTCGGCCGGAGGGTTGAAGGCTGGCGCCATGAATGTTTCCATGCAGTGAGCGACGGCGTCCATGCCGGTGGCGGCAGTCAGTTGGGCAGGCAGGCCGAGCGTGAGTTCGGGATCGCAAATCGCGGCTTTGGGCACCAGGTGCCAGGAGTGGAATCCGACTTTGCGCTGGTCGTCGAGTATCAGGATCGCGCCACGGGCAACCTCACTGCCAGTGCCACTCGTGGTCGGTACTGCGATCAGTGGCACGGCCTGGTCACTTATCCGGGACGATCCGCCCTCAATGGTCGCGTAGTGCTTCAATGGCCCTGGGTGCCGTGCCGCGATCGCGACTCCTTTGGCGCAATCGATCGCCGACCCGCCGCCGACCGCGACCAATCCGTCACAGGCCCCGGCATGAAATACCGCGGTGGCCGAGCGTACCGCCGCTTCGGTCGGATTGGACGGTGTTTGGTCGAACACGGCGACGTCCGTCCCTGCCAGCGCGTCGAGCGCCCTTTGTAATAACCCGGCCGCCTTGACGCCCTGGTCGGTGACAATCAAGGGGCGGGAAATTCCCACTCGTTCACACTCCTGCTTTAGCAGCTTGATCGCACCAAACTCAAACTGGATGTGTGTCAAATAGTAGATAAATGCCATAGGGGTTGCGACGCAGGGTTAAAGACCGGACTGTAGCAAGAAGAACTGGCACCCGATCAACCGTTACGGTACTTGCGTTACAAGACTTCCATTCGACCATCTCCAAACCATGACCCAGCCGACTCGACAAGACTTTCGCCTGTTCCATCGCCTGCGCGTTCGTTGGGGCGAGGTGGATCTGCAACGGATTGTTTTCAATCCGCACTACCTGATGTATATCGACACGGCGTTCACCGAATACTGGCGCGCTTTGGCGATACCGTACGAAGTCATACCCGTGTTATTGGGAGGCGACCTGTATGTCAAGAAGTCGAGTCTTGAGTACCACGGTTCGGCGCGCCTTGACGACCTGCTTGACATAGGGGTGAAATGCGATCGCGTCGGCAACTCGTCCATGGTTTTCGGCAGCGGCATATTCAGAGGCGATTCGCTGCTGGTCACTGGAGAGTTGATTTACGTGTTTGCGGATCCGGCAACGCAGACCTCGAAACGCGTCCCGCTTGCATTGCGCGAGTTGTTGCAATCCTATGAGGCTGGTGTGACTTCAATCGATGTCCAGCTCGGGCCATGGACCGACTTGGGAGCCCAGGCCGGCGCGTTGCGCAAGCAAGTATTCACGATCGAATTGCAAATTCCCTTGGACCTGGAGCACGATACCGAAGACCTGAGCGCAGTGCACGTACTGGTTCGCAATCGCCTCGGCCAGCCGCTTGGTACCGGGCGTCTGTCGCGTGACGGGCCGGGCGTGGCCAGGATCGCCCGCGTGGCGGTTGATCGGGCCA
The DNA here is from genome assembly GCA_031403955.1 of Betaproteobacteria bacterium. GTDB lineage: Bacteria > Pseudomonadota > Gammaproteobacteria > Burkholderiales > Burkholderiaceae_C > CAISIP01. Next base: position 13,110 of record JANNGR010000428.1, read on the forward strand.
TGCGCGGTACCGGAGTCGGTCGTGCCGTCATGCATTCCTTGATGCGGCTGGCCGCTGAACGCGGCGACACCCGGGTATTGTTGCGGGCCCAGTGCAGCGCCGGGGGTTTCTACACCCGCTTGGGATATGTCGCCACTGGCGACCCATTCGAGGAGGCGGGAGTACCGCACATCGACATGGCTTGCAATCTGGCGCCGCTATGAACGGCGCCTAAATATCTTCGAGCAGCGGATACGGCATCGCTTGCAGTTCGACAACCGATCCGCTGACTGAACCCAGCCGCAGCGGCTGAGATGTCAATGCCACCACCTGGCCTGACACTATGGCGTCGAAGCCGCCAGACGGCGCACTGGCCGCCTGGACCACTGTCGCGCAGGGTTGTGTCTCATCCGCTAGTTGAAACACCTCTTGTCCAGCCACCATGGGAGCGCTGCAGTGAGCCAGGAAGGCGCGCCGTTTCAAGACGCCACGAAACTGACTGCGCGCCACGACCTCCTGCCCCGGATAACAGCCCTTCTTGAAATTGACGCCGCCAATTGACTCATAGTTGAGCATCTGCGGTACGAACGCCTCGATAACTGCGGCGGTGATGGTGGCAACGCCGCTGCGCACTTCACCATGCAACCATTGGGCGGTACTCAAGCTCTGCGCCGTCGGCAAAGTCGTCCCTACAGGAGCAACCCACAAAGCGCGTGGAATACCGTCCGCCGGATACAGGCAAACCAGGTTGGCCGCGCCAATATCAAGCTTGGTCCAGACCGCCGCCGTTGTATTGCTGACTTGTGTGACGGCCGAACCAGCCAGGCCACGCAGCACAAACGCGTCGCTCGCGTCGGTGAGCCTGGCCTTGGCGCGCAATACAAACATCGACAGTCGCTTGAGCGTCGCTGCCAACAGGTCCCTGCTGCAAACCAGCAGGATATCGCCGTCGTCGCGTTTGAAACCAATGAAGCTGGCCAACATCCGGCCTTTGGCCGAACAAAATGCAGCCAGTCTGGCCTCGGACAGGCCCAGCAGCGCGAAATCCTGCGTCAGTTGGTTATGCAGGAACTGCGCCGCCTCCTGGCCTTCGACCCGGATGATGCCCAAATGTGGCACCAAGGCAATGCCATTCAAAGCGATGTTCATGGCGTCAATTATCATCGTCTCAATTGCTAATAGGTGCCAAAAGTTTGTGCGACGCGTTGTTTTGGTTGTTGTTGTGCTGGCTGCCGCGCTGCTCGGCGCCAGCCTATGGTGGCTGAACCAGCCGCTGCGCATGGCTGGCGCTTCGGTGGACCTGTCGATAGAGCCCGGAACCAGCGCGCGCGGCGTGGCGCAAGCCGTGTCCCAGTCCGGCATCCGGATCGACCCGGCACTGTTGTACGTCTGGTTTCGACTGTCCGGCGACGCACGCCAGATCAAAGCCGGCAGCTACGAGATCGAGCCGGTAGCAACACCGCGAAGCTTGTTGCGCAAACTGGTACGCGGGGAAGAGGCGCTGCGCGTCGTCACCTTGGTAGAAGGCTGGAACTTCCGCCAGGTGCGCGAGGCGCTCGCCAGGGCCCAGCACTTGGCGCCCGATACCGCCGGCATGTCTGACGCAACCATCATGGAGAAACTGGGCCGGCCGTCGCTGCACCCGGAGGGCCGGTTTTTCCCCGACACCTACAGCTACTCCAAGGGCTCCGCGGATTTGAAACTCCTGGCCCGCGCGATGCGAGCGATGGACAGGCGGTTGCAGGCGGCATGGGACGCGAGAACCGCGGGCACGCCGCTGGAAACGCCGGAGCAGGCACTGGTCCTGGGAAGCATTATCGAAAAGGAAACCGGCCGGAGTGAAGATCGGCCGATGATTGCGGCGGTTTTTGCCAATCGTCTGCGCCGGGGAATGATGTTGCAAACCGACCCGGCAGTGATCTACGGCATGGGCGCCAGGTTCGACGGCAACCTGCGCAAGAAGGACCTTCAGAGCGACACGCCGTGGAACACCTACACCCGCGCCGGACTCCCACCCACACCGATTGCGATGCCGGGCAAGGAGGCTCTGCTAGCGGCGGTCGCGCCGGCGCAATCTGACGCCCTGTATTTTGTCGCCCGCGGAGACGGAAGCAGCCAGTTCAGCACCAGCCTTGAGGAGCACAATCGGGCCGTAAGCAAGTACCAGCGCGGGCGGTGAAAGCATGGGCATCAAGGGAGTTTTCATCAGTTTTGAGGGCATCGATGGTGCAGGCAAGTCGACCCATATTGAAGCCCTGGCCGAGAAGTTTCGCGCTTGCGGCCGGCAAGTCACGCCGACCCGGGAGCCGGGTGGCACATTGCTGGCGGAAAAGCTGCGAGCCATGGTGTTGAATGACAACATGGACGTCCTGACTGAGGCGCTGCTGGTATTTGCAGCCCGACGCGACCACCTGCTGCAGGTGATTGAACCTGCGTTGCAGCGCGCAGAGGTGGTGTTATGCGACCGATTCACCGACTCCAGTTTTGCCTACCAGGGCGGTGGGCAAGGCCTTGACCTTGGCGTATTGACCTTTTTGGAGCAATTGGTGCAAAGTGGATCGGGGCCGGAGGTCGCTGTGGTTCGCCAACCCGATTTGACATTGTGGTTTGACCTGCCCCCGGGTGAGGCGGCTGCACGTCTGGCGGCCACGCGCGCGCCAGACAAATTCGAGGCCAAAGGCACGGACTTCTTCGCCCGTGTCGCGCACGGCTACGAGCTGCGCGCCAGCGCGTTTCCGGATCGGTTTTGCCGTGTTGCCGCCAACCGCAGTCGTGCGGACGTGTGGTCGGCCGTGGAGCAGGCTGTGCGCGACCGGGGCTGGCTGGCATGAGCAAAGTGCAATGCCGCGGCCGCCCAGCGAAGCCTTGCGCCTTGAAGTTGTCATGAGTGCGACCTCTGGCGCTCCCTGGATCGCGGCCCAGATTGCCGCACTACTTGGGCAACGCGGCCATGCATGGTTGCTGCATGGACCGTCCGGGCTGGGGCAGTACGGTCTGGCGATGGACTTGGTGCGTGCCTGGTTGTGCGAACGTCCGAGTGCCCAAGGTGGATGTGGGGCATGCATCAGTTGCCATGCAATTGAAGTTCACACCCATGCCGACCTGTTTGTGCTGATGCCTGAAACAGTCATGCTGCAGCGCGGCTGGGCCTTGAGCGAAAAGGCGCAAGCCGAGCTGGACGAGAAAAGGCGCAAGCCGAGCAAGGAAATTCGAGTCGAAGCGATGCGTGAGGTGGTCGAGTTCTCACAACGCACCAGCGCCTCGGGGCGCGGTAAGGCGGTGCTCGTATACCCTGCTGAGCGCATGAACCATGTGAGCGCAAATGCGTTGCTCAAAACCCTGGAGGAGCCCGCCGGCGATGTGAAATTCGTGCTTGCCAGCGAGGCGGCGCACCAACTGCTTCCGACAATTCGCAGCCGTTGCCTGGGTCACGCAATGTTGTGGCCGCAACTGGACCAGGCACTACAGTGGATTGTGGCGCAAGGAGTGGATGCGCAGGCTGCACAGACGTTTTTGCGTGCCGCGGGTGGGCGGCCAGACGACGCATTGTTGCTGGCCCGCGACGGGCGTGACCCGAGCGCCTGGGGCAGATTACCGAAGGCAGTGCAACGTGGAGACCTTGGTTTGCTGCAGGATTGGACACCGGCCGAAGTGTTGGATGCTCTGCACAAGCTCTGCCATGATTTGTTGGTGGTGCAGCAAGGCGCTACGCCAAGGTACTTTGCCGCGATAGATTTGCCCACGCCCGCGCCGCTGCATGTATTGAGCCAATGGGGGCGGGATCTGGTACAGACCGCGCGCACGGTAGAACACCCGTTCAACCCGGGTCTGCTGCAGGAAACCTTGTTGAGCCAGGCGAAAAACGCCCTTAACTCCAGACACTGATAATGCGTACATGAGCACCTCGTCCACTTCTCCGCGTCCAAGCGTCATCCAGTTGGCTATCAAGGAAAAGTCGGCGTTATACGCTGCGTATATTCCGCTATTTTCTGAAGGTGGCATATTCATCCCGACGGCGCGTGAATACAAGCTCGGTGACGATATCTACGTGCTGCTTTCGTTGCCTGAGGATCCCCAGCGGTATCCTGTTGCCGGCAAGGTGGCATGGGTTACCCCTGCCAAGGCGGCTGGCGGTAGAACGCAGGGAGTCGGTATTCAGTTTCCAAGGGACGAGAAATCGAAGCTGCTCAGGCTCAAAATTGAACAAATTCTCGGTACCACCGTTGTGTCCGACCGGCCAACACAAACGATTTGACTTTTCCCGTGCCGATGCGATTGCGATCGATGGGCGATCGCCGGACGCCCCAAGTTCTCCGATGACCCATGTTCACTGATTCCCACTGCCATTTGACATTTCCCGAGTTGGCTGGAGACTTGCCACGAATCCGGGATGCCATGGCGCAAGCAAGGGTAAATCGGGCACTTTGCATTTGCACCACTCTGGAGGAGTTTGACGCTGTACATGAGCTCGCTTGCAGCTATGACAACTTCTGGGCCACAGTGGGAGTCCATCCGGACAACGAAGGTGAAAGGGTCACGGAACCCACTTTGGAGGATTTGCTGAAACGTGGTCGCTTACCGCGCGTGGTTGGAATTGGCGAGACCGGCCTGGATTACTACCGGCTTGCAGGCCGCTCTTTAGCGCAAATGGAATGGCAACGGCAAAGATTTCGAACCCATATTCGCGCGGCCCAGGCGCTTGGCTTGCCGCTTGTCGTGCACACCCGCAGTTCGGCCGACGACATCCTCGGCATTCTGCGGGAGGAGGGCGGCGCTGAAAGCGGGTCGGCCGCCCGTGGAGTCTTTCACTGCTTCACCGAAAGCATGGATGTGGCACGGGCGGTTCTTGACATGGGTTTTTATGTGTCGTTCTCTGGCATCGTTACGTTCAAGAATGCGCAGGACCTGCGTGACGTGGCCGCATTCGTACCGCTGGACCGCCTGTTGATTGAAACCGACAGTCCCTATCTTGCCCCAGTGCCATACCGCGGCAAAACCAATAACCCGTCCTATGTGCCATTCGTGGCACGGCAAATCGCCTTGGTCCGGAACTGCTCTGTGCAGGAAATCGCCGAGGTCACAAGCCGCAATTTTGAAACACTGTTTCAGGTGGCCGGATGAAAGTCTCTGGAAATCTCCTGTCTGAAGGTCTTACCAAAGTAAGAAAACACTTTAAATATGTAGTTTATCTTATTGTTTTATTTACATTTTCCATCGGCAATGCCGGATCGTACGAAGATTTCTTCAAGGCCATCAAGATGGACGACGGGCCTTCGATATCTGCATTGCTGAATCGCGGCTTCGACGGCAATACCCGGGACGCCGACGGCCACCACGGCTTGTTCCTGGCGGCCCGGGAAAAGTCGCTGAACGCCGCTGCGGCATTGATGGCTTGGAACAGGATCAATATTGAGCCACGCACCGCTGCCGACGAAAGCCCGTTGATGTTGGCGGCATTGAACGGTTTGCTTGACCTTTCCCAAAAACTGATCAACAAGGGCGCCGACGTAAACAAACCTGGCTGGACGCCATTACATTACGCCGCGACACGCGGCCATTTGCAGCTTATGTCATTGTTGCTTGACCATTACGCGTACATCGACGCGAGTTCCGCCAATGGCACCACGCCGCTGATGATGGCCGCCTTTTACGGTACGCCATCCGCCGTCAAGCTACTACTTGAAGCTGGCGCGGACCCAATGATCAAGAATGATCTTGGGCTGACTGCGGTTGACTTTGCGCACCGGAACAGTCGCCAGGACTCTGCTGACATCATTGCGGCGTTTGTGCGGGCCAAACAACCGAAGGGGCGTTGGTAATACACTTCATACGATGTATATTATGTTAAGTAACGCTCGGGGGGTGTCTCCATCTTTCGCTGCAACTCAGGAAACCGAAAACATCACGGTGGGCACACTCAGGTCAGAAAATGATGCACCGAGCGCGATTTCACCTTTGCCATGTAAAACACACTCTTCGCGCCGCAGCAGCAAGTCGGCGCCGCCGCCGGAGAAACGAACCCAAGTCCCATAGGTACTTACGTCAACCAGCAAGATGCTGCCGTTTCGCCAGTCAATACGCGCATGCGCGCGGGAAACCCGGGGGTCGTTGACGAAAAACTCCGTCTGGCTGACGCGGCCGATATGGATTGGCAATTGAATCGACCTGAATCGCTTTCGGACATCGAGCCAGACAAGTTCGATTTCGCCCCCCAGCAGGTTTTTTTCAAGCAGGTCCCTTTGCGAATCCAGTGACGCCTGCATGGTCAGAAAATCGCTGGTCAGATTTTCGTGCCACTCGACCTGGGATACAGGACACGGTTCCACCCTTCCGCGGATGGTTATCGGGCCTAACGGGCGAAAGCGCACACCATCAGCTTCGACCGAGGCTTCCAATGAGGAGTTGTTGGCCCATATCTGGTGCGGTCCCGACAAGTCGCTCAGGCGAGATGCCACATTCACGGCGTCACCGTAGCAATCGCCATCGACAAATTCCACTTCACCACGCGCGACTCCAATCCGAATCGGCATTCTGGTACTGGCTGCGGAACTTGCCATTCGTTTTTGATGGTTGCGTTGCATCTCAACAACAGCACTGATGGCGTCGGGGGCATGGGAAAATACTGCCAGCACGCCATCCCCGAGGGTCTTGATTACGCGCCCGTTGTGGGATGCGCAGACTGCGCCGATCGACTGGGTCCACTGCGTCACGACGCGCGAGGCCCTTGCAGTGCCTATGGTTTCAAACACCCCTGTGCTTCCCATCAGGTCTGCGAACACGACGGTTGTCTGAACACTCATTGGCTCAATTCTTCCGATTCTTAGCGGTTGACCTAGTTTAGATCATTGGGAATGATCCGATATAAGCAGGACGATGCGGCAAGTGGCCGTTTCATCGGAAAATGACGTATCAGGTTCGCTACCTGACGGATTAGGTTCGCTACCCAACAGAAGCAGGTGATACCGATGGTATGCTGCACTGCAACAATTTGATAGAAAGCAAGCCCGATGTTGTATCAACTGTATGAAACCCAGCGCTCTTTGATGGAGCCGTTTTCCGACTTGGCGAATGCGGCGGCAAAGGCATTTGCCAATCCGTTGTCCGTGATGGGTCAAACTCCTTTTGCGCAACGCGCATCGGCCGGTTTTGACCTAATGCACCGACTTGGCCGGGACTACGAAAAACCGGAATTCGGGATTCGTACCGTCGACGTCGATGGAGTGGGTGTGGCGATCCATGAACGGGTCGAAATAAACAAGCCGTTTTGCGAACTGCGGCGCTTCAAACGTTTCAGCGACGACCCTGCGACCCTAGGCCGGCTAAAGGGGCAACCAGCCGTTCTGATCGTGGCCCCCCTGTCGGGCCACTACGCTACCCTGTTGCGTGACACCGTGCAAACCATGCTCAAAGACCACAAGGTCTATATCACCGACTGGAAGAATGCGCGCCTGGTTCCGTTGGCACAGGGCGAGTTCCATCTCGACGACTATGTCAACTATGTGCAGGAGTTTATCCGCCACCTGCAGAAAATCTACGGCAATTGCCATGTAATGAGTGTCTGCCAGCCAACCGTGCCGGTGCTGGCCGCGGTGTCTCTGATGGCCAGCCGCGGCGAGTTGACGCCGTTGAGCATGACCATGATGGGTGGCCCTATCGACGCGCGCAAATCTCCGACGGCCGTCAACAATCTGGCGATGAACAAAAGCCACCAATGGTTCGAACGCAACGTCATTTACCGCGTGCCGGCCAATTTTCCGGGGGCCGGCCGGCGCGTCTACCCCGGCTTCTTGCAGCATTCCGGTTTTGTCGCAATGAACCCCAGCAACCACGCAAAAAGTCACTATGATTATTTTCAGGACTTGATCAAGGGCGATGATGCCAGCACTGAATCCCATCGCAAGTTTTACAACGAATACAACGCCGTGCTCGACATGGATGCAAACTACTACCTGGATACGATCAAGGTAGTGTTCCAGGAATTCAAGCTGGTGGATGGCACGTGGGACGTAAAGGGCCCTGATGGGGATATCGAGCGCGTTCGGCCACAGGATATCAAGACCACGGCGTTGTTCTCGGTCGAAGGTGAATTGGACGACATATCCGGATGCGGCCAGACAGAGGCCGTACACGGCATTTGCAGTGGCGTACCGGCGACCCTGCAAAAGCATCTGGAAGTCAAGGGTGCCGGCCATTACGGCATTTTCTCGGGCCGACGCTGGCGTGATATGGTTTATCCCCAGGTAAAGGCGTTTATTCTGAGCAACCAGCCGGCGCGAGTGGCTGCGCCAACCGGTACAGCCGCTGTGTCGACGCCGGCAGCGCATGCCGTCGCCAACGGTTCCGTGAAGAAGACAACCAGAAAGAAGTAATTCGATGTCGGCCGATGCGGCCACGATACTGGCGGCGCTACCCCAGACCCAGTGCACGCGTTGCGGTTATCCAGACTGCGGCGCCTATGCAAGCGCAATCGAACAGAACCAGGCCGCGATCAACCAGTGTCCACCGGGTGGCGCCGAGGGAATCAAACGGCTCGCGACCATTACCGGCCATCCGGTAATTGGTTTAAACCCGAATAACGGCGTCGAAGCCCCGCGTGTAGTTGCGACCATCGATGAAGACTGGTGCATAGGCTGCACTCTATGCATCACGGCCTGCCCGACGGACGCCATCGTCGGGGCCAACAAACTGATGCATACGGTGATGGAACCGTATTGCACCGGTTGCGAACTGTGTATTCCGGTGTGCCCGGTCGATTGCATCGTGCTTGAGAACGCGAGTGGTGTGGCAAGCGGCTGGCAAGCATGGTCGCAAGTCCAGGCGGACCAGGCGCGTGACCGTTACCAAAGCTCCACCTACCGGCGCAGCCTTGAGAAGGCCGAAAGTGACAAGCGGTTGAATCCGGAAGTGCTGGAACAGAAACAGTCACTTATACAGGCAGCACTCGCGCGTTCCAGGGCTCGCACGGCCTGAGAGCGTGAGAGGCCCGTTGCCCGGGAAAACGTTACCGCAAGGACTTGTTCAAGCGATCAAGTGCTTCAATGCCGGGGCACAGTGACTCCAATCCCAGGCTGTTCAGCGACGATGCGCTGGTGTTAAGCGCCGAGTGCAAGTCACTGGCGTCGCTTTCAACGTATAGCAGGCCGGTCACTACTTCTCCCATCGCCTGATGGGTCTGCACATGGTTCATCGCCGCCAGACGATTGCCCGGATCGTAGTCCGAATGCAGTTTGCGTAGACGCAAGACCGTGCCGTCATGTTGTTCCACCTCTACCGTGCCACCCGCTGGATAACTGCTTGTGATTGCCTCCCGAGGCGAGATGAAGTCGATGCGACTGACCGACTGGTTGTGCTCGCGCACGTAGTCGTAACTCTTGGTACTGCCGGCATGGTTGTTGAACGCAACACAAGGGCTGACGACGTCAATAAAAGCCGCGCCGCCATGGCCTATCGCGCCTTTGATGAGTGGCACCAATTGGTCTTTGTCGCCGGAAAAACTTCGGGCCACGTAGGTTGCACCAAGCTGCAGCGCCATGGCGACCAGATCCACCGGACTTTCGTTGTTCACAATACCCTTCTTGCTCTTGGACCCCTGGTCGGCCGTGGCGGAAAACTGCCCTTTGGTCAAGCCGTAGACACCGTTGTTTTCGACGATGTACACCATACGCACTCCACGGCGCATGACATGCGCGAACTGGCCCAGCCCGATCGACGCCGAGTCGCCATCGCCCGACACGCCCAGGTACAACAGGTCCCGATTGGCAAGGTTGGCGCCAGTCAACACCGAGGGCATGCGGCCATGCACGGTATTGAATCCATGCGACGCCCCAAGGAAATAGTCCGGCGTTTTTCGAGCTGCAACCGATGCCCGACAGTTTGGCTACCCGGTGCGGTTCGATATCGAGCTCCCAACAGGCCTGGACAATCGCAGCCGAGATCGAGTCATGGCCGCATCCGGCACACAATGTCGATACCTTGCCCTCGTAATCGCGCCGTGTGTACCCGACCTTGTTGGTCTTCAGCGACGGGTGATGCAGCCGCGGCTTGGTGATATAAGTCATGCGGATTCCTTGCTGGCTTTAAGGTCGCGCGCGGTGCGTTGCGGATCGACCACCACCTGGTGCACGTGTTCGGTAATCGCGCTGGCAATGAACCGGGCCGTAATCGGTGTCCCATCAAAATGCAGCACCGGCACCAGGCGCGCCGGATTGATGTCAAGCTCGTTGACGATCAACTGGCGTATTTGCGCATCCCGGTTCTGTTCCACAACAAACACCATATCATGCGCGGCGATAAACGACGCAACCAGATCTGGAAACGGAAACGCGCGCAGTCGCAGCGCATCGACGTGAATGCCGGCCGCGGTCAACACGTCCAACGCTTCATGCATGGCTGGGCTGGTGGAGCCAAAAAAAATTGCCCCCAGCCTGCTCTTGCGCGCTGCATTGCGCAACACCGGCTGCGGAACCAGCGCCGCGGCGGTCTTGAACTTTCGCAGCAGCCGCTCCACGTTGTACACATAGTCGGGGCCGCGCTCTGAATAATTCGCATACGGATCGCGTGTGGTGCCACGCGTGAAGTAACTTCCCTTGCTGGGATGGGTGCCCGGCAACGTGCGCCAACAGATGCCATCGCCATCCACGTCCTTGTAGCGACCAAAATCCTTGCCCGCCTCGAGTTCGGCCGAGGTCATTACCTTGCCACGGTCATAGTGCCGGGAAGCGTCCCACTCAAATGGCTGACACAGCCGCTGGTTCATACCGATGTCCAAATCGGTCATCACGAAAACCGGGGTTTGCAGGCGGTCGGCCAGATCAAGTGCCGCGGCGCCGTGCTCGAAACACTCGTGCGGGTCTTGCGGGAACAACAAAACGTGTTTGGTGTCACCATGTGACGCATAAGCACATGAAATCAAGTCGGCCTGCTGGGTTCGGGTCGGCATGCCGGTTGACGGACCGCCGCGCTGCACATTGATGATCGTGACCGGTATCTCCGCGAAGTAAGCCAGGCCGATGAATTCGGTCATCAGCGATACCCCCGGCCCCGATGTCGCCGTGAACGCGCGGGCTCCGTTCCAACCCGCGCCAACCACCATGCCGATCGAAGCGATCTCGTCTTCCGCCTGCACAATCGCGTAGTTGTTCAGTCCGGTGACCGGGTCCACGCGGTACTTCGCGCAGTAACGCTGGAAAGCCTCGGCGACCGACGACGATGGCGTGATCGGGTACCAGGCAGCTACCGTCGCGCCGCCGAAGAGACATCCCAATGCCAGCGCACTGTTGCCATCAACAAATATCTGTTGTCCAACCTTGTCGCTGCGTTGGACCCGAATACCGAGCGGCGCGTCCAGATGTTCGAGCGCAAAGTCGCGCCCGAGATGCAACGCGCGCACATTCGAGTCAAGCAGCTTTTCCTTGCCCAGGAACTGTTCGGCAAACAGTTTCTCGATGACTTGCGCCTCGACCTCCAGCAAGACTGACAACGCCCCGACATAAACGATGTTCTTGAATAACTGGCGTTGACGTGGGTCGGAATAGACGGCATTGCAGATCTCGGTCAGCGGCATTCCCAGCACATGTACGTCCGGCCGAAAGCTGGCCTTTGGCATCGGACGTGTGCTGTCATAAAACAAGTAGCCACCGGGTTCCAGTTCAGCCACGTCGGCGTCCCAGGTCTGCGGGTTCATCGCCACCATCATGTCAATGCCACCCCGCCGGCCCTGATAGCCCTTGTCCGACACCCGCGCTTCGTACCAGGTCGGCAAGCCCTGGATATTGCTTGGAAAAATATTGCGCGGGCTGACTGACACACCCATACGCAGAATCGCCTTGGCGAACAGTTCGTTGGCCGAGGACGAACCCGAGCCATTGACATTGGCGAACTTGATTACGAAATCGTTGACGGATTCAATACGTTTCATGCCGCCTCCAGCGCGCGCGGCAGGGCTTTTCTGTCGCGACACCCAGGCCCGGCCTGGGTGGTAGTCAACAGGAACTTCTGCATATCCCAGGCACCGGTAGGGCAGCGTTCGGCGCACAACCCGCAATGCAGACAGACGTCTTCGTCCTTGACCATGACCCGCCCGGTCTTCAATTCGCTTGACACATACAGATCCTGCGCCAGATTGAGCGCCGGTGCCTTCAGGCGCGTACGCAGCTCGGGCTCATCCCCATTGGCGGTGAAGGTGATGCAGTCCATCGGACAGATGTCGACGCAGGCGTCGCACTCGATACAGGCATCTTTGACAAATACCGTCTGCACATCACAGTTCAGACAACGCCCAGCCTCCTTGAAAGCGGTCGCGGCATCAAAGCCCAGTTCGACCTCGACCCGGATACTTGCCAAAGCCTGCGCGGCCTTGGCCCATGGCACCTTGAACCGCTGGTCGTCCGACACGTCGTTGTCAAAACTCCATTCGTGGATACCCATCTTCTGCGACAGCAGATTGGTCATCGGCGCCGGGCGCTGGGTGACTTCCTCACCATGCAGCAAGCGGTCGATCGACACCGCGGCTTCATGGCCATGCGCCACGGCCGTGATGATGTTCTTCGGACCCAGGGCCGAATCCCCGCCAAAGAAAACATTCGCCAAGGTGGACTGGAAAGTGTCCTTGTCCAACACCGGCAATCCCCATTTGTCAAAACCGATTCCGCTATCGGCTTCGATCCACGGGAAAGCGTTCTCCTGCCCGACCGCGATCAGCACCGCATCACATTCGATCAGCACTTCAGGCGCGCCGCTCGGAACCAGGCTGCGATTGCCCTCCCCGTCAAAAACCGCCCTGACAATCTCAAACTTCATTCCGGTCAGCTTGCCATCCACATGTTCGAATGATTTTGGAACATGAAAGTTGATGATCGGAATACCCTCATGTTGCGCGTCTTCCTTCTCCCACGGCGAGGCTTTCATTTCCTCAAAGCCGCTGCGCACGATCACTTTGACTTCGGTGCCGCCCAATCGCCGCGATGAACGGCAACAGTCCATCGCGGTATTGCCGCCACCAAGCACGATGACCCGTTTGCCAATGCTGGTGACGTGGCCAAACGAAACCGACGCCAGCCAGTCAATACCAATATGGACATTTTCCTTGATCCGCGAGCGGCCGGGAAGGTCCAGGTCACGACCGCGCGGCGCCCCGCAACCGACAAAAATGGCGTCGTAACCCTGAGCCAACAAGGCCTTCATAGAGGCGACCCTCTGGCCGCCGCGATAGTCAACGCCCAGGTCCAGGATGTAACCGGTCTCTTCGTCAATCACGGTTTCGGGCAAACGAAAACGCGGAATCTGGGTGCGTATGAATCCGCCCGCCTTGTGTGCCTCGTCAAACACCGTTACCTCATAACCCAATGGCAACAAATCCCGCGCTACGGTCAGCGACGCCGGTCCGGCGCCAACACAGACCACCCGCTTGCCATTGCGCGGCGCCCGCTTGGGCAGGCGCTTGCTGATGTCGTCCTTCATATCGGCAGCCACGCGTTTGAGGCGGCAGATTGCCACCGGCTCGGGCTGCTCACCATTACTTTCTTCGACGCGGCTGCGCCGGCAGGCTGGCTCACAAGGACGGTCACAAGTGCGACCCAGTACGCCCGGAAACACGTTGGACACCCAGTTCACCATATAGGCGTCGGTGTACCGCCCCTGAGCGATTAGGCGTATGTATTCGGGAACCGGGGTGTGTGCCGGACAGGCTAACTGACAGTCGACGACCTTGTGGAAATAGGCCGGATTGGCAATATTGGTAGCTTGCAAAACGTGTCTCCTGGCCGTCTATTTGCCACCTGAGTGGCTAGGTTTGTACACAGTTTGAGGCTCAAACCGCCCAAATGGTTCTCGGGTAAGTGCTACCGGATGCGCAAATGCGGGCAAAAAACCACATTCAGTTGTCACCTTGGGGTCACGCGGCGAAGCCGGTGCCGCACGTGGGTGGTGTTGATGTTCAATTTTGCGCCAAGGCTGCAAAAGCGCTGACAACGTCGGCGGGAGCCTGCACCAGTTCAATCAGTACCCCCTCGCCGGCCACCGGAAATACTTCGTTGGCTTTGGGATGCAGAAAGCAGATGTCGAACCCACTAGCCCCTTTGCGAATGCCACCCGGCGCAAAACGCACACCCTGTTCCTGCAACCAGCCGACCGCCGCGGGCAAGTCGTCGATCCACAGTCCGACATGGTTCAGCGGCGTGTTGTGCACCGCCGGTTTGCCATCCGGATCAAGCGGCTGCATCAAGTCCACCTCGACCTTGAATGGCCCGCTGCCCATGACGCAGATGTCCTCGTCGACGTTTTCGCGTTCGCTGACGAAGTTTCCGGTTACCTGCAGCCCCAGCATGTCCACCCACAACCGGCGCAGGCGCGCCTTGTCAGGGCCACCAACGGCAATTTGCTGGATACCGAGTACTTTGAATGGACGTTGCATGATGCGCCTCCGGCAAAAGAATCAGGTTACGGACGCGCTGGCGGCAAATTCGATGATCGGCTGGTCCACGACCAGCGACTCACCCTTGCTGGCCAGCACCTTGCCAACTATGCCGTCGGCCGCGGCAAACAGCACGTTTTCCATCTTCATGGCTTCAATCACCGCGACACGTTCACCGGCTTGCACTTTCTGCCCCGGCTGGACGGCGATCTCCACCAACAAACCCGGCATGGGTGAGAGCACATACCGGCTCATGTCGGGCGGTGGCTTGTACGGCATCAACCGGTACAACTCGGCCATACGCGGCGAGAACACCAGCACGTCGATCCGGGTACCGTTGTGTTGGACGCGCAGGCACAACGGATTACGGACTGAGCCGCGTTCGACTTGCGCCGTGAACGGCTGTGTATTGACGGTTCCGCGAATACAGATATCGTTCAGGCGCGAACTGCTGCAGATCGCATAACTCTGGTCGCCGACGCGGATCGTCGCCGAGCCAGTCTCGCCGACAAAATCATCCACATGCACCGGTGTGTAGCTGTGGTTGCCGCCCTCGCCCAAGGTGATGGCGGTGTAGTCTTTGCCGGCTCGCACGCCGTAACCCGGCAATTGACCACTCAGGCCGCTGGCCCGTTCGCGCGATTTGCGCCGCACAAACGCCGCCAGCGCCAGCAGGAAATTGGTGTCGCCGTGCGGTACGTCTTCGGCCTTGAAGCCGGTGCTGTAGTTTTGCGCAATGAACCCGGTATTGAAATCTCCGGCCGCGAACCGGGGATGCGTCAACAACGCTGACTGGAACGGGATATTGCTCGACACGCCTCGGATCACAAATCCATTCAGCGCTTCCTGCATCATGGAGATGGCGTGCGCCCGGTCCTTGCCGTGGACGACCAACTTGGCGATCATGGAGTCATAAAACAGCGGGATTTCCCCGCCCTCCTGCACACCGGTGTCTACCCGCACCCCTTGCCAGCGTGTGGTGTCAGCGGCAAACATGTTCTCGGTGGGTGGCGCGAAGCGCACCAGGCGCCCGGTACTGGGCAGGAAATTGCGAAACGGGTCTTCCGCGTTTATCCGGCACTCGATTGCCCAACCTTCGCGTTTGACGTCTGCCTGCGTCAATGGCAATTTCTCACCCGCCGCAACCCGGATCATCAGCTCAACCAAGTCGAGTTGCGTGATGCATTCGGTCACCGGGTGTTCCACCTGCAAGCGGGTATTCATCTCCAGAAAATAAAAGCTCTGGTCCTTGCCGACCACAAACTCCACCGTTCCGGCACTCTGGTAACGAACCGCCCTGGCCAATGCGACGGCCTGTTCACCCATGGCCTTACGGGTACTGTCGCTGATAAAGGGGCTGGGCGCCTCTTCGATAACCTTTTGATGGCGGCGTTGTATCGAACACTCCCGCTCGTTAAGGTAAATTATGTTGCCGTGGCTGTCGCCGATTAGCTGAATCTCGATGTGCCGCGGCTCTTCGACAAACTTCTCGACAAACACCCGGTCATCGCCAAAACTGTTGCGCGCTTCGTTGCGGCAACTGGTGAATCCCTCGAAAGCCTCCTTGTCATCGAACGCGACGCGCAGCCCCTTACCGCCACCGCCGGCACTGGCCTTGATCATCACCGGGTAACCGATACCGCACGCGATTTCCACCGCCTTTTCGGCGGTTTCAATCGCATCATTGACGCCCGGGATGCAGTTGACTCCGGCGGCTGCCGCCAGTTTCTTGGACTCGATCTTGTCGCCCATGGCGGCGATCGAATAATGCTTGGGGCCGATGAAAACAATGCCCTCTTCTTCCACGCGTTTGGCGAACCCGGCGTTTTCGCTCAGGAACCCGTAACCAGGATGCACCGCCTGCGCGCCAGTCTGCTTGCAGGCGGCGATGATCCGGTCCGCCAGCAGGTAACTCTCCCGGCTCGGGGCCGCTCCAATATGCACTGCCTCGTCGGCAAGCGCGACGTGGCGGGCCTCGCGGTCAGCGTCTGAATACACAGCCACACTCAGGATGCCCATCTTTCGGGCGGTCTTGATGACCCGGCAGGCGATTTCGCCGCGGTTGGCAATCAGGATTTTGGTAAACATAGGTTGCC
Source organism: Betaproteobacteria bacterium (assembly GCA_031403955.1). Taxonomy (GTDB): domain Bacteria; phylum Pseudomonadota; class Gammaproteobacteria; order Burkholderiales; family Burkholderiaceae_C; genus CAISIP01. Next base: position 29,595 of record JANNGR010000428.1, read on the forward strand.
TATAGTGTTGGGGACAGAGCTTGCCGCTACGCGGCTGCGGTCTGTCCCGCAAGGAGTCTGTAAGTAGGGGACAGAGCTTGCCCACCGCGTGTGGCTGCGGTCTGTCCCACAAGGTGGACTTCCGACATCCGATGAAGTGTTGGGGACAGAGCTTGCCGCTACGCGGCTGCGGTCTGTCCCGCAAATTATCAAAGTTATCAGAGGGGAATATTGCCGTGTTTGCGCCATGGGTTTTCAAGCTTTTTATCGCGCAGCATGACCAGGCTACGGCAAATGCGTTTGCGGGTTTCGGACGGCAGGATCACATCGTCGATGAAGCCGCGCGCGCCGGCTACAAACGGGTTGGCAAAACGGGCCTTGTATTCGGCCTCTTTGGCGGCCAGTTTCAAAGGGTCGCCTTTGTCTTCGCGGAAAATTATCTCTACCGCGCCCTTGGCGCCCATCACCGCAATCTCGGCGTTGGGCCAGGCAAAATTGACATCGCCGCGCAGGTGTTTCGACGACATCACGTCATAGGCGCCGCCGTAAGCCTTGCGGGTGATGACGGTGATCTTGGGCACAGTGCATTCGGCGTAGGCGTACAGCAGCTTGGCGCCGTGTTTGATGATGCCACCGTACTCCTGGCTGGTACCCGGCATGAATCCGGGTACATCGACAAAGGTCACCACCGGTATGTTGAACGCGTCGCAAAAGCGCACAAAACGCGCGGCCTTGACGGAGCTTTTGATGTCCAGGCAACCCGCCAGCACCAGCGGCTGGTTGGCCACAATGCCAACGGTCTGGCCTTCCATGCGGGCAAAACCAATCAGGATGTTTTTGGCGTATTCCGGCTGAATCTCAAAAAAGTCGCCGTCGTCCACGGTTTTGACGATCAGCTCCTTCATGTCGTAGGGCTTGTTCGGGTTTTCCGGCACCAGCGTGTCCAGGCTCAGGTCCATGCGGTTGGCCGGGTCGGCGCTTGGCCTGACCGGCGCTTTCTCGCGGTTGT
>JANNGR010000429.1:0-1632 GCA_031403955.1 Betaproteobacteria bacterium
TATATCGGGAAGATTGCTCTCTCTGGATAAACGCGTCTGTGCGTTACCGCCCTCATGGCCCCGTCAAGGGCGCGACCTCAGTCTTCCAGGGTGAAGCCCACCTTGATGGTCACCTGCCAGTGCGCGACCTTTCCGTTTTCCACGTGGCCGCGCGTCTCGATCACCTCGAACCAGTGGATATTGCGCACGGTCAAGGAGGCCTTGGCGATGGCGCGATTGACAGCATCCTCGATGCTCTCGGTCGATGAACCGGTGAGGTCAAGATGCTTGTAGACGTGATTGCTCATGCTGCTCTCCTGAATTGAAAGTGGGGGAATTGTCCGCCTTTTTCCGCCGGCACGGGAAATCGCGGCATGCGCAACGGGCGTGCGACACACGTCTGCGCGTGCCCCGTGTATCCTTGCAGGGTCTGCATTTCCAGCAGCCGGGCGGGTTGCGCCTCGCTGACATCATTGTTAGCGCAAAGGTGATTTGAGATGACAAAGATTCTTCTGATTCAGGGTGCCAACATGGCTTACCTGGGCAAGCGCGAGCCGGAGATCTATGGCACCACCACGGCCGCCGAGCTCGACGACATGCTGATGCGGCACGCGCGGCGGCCATGGCGCAGGCCCTGCGGGCAGGCCGTCCGATCACCGAGGTGATGGGGGCGAATTACGAACACATGCTAAAAGGATAGAGGACCAAGCGGTCTTGTGCTGCCGCAAGCCGTTGTTCGGTCAGAGCGTGGTGATCGACAACTGGCCCGGGCGAGGGCGAAGCCATCACTTTCGGAAGGTCAGGGCAATATGGCAAGAATGAAGGGCGCGACGCTTATCTCGGAGTTCCTGGTAAACGAAAAAATCCCCTATGTCTTCGGCATTTGCGGCCACGGCAACGTCGGCTTGCTCGACGGATTGTATGAAGTTCGCGACCGGATAAAACTCGTCTCGCCGCGCCACGAGCAGGTTGCGGGCCACATGGCGGACGGCTATTTCCGGGTGAAACATCAGCCGTGCGCAACGTTGACCTCGACCGGCCCGGGCTCGGCCAATCTCATCATGTCACTCGCCGTGGCGCAGACGGATTCGTCCGCCATTCTCGCGCTCACGGCGAATGTGCCGACCTCGCAGTTCAACCGCGGGCCGTTTCAGGAACTCAACCGGCACAACCAGGCGGATTTCCCGAATGTCATTCGTCCGGTGGTGAAGCGCAGTTTCCAGCCGAGCCGGGTGGACATGCTGCCCCTCGCGCTGCGCCAGGCGGTGACCACGATGACCAGCGGACGGCCCGGCCCGGTCAATGTGGACATACCGTTCAACCTGTTTCAGGAAGAGGCCGATGTCCAGCCGGAGGCGGCGTGGGACGGTTTCCATCTGCGCCGCAGCGGCGGCTCGCCCGAGGATATCCAGAAAGCGCTGGATATGCTGCTGCAGGCAAAGCGCCCGGTGATATTCATCGGCCACGGGGTGACCTTGTCCGAAGCGAGCAAGGAGCTGACTGAGTTCGCGCATGCCCTGCGGATCCCGGTGATCAGTTCTCCCAATGGCATGGGCTGCCTGGACATGACCGACCCGCTGTCGCTCGGCTTCATCGGCAGGAATGGCGCGTATCAGGCGAACCAGGCCGGCCGCCACACCGACCTGGTGCTGG
>JANNGR010000430.1:0-5287 GCA_031403955.1 Betaproteobacteria bacterium
GCTACCGCCACGAGGATGTGAAGACGCCCCTGGCGTGTCTGGTTGAGTTGAGCAAGAAAAAGTTGGTCCGCTTCAAGGCCGGTATCAGGCTAAAAGATTTACAGGCCCACGCCAGCGCCCACACCGATCTGGCCGCCGCCCGGGCAATGCAAAAAGCCAAGGCCGATTTGTTTACGCAATTCAACCGGTCAAAATCCGACCCCGCGCGTCAGGCCTGAAGCCACTGCAGCCCAATGCCGGGGGGGTCGGGATCATGCATGAGTACATGTGCATGATCGGGGGGTGCCTCCGGCGGCCTGGCAGGGGCCTGTATAAAAAACCCCGCAGACAAATCCCCGCCCTTTAAACTGAGCCTTTCAACCCCGTCAACCCACTACCAAAGATCGTCGCATCAACTTCCCTTCAGGCTCACACCTGGATTGGAAAATACTATGACGTTTCTGACCCGACGACTACCGATTACCGACTGCTGTCAGGTGTTTCTGACCCGCGCTTTCAACTTCCACTCCTGGGTGTGCCTATGCAACATATTGATGTCGAATCTCCCGTCACCGGGCGAGCCCGGCCGATGGACCGGTTCGTGGGTTTCGAGGCGACGATGCTGGCGCTGCCGCAGGCCGTGTGGGTGGAGACGTTGTGGACGGCGCCGGACGGACGGAAAAGCCAGCAGGTCCCGGCCTTTGTGCTGGCTAAGCCTTTCATACGCAGTTTGATTCATGAGCCTCGCCACCGTATCCGTTCCTGAACTGGACCGGCTGCTCGCCAACACGCGTGCTTGACGCCTCATCCAACCGGACCCATGCGATGCGTGAGTTTTCACTGAGCGGCTACCCGAGAAAGCTGGCGGCCATTCATGCCAAAGTAGTGGGCCGCTAGCACCATGAACCCCGGCCTGCTCAGTGTGGTTGTCCCGGCTTATAAACCAGACTTCCTCGCCGCCGCCTTGCAGTCGCTTGCGGCGCAAAGCGTGAAGGATTTCACGGTATTGGTCGCCGATGATTGCAGTCCACATGCTTTGGTGGAGATCACGCGCCAATTCGAGGCCGACCTGAACCTCAATTACCACCGCTTTCCAAGCAACCTGGGCAGCAAGTCGCTGGCCGCGCAATGGTCACGCAGTATTCGCTTGACGGGTTCACCCTGGGTCTGGCTGTTCTCGGACGACGATCTGGCCGACCCGAATTGCGTCGAAGTGCTGCTGTCGGCGCTGGATGGACCTTTGGCGAAGACTACGCGGCTATTCCATTTCAACACCCGCATTGTTGATCAAACCGGCCAATTGATTCGCGAAACGCACCGTTACCCAGCCCGCCTTGGCGCGAGCCAGTTCGTGCAAGCGCGCATGGATATGCGCTTCTCATCATTTGCCTGCGAGTACATATTCGCCCGCGCCGCGTTCGACGAAATCGGCGGCCTGGTGGATTTTCCGGCCGGCTGGTGTTCGGACGACGCGTCCTGGGTTGCCTTGAGTGGCGACGCCGATATCGTCACGCTGGACGGCGCCATGGTGAGTTGGAGACGCAGCGAAAAAAACATCTCCTCGCCCAGTTCCGGCCATGGCCCCGAAAAAGCTGACGCGATGATTTCCTATCTTGAATGGCTTGCAAAAAGAGGACTGAAAGGGCAGTCTGGCAGCGGTGCACGCTGGTTCCTGACGTTGCTGCGGGAACAGGGAATGACGCTGGGCCCCAGGCGCTGCCTGCAGGCAGCCAACGCCATGCACCATTTCGACGACAGTGCGCGGCTTGCCTTCGCAACGATGCTGCTGGGCAACGATTTACAGGCCGTGGCCAGGCGAATCAAGTCCCGCTTGATCGATCACCCATGAAAATTGCATGCGCCGCGCGCCGCCGCTTCACCCGCGCCGTCGCGGTTGACCAACGGCTAAGATACGTGCCGTCGGGTGCTCGTGCGTTCGATTTCTGGTCACTTGATTTTCCCGTCCCGGAGCAACCCGATGACACTTGACAAAAACCGATTGAGCATCCTGTCCAGGGTCAGCAAGGCCGATCTCGTGCTCGATCCCTATCCACATCTGGTTATCACCGACGCGATCGATCCCGATGTGTATGCCCAGCTGGAACATGAATTTCCCAACGACGACTTGATCCTCAATGGTCAGGTGGCCAAGGACACCTGGTTTGATTACCCTGCCTGCAAGGTGGTGGCGGATGAGCGGGTATCACCACTTTGGCGCGAGTTCTTCCGCTACCACACGTCCAAGGCGTTCTTTACAGAGCTGATCGCGGTGACGGGCGAGCAGATGTTGGCGCTTCGCCCGGATATCGAGCGCCAGGCCGGACGCAAGCTGGACGACTTTGTAGTCGGCATGCGGCCCGGCGGCCGTGGCGATCCGCTGGCCGATGGCGCCGATGCCTCGATGGAATGCCAGTTCTATCTGAACTACACCCAAAAGCCGCGCATCGTGCGTGGGCCCCACGTCGACCGCACCTCGGAATTGTTTGCCGGGCTGCTCTATTTCCGGCGCTCGGATGACGACTCAACCGGTGCCGACCTGAACATCTGCCAAGCGACGGCGGATCTCTACCCAAACCGGCACGCCGTGAAGATTTCGACCTTGCCCGCGGAAGTCGACGATTCGCAGGTGCGAATTATCAAGACCGCCAACTATGCGGCCAACACCCTGGTGCTGTTCCTGAATTCAGCCCGCTCCATTCATGCCGTGAGCCCAAGGACGCCGACCCCCGTGCCGCGACGGCACATCAACTTCTGCTGTGATGTTCGCTTCGACCTGTTCGAAATGAAACTGCCGGCGCGTTTGGTGGCCAAGAAGGCGCTGGAATCCATGCCGCTTGGATGGCGGCTGGCAAAATACCTTTGACCGACCAAACAGCGGGTTGGTTTGATTTGCCGTCCGTGCCTGCCATTGACCCAGCCACACGCGTGGACCCTGGCGCTGACCGTCTGGGCCAGCCCATGAAGCAATTGGCGCCGCGTTGGTCGAGATCATTCTTTGCAGGCTTTTTCTGCGTTTGCGTCCTGTGTGTCGCGGCGCGTGGCGTGGCGGCCGATGATGCGAGTCCGGTAGCGCCATTCGCGACACCCCGGCACCTGGCCAACGACGGGAGTCACTTTCAGTCGGCTCAGGGTTCGCCGGTGCTTTGGCTAGCCGATACCTGGTGGTTCTGCCCGTCCGCGCTGTGCCCCATTTATGGATCTTCCAATCCAGCCATACCGTCGATGTTCAAGGCATTGGTGGACCGGCGTGCAGAGCAAGGCTTCAACGTCGTCCAAATTGCATTTCAAGGCCCGGTTGAACCGGGACTGGGCGGCATCGGAACGCTTTACACCAAACCAATGGCGCAACACCTGCGTGAAAGAATCTGGCAAAACACCCGCCACTATGTTCGATACGCCAACAGCCGCGGATTGTCGGTTGCCATTGCGGCCGCATTCCACACCGGGTTTGATGCCCTGAGCCTGGATCAACACAAACTACTTTGGAAAGACATCGTCGAACAATTGGCTGAGTTCGACGTGATCTGGATGATCGCGGGCGAGTACAACCTGATGCCCGCCGCGGACCGGTTGCAAAAAGTGGATGCATTGGCGAACTACATACGTTCCATCGATAACCACGGCCGCTTATTGACTGCCCATCCGGCAGACTGGGCGCGCCAACTGCCGACGCTGGAAAGTGCCCGTTGGATGGACTTCATCATGGTCCAGGCCGGGCATGGCGAATTGCCGCCAGCCGATGTGTACCGGCCACGGCAGCGAGGGGGCGCGAGCGTGCCGGTGGTGGAGAGCGAATGCCGGTACGAAGGCATCCATGGCCGATTTCGTGCGTCGCATGTACGCCAATGCATGATCCGCGCCATACAGGCGGGCGCGATCGGCTTTAGTTACGGTGCCCACGGGCTTTGGTATCCCACCCAAAGCACCACCGACTCGCAGTTTGCCGAATACGGTGTGGCCAGGCCGTGGTGGGAAGCATTGCAATACCCAGGCGCGGACGCCACGGCGAAAGTGCGCCGTTTCTTTGAACGGCAACGCTGGTGGACCATGCCGGCGCGGCCCGGCGCCCTGGTGACCGGCGAACAGACGCCGGAGGAGTTACGGCCACTGGTGCGTATACAGACCGACGAGCGGGCGCTGGCCTGGTTTCCTGCCGGCCTTGGCGCCAGCGTGCCTTACAGTCTCATGGGGCTTAGGCCTGGCGCCCTTTACCAGGCGCATTGGGTGGCAGGGGAATTGAACCCCGAAGACAACTCCAGGGAAATTGCGCCCATCGCAGCCGAAGAGCGGTTTACCCGTCTGCCTGCACGGCCTGCGGGTGGCGATTGGTTCTTGCTGTTGCAGCGTTTGGTGCCAGCCGTAGACAGCGACCGCAGTTGATCCGCACACCCGGCCCGCTTACATGATTGCCAGTCTTAAAGCCATTTACGAATACCGCGAGTTGCTGGCGGTGCTGACCTGGAAAAGTATCGTGTTGCGTTACAAGCAGTCCCACCTGGGCCTGCTGTGGGTGATCTTCAAGCCGCTGGTACTGGTGGTCATCTTCATGTTGGTGCGCAGCTTTGTGGGCATTGACAGCGGCGCTATTCCGTACCCGTTGCTGACGTTCTGCGCGCTGATACCGTGGGTGTTTTTCCAGGAATCGGCGGCCGACGGAGTAGGCAGCGTGGTCAACAACGCCAACCTTATCCGCAAGATTTATTTTCCGCGCGAAATCTTCCCCCTGGCGGCCATCGCCACCAAGCTGGTGGACCTGGCCATCGGCCTGGTCATCCTGGCCTGCATGATGTGGTGGTACGGCGTTGCTCCGAGCCTGAGCATGTTGTGGGCGCCGGTGATTTTGTTGTTGATCGTGCTCACCGCGCTCACGCTCTCGCTGGTGGGAGCCGCGCTCAATGTGTATTCACGCGACGTGGCGCAGTTCATGCCTCTGGCGTTGTCGTTGCTGATGTATGCCTCGCCCATCATCTACCCGCTGGCACTGGTCAAGAAAAAGCTGCTGATCGAGCAGGCAGCCGGTGATTGGTCCAACATTTTGTACACCCTGTATTCCCTCAACCCCATCGCGGGCATAGTGGAGAGTTTTCAGCGCGTGATGCTGGAGGGCCTGGCGCCGGACTGGCCCACGCTGCTGCCGGGCCTGGGTGTGGTGGCGGTATTTCTCCCGCTGAGCTACCTGTTTTTCAAGCAGGCCGAAGCCTATTTTGCCGACGTGATCTGACCATGCCCATAATTGAAGTTGAACACGTCACCAAGGAGTATCGCCTCGGGGCCATGGAAAGCCTGAAGTCAATTGTCAGCCGCATGG
>JANNGR010000431.1:0-11603 GCA_031403955.1 Betaproteobacteria bacterium
AGCGCCGCCGGCGGAGATCCCCTCTGCCGCCACCTCGACGGCAGCCAGCATGTGTTCCATACGGCGGCACTGCCGCTGCAAACACCACGCTGTGCAGGCGCGATTCGCCGCACCGTGCGATGTAGCGCGCCACTTCGCCACCGCCCATCGAGAAGCCCACCAGCGTCGCATCCTGTAGTCCGCACTGGTCCATGACGCGCTGCAGGTCGTCGGCCAGCGTGTCGTAGCCGTAGCCTGACTCCGGCGTATCCGAGCTGCCGAAGCCCCTTCGGTCATAGGCCACCACGCGATAGCCGGCGGCGCGAAGCACTGACACCTGCGGCTCCCATGCCCGGGCAGACAGCGGCCAGCCATGGATCAGCACCACCGGTCGGCCGCCACCACCGCTGTCGTCGATGTGCAGGCGCACGGTGTCCGCGGGCGCTGTGTCGGCGCTGCTCGAATCCTCCGGGTTCACCATGGTGCCAGCGGCGGCGCCACCCAGTGCGCCGGCAACGGCTCCCAGCGTGGCTCCTACCACCACACCCACCGGGCCGGCCACCACGACGCCGATGGTGGCGCCCGCGGCCGCACCGGCCATCACGCCGCCACCCATCAGCACCGACTTGGCCTCGCGCTCGGCTTCCTCGGGTTCCAGTGGAATCTGCGCCGCGGGGCTCGGGTCCTGCGACGGAATGCCGTAGCCGGGACGGGCCTGCTCGGCAAGGTCTTCGTCGGCAGGTGCGGTGTTCGACGGCGGGGTGGCGGAAGGGTTCATGGGCCTCACCTTAGGAATTCGACGATGAAACGAGCACGAGGCTCGAGCGCAAACTCTTATACGGCCAGTACCGCACCGGTTGTGCCATCATGCAGGCCGATAGGCTGTAGGACAACGTCCAGCGACGTGCCCTGCTGGCTGGCGCTGAGGATGTCTGCCGCTGCGCGATCAAGAGCCACCGATCGGTCGCGTCGATCTGGGTGTTCGAGGACTGGACCAGGGCACGCCACCTGACGGGCGCCGCCGGTGGGATATCGCGTTTTGGTACGGATGAGGCCCAGAACCGGCGACGCGCCCCTATGCCGCGCTGGCGTGGCGTCGCCTGAGCGTGGCGGCGTAGAGCGAAGCGCCGCTCCCCCGGTGCCGGTCGGTTGCTCGTGGTAGTTCGAGGCTGGCTGCCGTGGGTCGTCGAAGATTCGACAAGTTTGGTCACACCGCCAGCTTGATGAGCACACGCCAGGAATTAAGCTTGCCTTGATCCTGCGACGCGCCATCCATCACCTTGAGCCGCCACAATCCCGCCGCTGGCTGCCCAGCCAACAAAGACAGCCCAGGCGTATTGGTCTCGGTGTACGTGCGCACCAGATTTTGGTCCGAACCACCCTTGCCGTCATGCAGCACCAACTGGGTGCCCGCGGGTGACTGCAAGCTCACCTGCAAGTCACCGATCCACGTGTGTGAAATGTCCACCGACACCTCGACGCTACCGACCTTGGCCGTGCCGATGGCCGCCAGCGCTCTCTCGATGCCGGCGTGCGGGTGGTCCGGGATCGGCGTGCCGGCCGACTCCTTCAGTTCGATCGGCGCGAGCGCCGCCCCAACAGCCGAGAATTCCAGTGACCAGCGGTTCAATCGCCCCGTGTCGGCTGGTGCGAGGTCCTGCACCTTCAACTGCCAAGCACCTTGCGCGCTACGCCCTCGCAGCGTGGCTAGCGCGGGCAGCGTGGTCTCATCGTAAGTGACCTTCAAATCCTGGGCGTTGCCGCCACGGCCCTTCGGGTGCAACTCGATCACGGTGCCCCACGGCGTGGTTAGCGTAACGCGCAAGTCGGCGCGATAGGTGTGCTTGATGTCAACGCCGGCCTTGACGCTGGAGAGCGTCAGCGCCTCAGCGATGTTGATTGTGTCGCTTATGCCGGTCTGGTTGTTCTCGGGTATCGCAGCATTCGGTGTTGACGCTTTGCTCAGCACCTGGGGCGGCGTCACTGCGTCGGACAACTGGCAATGGAACGTGACGGACGCGCCGGCGGCCGAGATTTGGTCGATGGTCAGATTTGACGACGTGCCGTTCCACCATTTGCTGCCGGGGGTCGTGCTGTTGGTGAAACCTGTACCGGGTCCGGCGAACAGGTCGCCTGCATCGCCGATTTGGTTTTTCAGACGCTCGAGCTGAAATAACCCGTCTGCCTGCTCCAGCGATAGTTCATAGTGGCTGCCGCCAGTCATCTGCTCGTGCCGGTTGTCACCGTCTTCGTCAACATGCCAAATCGCCAAGCCCTCATCCGGAAGTGCCGCGTCGCGGCCGACCTTGTGGCGGTTTTCAATCAGGAAATATTCGCGTCCACCGCGGGAGTAGATTGCGAAATCGTTTTTACCAGCTTCCAGAGTGACCTGACGACCGTGCTCCAAAGGCGTCACGGTGCGCGCCCAGCCGGACAGGCGCTTGAGATAGGCGCTGATCTGAATCGGGTTCTTCTCGCTGACATTGTTGCCGGCGCACATCAGGCAGTAGCCGCCGACACCGCTGGACTCGTAGCCGTAGTCGTACAGGTCCGGGTAGTCGCACAGCATGTGGCCGTTCTCGTGGCAGAAGGTGCCCAGCTCGAGCTCCGCGCCCATAGCGGTGAACTGGTAGTCAAAGGCCGACTTGCCTTGCCGCAACATCACCGCGCTGCCCAGGTGGTGAGCGTGTGGCCACAACCCCTCGGCCCAATTGTTCGTGACCGGTCCCGCGTAATAGACGCTCATCGCATAAACGAAGCCCTGGCTGTCGGCCGTCAGCGGCGAGAAATCGAAGCCATTTGCTTTGTGGTGCGTCAGTGCCTCGTTGATCAATTCGTAAGCGCGCTGCGGCTGCGGGATTGTGCGGTCGGTGTAGTACGTCTTTGGATGCTGCGCACGATAGTACGGAGCGACGACGTTGGTGTAGCGGCAACGGCCGATCGAGTTGTCACTGAAGAAGTCAAACACCGAACCGTGGTTGCCAAAGCCGTTGTAGCCCGGCTGATTGCAAAATCGCTCGACCTCATCGCGTGGAATCGTTGCCGGCGAATCGCTGAAGTCAATCAGCATGCACAGCCCAACGAAATCGCCCACGGTCTGGCGCTGCGGCGGCGCCAGCAGAGGGCCGCCAGCGGCCGCCATGGCCCGCATCGCGCGCATCTGTTGACGCCGTTCCTCCCGACGTTGGTCGCAACGCCGGCCGGAAATGCGCAGCGCGGAATCGCGCCCCGCAGCCAGAGCACTCTCGTGGCGCACGCGCAAGCCGCGTGGCACTCCGGCACTGGCACCGTTAATCCCGCCACCAGGGCCAGGCGCTGGCTGCAAAGCATTGCCGTCGGGAGACAACTGTGCCACTTCGTAGAAGCCGGTCCCCGGGTTTTTGGTCACAGTGTAGCCATCGAGCGTCTCGAACACTGCATAGTTCTGGTCGCCCGAACCGCGTAGCTGGACTTTGCTGCCGTCGGGCTGGGTGAAGGTGAAGACTCGGCTAACAAATTGTGTAGACATATTGAATCCCTTTCTGCGTTTGACCGCGAACTCATACTCTGCCGGGGTATCGGAAGTCAAGATTCGCCCGTGAGCTTCCGATGCCAATAATTCAAACCATCGGCGTGCGTCAAACTCCCGCGCATCGACGTTCTTGGCACCGACAAGCTACCGTAGCGGATTTCCAGGCGCCTGTCATACCTTAAAAGGGGGATGTTGACGTTGGCAATCAACCCGATTTCATCCGTTACTCAAGTCACCAAAATTTCTGACGATGACTGAAGTCGAATACGGCTTGTCACTTGACGACAAGGTCGCCAGTATTCCTGCGCTCGTATCGAGCCTCCGTCAATATTTTGTTAAACGCCAGCAAACGAATGAGATTACCCCGCACAGTCGCCACAGTGATGCCACTCACCCGATTGAAGCCGGGTAGACCTGCTGGAAGTACGAGAGATTCCGGGCCAGCACTCGATCCTCACCACCGCGCGTTACACCCACCTGACCAGCCACACCAACGGGCTGGCCAGCGTTCGCGTCTCCGCCTTGATGAATCGCTTCACGCTCGATTGGGGGACGGTCAAATGATCACGCTGGCCTCCATCATCGAGCGCTTTGAGTCGGACCATTTGGCGCAATTCCAGCGTGCCATTTTGCTCAGCCATCGTCAGGCACAGGGTGCCATGAAGTTGTGCCGCTCCAGCACGGCGCCGGCGCTCGCCGCAACTCGGCCCGCATGGCCGGCGAAACCAGCGTCACGGCGCGATCAGCGTCGGGCACATGCAGTAGAGCATGGAGCAAGTCCTGGCGCACTTGGGACAGATGCGCGGCCATGGTCACGCTCAAACTCGTCCGGCCTTGCGGCGTCTGGCCCAAAGACGCTTGAAGGTTGGCGCCAGCCATAGGACATTGACCACCAGGTAGGTCAGCGTCGCAAGGATCAGGCCCAGAACCGGCAGTCCCGCCACCAGCGGCCAACCCAGCGCTTTGACCCACGTCATCAGCTCGTGAAACCAGGTCCCAGGGCCAAAGCCGATATTGGCTACCGGCGGCAGGGTCTGCACGCCAGGCAATATGACCTGACCGATCTGAAACGCCAGCACGTACAGCGGGACGATGGTCAGCGGGTTGGTAAAAAATGTGGCAACCGCGCCCGCTATGACATTGGCGCGCAGCCAACTGCAAACCAGCAGCGTGCACGGTATCTGAAGCGGCCCCGGAATCAGCGAGCAAAACATGCCGATGGCCGCGCCCATGGCCAGCGGCTTGCGCCGGAAGTTGAAAACCTCGCGTTGGTCCAGCCAGGGCCGCACGCGGCTGAGCAGCGGGCCATCCAGCAGCGCTAGAACCTTAGGTTCGAGCTGGCGAAATCGTTTGCGCAACTGCATCACGCGTCGGCCGGCTCAGACCGGACGCACCCGAAAATGGGCACTGTGCATGCCCGGGAACCGTGCGGATACCTGCACATGCTTCGCAAGTGCCGCCCCATCCACCAAGTTCCCGTGGTTTCCATGTCGTTTGCTTTCGCGGTTCAGGCCGACGATTCTGACAGTTCTTGCTTGATCCGGGCTTTGCTTGGCCAGCCCGCTCAATAGCGGGGTCGACCGATTCCAAAAATAATCGCCAACATGGTCAATGCCAGAACCGTTGGCCGCGAACGACCGGTCCTCACGTTCGTCCGTGTCGGGAATCAGACCGCGGCGCTCGGAAAAACTGCAGTAGGGCAACGATTTGTGCCTGAGTCCGCACGTCGAGCGCGGACACCGGTTCGTCGCACACAACGAAGGCCATTTGTCTGAAAAAACCGGACAACAGAACCGTGAATCATCCGGAAATGCCGGACAGTTGAAACCAGCAAGGGCGCGGCGACCAAGCGCTAAATCGGAGGGTTGTTGATGGGTGAACCAGGCGGCAACTCTGAAGCCCGCGTGGCGCTGTTTCAGAATCGCGGGTAGGGGAGGGACAATTTGTCCCCACGTTGCCTTGGGTTCGCGGCGCTTTGCCTGAGAAAAATGCAGACCGGTCAGAGCCGATAAGATTCGCATGTCAACACCAAAGGAGTGCGTGATGAACACATTGAGCAAAATTGCATCCGAAGTCGCTACGCTGCCACCCAATCTGCGAGCTGAGGTTCTGGATTTTGTTCAGTTCGTCAAGCAGCGGCATGGCCTGCCGCCTACGCCTGTAGCCGTTGCAAGCGCATCGAACCAGGGCGATTCCCCCTTCTTCCAGGCGCTTGAGGCGGCAGGGTTTGTGGGCTGCATCGACACCGATGAGCAGCTTGCCACCAGGTATAAGAATCTGCTCGATTTCACGGCCAAGATTGGAAACCAGCCATGATTCTGGTGGATACCGGCGCGTGGCTGGCCTTAGCGGATCGGGGCGATGCTTTCCACGCGCGGTGCCGTGATTTTTTCCGGGGCAACCGCGAGCCGCTGATGACCACCTATCCGGTGCTGGTGGAGTGTGTGCATCTCATGTTCAAACGAATCGGCGTTGCGAAGACATTGGGCTGGATGGAAACCCTGGGTACACACGGCGTGGGCGTTTTTGTCATGGGGGCAGATCATCTGCCCCGGCTCACCGCATTGATGCGCCAATATGGCGATTTGCCGATGGATCTTGCGGATGCGTCGCTGGTGCTGTTGGCGGAAGATGTTGGCGAGGGCCGCATCGTCAGCACCGATGAGCGAGATTTTCATGCCTACCGCTGGAAGAACCAGCATCCATTTCGCAATCTGTTGCTTTGAACCGAGCCCATCTCCGCGCCGAACTGCTGCCTCAATAACACAGCGCGGATTTTTTCATCTGCTTTTCACAAGTATCACGGGCTTGAGCTGCCCGAGCTTACCGACACCGAGCACCGCATCGCCGAAGATCATCTCAGGGTCTTCCGAAAGGCCACGTAGTTTGACACGCTCAAGAAATTGAGTGACGACTACGACCCCGGCGGCCAAAACCGGCACGACACACCATGCCCAGCCGAAAGCACATGCCAAGTGGGGGTACCGGTCTTGGCGTGGTCCTCGCCGAACACACATGGCCCGCTATTCGCGCGCTCGTGGAACTGTGGCTCGGGTGGGATAAGGGCGAGCCGTCTGCGCTGCTGCGCCGGGTCGGGTATTGGCACCGCGTCCAGCAGGGCACGGGTGTAGGGATGGGCCGGGTCGTCGTACACCTGGGCGGCTTCGCCGAGTTCGACGACCTGGGCGCTGAACATCACTGCCACCCGGTGCGCGACGTGTCGCACTATCGCCAGATCGTGTGCGATGAACAAATAGGACAGGCCGAGTTTGTCCTGCAGCGACTGGAGCAGGGCGACGATTTGCGCCTGCGTCCGTACATCGAGCGCGGACACCGGTTCGTCGCACACAACGAAGTCCGGGTTGACCGCCAGCGCTCGGGCGATCACGATGCGCTGCCGCTGGCCGCCGGAAAACGCATGCGGATAACGACCAACGGTAGCTGGGTCCATGCCGACCAGCTCCATCAGTTCCGCCACTCGAGCGGCAATCCGGGCCGGCGGCACCGAGTGATGCACCCGCAGTGGCTCGGCCAGAGTTTGCGCAATCGTCATGCGCGGATTCAGGCTTGAATAGGGGTTCTGCAATACAAACTGCATGTGCCGGCGCATCGGGCGTACTTCTGAGCGCGACATGGCCGTGATTTCGCGGCCTAGCAGGTGCACCGAGCCACTGGTTACCGCCTGGAGTTGCAGGATTGCCCGGCCCGTCGTCGTCTTGCCGGACCCTGATTCGCCGACCAGCCCGAGGGTTTGGCCGGGCTCGATATCGAAGGAAACACCCTGCACGGCGCGCACCGGCGGTTTCCCGCGCCGCGCCGGGAAGGTGACGGATAGGTCGCGTACCTGCAGCAACGTATGCGCACTGGTCATGCTGGCCGCCCAGCGATGTCGAGACGCGGCACCGCATCCAGCAGGGCACGCGTGTAGACATGCCGCGGGTTGGCGAAAATTGCATCGACGTTACCGGTTTCGACGATCTCGCCGTCGAACATCACGTACACCCGTTCCACCATGCCGGCGATAACGCCGAAGTCGTGCGTGATCAGCATCAGCGCCATGCCCAGCTCCTGGCGCAGCCGCATCAGCAACCGCAGGATCTGGGCTTGCACCGTGACGTCCAGCGCGGTGGTCGGCTCGTCGGCGATCAGCAAGTCGGGTTCGCAGGAAACCGCGATGGCGATCAATACGCGTTGTCGCATGCCGCCGGAGAACTGGTGCGGATAGTCGTTTGCGCGGCGCTCCGGGTCACGGATGCCTACCAGGCCGAGCAGTTCCACCGAGCGGCGCCGCGCCAACTTTGCCGATACGCCGGTGTGGCGACGCACGACGTCGCCGATCTGTGCGCCGACCGTCATGACCGGGTTGAGTGAGGTCATCGGGTCCTGGAACACCATCGCGATGCGCCGCCCCCGGATGTCCCGCATCTCGGCCTCCTGGAGCCGCAACAGGTCCTGGCCGCGAAACAGAACCGTACCGCCCCATTCGACTGAAGAGCCTTCCGGAGCCAGGCGCATCAGGGCGCGTGCCGTGACGCTTTTGCCGCAGCCCGACTCCCCGACGAAACCGACTGCCTCACCCGCCGCGATATCGAAGGAAATGCCCTTCACCACTTGCGAGGTTAAGCCGCCACCGGTGAACTGCGCCGTAAGTCCCGTGACCTGGAGGATTGGATTCGTTGCGCCCATCACCGGCTGCCCACGTCAAGCATTTCACGCAAGCCATTGGCCAGCACGATGAAGGTCAGGGTGGCGAAGACGATCGCGGCGGCGGGACCAATCACCGTCAGCGGAGCGAGCTCCATGAACTGTCTGGCCTCCGATAACATGCCACCCCAGTTCGGATCGGGTGGCGGCGGCCCTATGCCCAGGAAGGACAGTGCCGTCACGGTGAAGATGGTGTGCGCCAGTGTCAGCGCCGTCTGCACCAGAATGGGCGAAACCACCAGCGGCAGCACGTGGCGGGTGGCGATCGCAAATTCGCTGACGCCAACACTTCTGGCTGCCTCCACATGGTCCCAGCGCTTCACGCTGAGCACCGGGCCGCGCACTACTCTGGCCATCTGGGGCGTGTAGACGATGGCAATCGTCAGGATGAGATTGGGCACCGTTGGCCCGAGTGCCGCCACCACCGCGATGGCCAGCAGGAAAACCGGGAACGCGAAGGCCACGTCCAGGGCGCGCATGATGATCTCATCGACCATGCCTCCGACATAACCCGAAACCAGGCCGAGCACCAGGCCGACGGCCACCGCGATAGACACCGCAACAAAGGTAATCAGCAGCGTGGTGCGACCGCCGATGATTAGCCGGCTCAGCACGTCGCGGCCGATGGAATCGGTGCCCAGCCAGTGCGCGGCGCTCGGTCCGGCCAGCGAGTCAGGTGATGTGGCCGACGGGCTGTACGGCGCAATCAGCGGGCCGAAGACGGCGATCACGATCATGCTGACCAGCATCACCAGCCCAAGCGCCAACAACACCTCACCGCCGGTTCGCCGGGGGCGCGGTGGCGGGGTACTGCCGTCACTCATAACTCACCCGTGCGTCCGCCCTGGCGTAAGCAATATCGACCAGCACGTTCACCAGCAAGACAATCGTCGCGGCAACCAGGACGATCGCCTGAACCACCGGATAGTTGCGGTTGCTGATCGAATCAAAAAGATATTGGCCCATACCCGGCACGGTGAAGATGGTTTCAATCACGATGCTGCCACCGAGCAGCGAGGCGAGTTGCAGCCCGGTGACGGTGATGACGGGCGTCAGCGCGTTGCGCACCAGATAATTTCGCAATATCGTCCGGGATCGCAGGCCCTTGGCCCGCGCCACCATCACATAGTCCTGGCTGGAAACTTCCAGCACCGCGGCGCGGGTGTTCTCCGAGATCGTCACCGACGCCGCCAGCGCCAACGACAACGCCGGCAGAAGCAAACTGCCAATGTTGCCCAGGGGGTCGGTGAAAAAAGGAACGTAGTTGAATATTCCCAGCTCCGGAAAATACAGGCCGGCCGACAGCACGATCAGGGTCGCGACCACGAAGTTCGGAACCGCCAGCAGCAATCCGTTTAGCCCCCGCACGATCCAGTCGGTGCGTCCGCGCAAGCGGGCAGATGCCAACCCGCTCAAAGCGCCGATGACCATCGCCATCGTCCCCGCGATCAGCGTGAGTTCGGCGGTGACGGCCAATCGGGGCAGCAGTTCCCCCAGCACCGGCTTGTGCGTCACGAACGAGGTACCGAGGTCGCCAGTCAGCGCGCCGCCGATCCAACGCAGGTACTGCTCCCAAACCGGCAAGTTCAGGCCGAGATTGCGCCGGATGGTGTCAAGGGCTTCGGCCGAAACCTCGGTGGTGCCCGCCGCTGCCTGGGCGAAGTCGCCCGGCAACGCACGCATGAGCGCAAACGCAACCATGGACACACCGAGCAGGATCGGCACCATCCAGGCAAGACGGATGAGCACCACCCGGATCATGATCCAGCCCGAAGGTCATGCGCGCACGGTGTTAGCACCGTCCTACTTGTTCACCCAGGTGGTCCGCACGAAGGTGCGGATATTTGCCGCCAGCGGCACATAACCTTTCACGTATTTCTGCCAGGCTTCCCAGCGCAACGGGTATTGGTAGATCTGGAGAATATAGGCCTGCTCGGCGATGTGCTTCTGGATCTGTTGGTAGGCGGCGGCCCGCTTCGGGGTGTCCAGTATGGCGCGTGCATCCTCGATCATCTTGTCCAGTTGCGAATCGGCCATGCCCATGCCTTTGCCTTGGGCGCCGCTAGACAACAAGCGCGAGACGATTTCGTCCGGGTCAGCGCTCCAGCTCAGCGCAATCGACATCAGCGTGTAGTCTCCCTTTAGCCAGAGGGCGATCAGCGGCGCAGTTTCCATGGGTTTCAGGTTGACCTTGATACCGGCTGCGGCCCACTGCTGCTGCAGCACTTGGGCGCATTGCACGTCGAGCGGGTTGGCCGCCACCACGATGTAGTCACCCAGATCGATGCCATTCGGATGCCCGGCCTCCGCGAGCAGCTTCTTGGCGGCCACCACATCGGTCTTGTAATAAGGCATGGGGCTGACGCCGTCGTAGCCGCCGACCTTGCTCTCCGGCACCATGGCGCCCACCTTGCCCGATCCACCCAACACAGTTTGCAGGCAGGCTTTGCGGTCGGTGGCCAGGCTTAACGCGCGCCGCACCTTCACGTCGCTGAACGGTTTGGCTTTCATGTTCATCCAGACCGGGAAGGTGCGCGAGGTCTTCCCGGGCGCGGACACCAGGTCGGGAGATGACTTGACGATCTGCGCCGATACCTTCGGGTCCTTGAACCAGGTCATGTCGATCGCTTTCGACCGCAATGCGGAAGAAATCGAAGCCTGGTCCTTGAAGAACTTGAACACTACGGTTGACAGATACGGCTGCTTTTCCTCGTAATAGTCGGGATTGGCCTTCAACGTGAACTGCTGGTTCGGCTCGTAGGACTCGAATACAAACGGGCCGGTACCGACCGGCTTGGTCTTCAGGTCAAGCACACCCCTGGGCACGATAACGCCATTCGGATTGGTCGCCATGTAACTGAGGAACGTGGCGCTTGGGGCCTTGAGTTCGAACTTCACCGTGAAAGGATCGACAACCGTAACCGCCTTAATACTGGAGAACAGCGTTGCGCTCGGGCTTGCAGTGGCGGGGTCGGCGATGCGGTCGAAGGTGTACTTCACATCATCGGCCGTAAAGGCCTGGCCGTTGTGGAATTTCACACCCTGGCGCAGGCGGAAGATATAGGTGGTGTCGTCGGGCGTCAGGTAGCCGGTAGCGAGGTCCGGTTCGACCTTCATGTCGGCATTCCAGCGCAGCAGCCCGGTGTAGATCAGCGCGGTAAAGTCATAAGAAGAGTAAGCCGTCAAGGTAGTTGGATCAAGGCCGATCGGGTCGGCGTCGGCACCGATGGTAAGTGTGCCGCCACGCTTGGGCGGGCCGGACTGGGCCAGCACCATCGGACTGAGGGCGGCCATGGCACTGCCGGCCAGCGCCAGTCGCAGCAGGCTGCGTCGCTGCAGGCCATGGTCGCCATGGGGCAGTGCTTCAATCGGGGCATTTTCTAACCGTGTCTTCTTCAGCATGTCGCGT
>JANNGR010000432.1:0-7146 GCA_031403955.1 Betaproteobacteria bacterium
CCTCTATGGTGTTTGTGAAGACCGTGGTCTATCACGCTTGGGCACTTCGATGCCGTATCCATCAGAGGATCCACCTCGCTCAAGCGGGCTTCTTCTTCCTGATAGGCGGCTGTTCATCTCAGCGCTCCAATTTCCTTGCCCGTGGGCAGGGAGGCATCCATAGCATCTCCTTGTTATTGCCTGGATGTCGGGTCAGCGCCATAAGGCTCGCGCGTTTTCCATCATGTGCAGGCGCCCCCCGGACTGGTCCAGGCCGGCCTGCTCGCCCGCTGGCGCCGGTTGCGGCCAGACACACTGCTCAAACCGGTCCAACATCGCGTCAGTGATGAATCGTGTGCGCCCGGCGTAAATGTGGCGGTCGCCGTAGCTGGTTTGTTGCGTGACATAAAACCGGTGCGGAACCATCAGGTGCAGATGATGTCTGGCGCGTGTCATCGCCACGTAAAGCAAGCGGCGCTCCTCTTCGATATCGGCGGCCGTACCGGTGGCCATATCCGACGGAATACAACCATCCACGACATTCAACACGAATACCGACTGCCATTCCTGCCCCTTGGCCGAGTGGATGGTGGACAGGACGCAATAGTCCTCGTCGCGGTGCGGCGGCCCGGCTTCGTCGCTGGTGCTTTGTGGCGGGTCCAGCGCAAGCTCGGCCAGAAAACGCTCGCGTGAGGGGTAACTGAGCGCCAGACGCAGCAGTTGCTCTACATCCTGGCGGCGACTGTGTGCGTCCGCATGCAGGCGATCGAGTTGCGGCAGGTACCAGGCTTGCACCAGTTCCAGGTCGACCGGCCAAGACCGGTCGACGCGCCGCAACGCGGCATACAAACTGGCAAAAGCATTCCACTGCGTGGCCGCTGCCGGTGGTGGCACGAACGCAAACAGCGTCACCGTTGGTTCGGCGGCCACGGCCATCGCGTCGAGCAGGCGTGTCGCGCTGGCCGGTCCGATGCCGGGTATCAATTGCAGCGCCCGAAAACCCGCCATGCGACCACGCGGGTTTTGCGCAAAACGCAGCAGCGCCAACACGTCCTTGATGTGTGCCGCCTCCAGAAACTTCAGGCCGCCGAATTTGACAAACGGAATATCGCGCCGCGCCAACTCAAGCTCCAGGGCCGCGCTGTGTGTGCTGGTGCGAAATAACACGGCCTGCGACTTGAGCGACAGCCCGCCCTCGCGATGCTCCAGCATGCGGTTGGCGACCCAGCGCGCCTGCTCGGCTTCATCCGCCACCAGCACCAGTTGCGGCTTCTCGCTGGAGCGCCGCTCGGTCCACAATGCCTTGGCATGGCGTTGCGTGGCGCAGGCGATCACCGCGTTGGAGGCATCCAGAATCGGCTGCGTCGAGCGGTAGTTACGCTCCAGCGTAACCAGCCGCGCCGGCTGCGTGAACGCAGCGGGAAATTCGAGAATGTTCTGCACTGTCGCACCGCGAAACGAATAAATCGCCTGCGCATCGTCGCCCACCACCGTCACACCCCGGCCATCGGGCTTCAGGCCCAGCAGCACGCTGGCCTGCAGGCGGTTGGTGTCCTGATATTCGTCCACCAACACATGGTCGAAGCGCGCGCCCAGCTCGCGCGCCAGCGCGGGGTCGGCCAGCATCCCGGCCCAGAACAGCAACAAGTCATCGAAGTCCAGCAGGTTCTGCTCCTGCTTGGCCAACACATAGGCGCCGAACAGGCGCTTGAGTTCGACCTCCCATTGCGCGCACCACGGGAACACCTGCGCCAACACCGCGGCCAGCGGCAAGCCACTGTTGACCGTGCGCGAGTAAATCGACAGACAGGTGCTTGCCATCGGAAATCGGCTCTTGGCGTTGGACAAGCCAATTTCATGCCGCACCAGAGCGATCAGGTCCTGGCTGTCACCCCGGTCCTGAATCGTGAACGCATCGTTTAGCCCGATGCGGCCGGCATATTCGCGCAGCAGACGGGCACCGATGCTGTGAAAGGTTCCCGACCATGGCAACGACGGCAGCCGCTGCGAGTTATCGATGCCAAGCACCCGGTTGAGCACCTGGCCGACCCGGCGCTCCATCTCGGCCGCGGCACGGCGCGAGAACGTCAACAGCAACATGCGTTGCGGATCGGCGCCACGCACCATCAGGTTCGCCACCCGATGCGCCAGCGTATTTGTCTTGCCCGAACCGGCGCCGGCGATAACCAGCAAAGCTCGCGTGTCGGCGCCCTGATCGCCGCTGCCATGTTGCACGGCGGCAAGCTGTTCGGGGTTTAGTTGTTCGACTCCGTTCATGGCAAATTCAGGACCTTGCTTCGAGCAGACGGGCGATACGCTCCAGGCCCAGCCGCCGGGCATGTTGCAGGGCTGTCAGGTTTTCGCGGTCCACCAGTGCCGGGTTGGCACCGGCGGCCAGCAGCCGCTGCACCATGTCGGCATGGCCGTGTATCACCGCCAGCATCAACGGCGTTCTGCCCGCATCGTCGGGCGCATTGATCGACGCGCCCAGCACGAGCAGCGGCTCCAGTTGGGCCACGTTTCCCTGCCGTGTTATGGCATGCAACGCCGATGTCAAATCTTCAGCGCTGCCGGCTTCTGAGCGGTAGCGTGGCGCTTGCTGTGCGCGTGCGGCAGGCGCGGCGCGTAGAGCCGGCGCAAGGTCAGGCACGACTGCGCCACGCGACTGCACACCGGCAACCTCGGTGGAGGCTGCAGCCGCCGTATCCGACAGTCTGGCCGGCGCGGCTGCCAAAGGCACTGGCGGCGCCGGCGGCTCAACCGCTGCCTTTCGGGTCGGCTGCCTGGCCGTCCCAAGCGGTGCATCGGACTCTTTGCGTGCTGGCTCGCCAATCGAGGCCACCGGCGGCGTCGGGCCGATAGCCGGAGTTTCAGGCAGCGGCTGCGTTGGTTGCGGCGCTGTCGAAATGCTGGCGCTCGGGCCACCGTTCACCAGTTGTTTTTCTTCCGGCGTGCCGCGATCGAATTGCAACACCAGCAAACCGGTCAGTCCTAACATGGCCAGACTGGCCAGCATGGAAATTTTCCATCGCGGCTGGTTTGCGGCCGGGACTTGCGGCGCGACTCCCGCTATGTTCTGCTGGCTTGCGGCGATCACCGTTTGTGCATGCGCGCGCACCGCTTCCCGCACACCTTGGTCCGGCCGGCGCGTGTCCTGGGCGCTGGCTTCCAGATAGCGCAGCGTCAATTCATCGCGGTGCTCTGGCTGGGTCATGCAAATTCCTGTAGCAGTTGGCGCAAGGTATTGCGGGCGTAACGCAGGCGGCTCTTGGCGGTCTCAAAACTCACGCCGGTGGTGCTGGCTATCTCTTCCACCTGCATCCCGCCTTCCGCCTGCAACAAGAATGCTTCGCGCTGGACGGGCGGCAACTGCTCGATGGCCGCAATCAAAGCCGCGGCCTGCTCGCGCGACTGCAACTGCCGCAGCGGCCCAAAGCCCGAATCGGCCGCCAGCGTGTCGCTCAGGCTGCCTACCGCATTTTGTTCACCTTCCAGGTCACAGCCATCCAGGCGCAGATGGTTCTTGCTGGTGCGAAAGTGGTCCACCAGCCGGTTATGGGCCATCGTGAAAAGCCAGGTTTTGAAACGCGCCGTGGGTTGGTAAGCGGGTGCCTGGCGCGCCACTGCAAACCAGACATCCTGCAGCAAGTCGTCGGCCACTGCCTGTTCGCGCACGCTGCGAAACACATAACGCCAGACGCCCAACGCGTGACGGCCGTAAAGCGTGTCGAACGCCGCCATCTCGCCGGCGGCATAAAGCAGCATCAGCGACTCATCGGCCTCGTGCGCTTGGGCGGCTGTGCTTGGCATCCGCCACATTATCACGGCACGGCGCCGCGCTCTTATTGGCGACGCGCTGGCGGGTCGGGCACATGCGAGACGTCGTCCGAACGCGGAAACGGGCTGGGGCCGGGTATCGGCAACCGCGTGACCGGAGCGCGAATCACGCCGCTGGCGACCAGGTTTTCACGGCTGTCGTAACGGATGCGAATTATCTCGTTGGGCTGTGTTTGCAGGCGCTCGAAGCTGGTGCGCGACACCACGGATGTCTCGCGCTGGCCGTGGGCCGTACCCAGTTTTGGCGTGGGCATGGGTTCTGCCGTCGCCTTGGCCTGCCGTTCGCTGGAAGATAAGGCGCCTTGCGATTGGGCCGATGCGTCAACGCCGCTGCGGTCTGCCATGCCGGCTGCGGGTGCCGGCATACTCCGTGGGCTTGACCGGAGCTGCTCGCTGTCGGACTCCTTGTGCCTGGATAGCTCCGGTACCTGGACAATTGGTTCGGGCAGCTTTTCGCGAAACAGCGCCACACCGATCACACCCACGTGATCGGGCCGCCCGGTGCGCCCGGCATAGGAATCGCTGGCGGCTGAGAACTCGAAAGCCGCCACTTCGTTGTTGCTCTTGCGCCAGCCGGTGATCTGGTAATGCAGGTAAGGCCCAAACACATAACCGGTCTGATCCCAGGCGGCGGTTTCTCCACTCAGCACATTAACACCGTCGACCGAGGTCACCGCCATCAAACGTTCGCCGACCTTGTTGCGCACCGAAATCGCGTATCTGGCGCCGGGCTGGCCGGCGACCCAATACTCACCACGGTGGTAGTAGGCCGGCAGCGTCGCGCCCGAGTTCCGGTCCACCACGACCACGTCTGCCATGCGGCCGATGGCGTGCGCCTGCATGACGGTGCAGGCCAGAATAATGGCAAGGCCAAGAAGTTTGCGTTTCATACAGGTTCCCAAAAAGTGGTTGAGCTGACTGAAACGAATCAACCCGGGCGATGGGGTTAATGTCTGTACTGCCAACCTGCGCCTGTTGCGGTACTGCCTTATCGGGTATGGGCCTTGTAGTCCGCGATGGCCCGGGCCAGGTCGGCGTATTCTTCGCAGATCTTGTTGCCGCATATCCGTTCGAGTTCGGCCAGGTGTCGTTCGGCCGCGGCCAGCTTTTTGTCCATCAAATACGCCTCGCCAATGTACTCGTGCGCCGCGCGGTGCCTGGGGGCGAGTTGGAGCGCCGTGTTGTAGTGCTCAAATGCCTTGGGCATATTGGGCGGGGCCTGCTTGCGATAACAATACCCCATCAGGTTGTGCACATCGGCATTGCCCGGCTCCTGACGGACTGCCACCTGGAGTTCTGCCAGCGCGCGACTCCAGTCGCTGGACTGGATGGCTTCGCGCGCGCTGGTAAGACGACTCGCCACCGTGGGTAGGTTGGTGGTAGGCACGTCGACCGCAAACAGATTGCCGGCGAGAAAGAATGACAAGCCAAGGAACGACAGGCAGAGCAGCCAGGGTTTCATGCGCCAATTCCTTCAATGACATGCCAAATCGGATTAAGGCACAAACACGCGCGGCGCCACAACGCCAAGTCCGCAAACCCCGTACGGCAACATGTTTGTCATGAATTTTTCACATTCATGTTCCATGCTCCTCCACTTTACTTGCCAGGAAACAGGACATGAGCCAGAACGACGCGCAACTCCCCTCAGATACTTTCAACAACGAAGACTCCAACCGCTCCGACAACCCCCAATTCGATGCAGTACTGGGCGCGCGCCTGAGTCGGCGCAACATGCTGCGTGCCGGCGCCGGCGCGGCGGCCACTGCAATGCTCGGTGGCGCGGCTCTGAGCGGATGCGCCAGTGACGGTGCCATACGCGCTCCGATGGCGTCTTCGAACGAGAAGCTGCTGGGTTTTTCCGCCGTACCCAAGAGCCTAGTGGATGCAGTAATCGTGCCGCCCGGCTACCAGGTCGAAATCGTTTACGCGCTGGGCGACCCGATCCTGGGCGGCGCCTCGGCATTCAGGAACGATGGCAGCGACGCCGACTTCGACAATCGCGCCGGCGACCATCACGACGGAATGGAGTGGTTCGGCCTGAGCGCCAGCGGCCAGCCGTCGCGTACATCGGTCGATCGCGGTCTGTTGGCGATAAACCACGAAGCCACCACCGACGAAAAACTGTCCAGCTTCTTCATCCACACCGATGGTGGCAAGACCACGCTGCCACGCCCGGCGGCCGAAGTGGACAAGGAAATCGCAATTCATGGCGTGGCGGTGGTCGAAGTCCGCAAAAACGGGGGCAAGTGGCAATACGTCAGGGACTCCGCTTTCAACAAGCGTTTGACGCCTTTGAGCGATATCGAAATCGCCGGCCCGGCGCGCGGCAGTCCGCAACTCATCAGCAAGTATTCTCCGACCGGCACCAAGACCCGCGGCACCATCAACAACTGCGGCACCGGCATCACACCGTGGGGAAGCTTCTTGACCGGCGAGGAGAACTGGTTCGGTTACTTCCATCGCAACGCCAGCGACGATGCGCGCCGCGGCAACGACAAGTCGGTCACCGCCTTGCGCCGTTACGGCCGGGCCCAGGGAGCAGCCTCGCGCCATGGCTGGGAAACCGCCGGCGGCGATGACAAATACCTGCGCTGGAACAACAGCCTCACGGGCACCTCTGGCGACGGGCGGGATGACTACCGCAACGAGTTGAACGGGCAAGGCTACATGGTGGAACTCGACCCCTACGACAAGGCCCGGCTTGCCAAGAAACGTAGCGCGCTGGGCCGCTACGCGCATGAAAGCGCGGTATTCAGCCGTGCCGTAGCCGGGCAGCCTCTGGCCGTTTACATGGGTGACGATTCGCGCAACGAGTACATCTACAAATACGTGTCCGCCGCCAACTGGGATGCGGCGGACACAGCGCCATCCAATCGGCTGGGCGCGGGTGACAAGTACCTGGACAACGGCCGCCTGTATGTCGCTAAATTCAACAATGACGGCAGCGGCCAGTGGATCGAGCTGTCACTGAGCAACCCCGCCATCCGCGGCTACCAGGGCTACGCTTTCGCCGACCAGGCCGACATCTGCATCAACACCCGACTGGCCGCTGATGCGGTTGGTGCGACCAAGATGGACCGGCCTGAGTGGTGTTCGGTCAATCCGCGCAATGGCGAGGTCTATTACACGCTGACCAACAACAGCAACCGCAGCCTGAGCCCCACCGGCGCGTCGCAGCTTCTACCCGACAGCGCCAACCCGCGCGCCTATACAGACATGAAAGACGGCCGGCCGCAAAGCGGCAACCCGAACGGCCACATCTTGCGGCTGCGCGAGGGCGCCGGCGGAGCCGCCGCCACCAGCCTGACCTGGGATGTGTTTTTGTTC